>NZ_JBSFDB010000078.1:0-27085 GCF_053593695.1 Streptomyces sp. NPDC002144
CCGCTGACCGGGCTGGAGAACCAGTACCACCTGGTCGTCTCGGTCTGCGGGATCGCCGTGGTCATCTGCGCGGTGGCGTTCCTCGGATGGCTGGGCCGCGCGCGGGACAACGCCCGTGAGCTGTCCGGGGAGCGGCCCCGCTACTCCGGGCTGTGGGTCTTCCTCGGCTGGGTCGTCCCGGTCGTCAACCTCTGGTTCCCGCGCGGCATCGTCGCGGAGGTCCACCGCGACAGCGCGCCCGGCGAGCGGCTGCCGCGGTCCGTGAACGTGTGGTGGGTGTTCTGGCTGATCGGGCTGTTCAGCGGCGTCGGGCTGATGTCCGCCGACTCCACGGACCAGATCATCGCCCGCGCCTACACGAACGTCGGGACGCTCCTGGTATCCGACGCCGCCATCGTGGGCGCGGCCGTCGCCGGCGTCTTCGTCGTCCGCGCCCTCACCGCCGTACAGCAGCGGAGTGAGGCGCGGACGGGTTGAGCCGGAAGCTCAGCTCACGCAGATCAGGTTGAGCACGCACAGACCCGACGCGGACGTCGAGGCCGTGCCGGCGCTGCTGCTCGTGCCTGTGCCGGGAGACTGAGGCAGAAGACGACCAGGAGGACATCGACCGGCCCGACGTCGTGCCCGCGGCGCCGTCGGCCGCGGTCGTCGACGACGTGGTCGCCGTCCGCTGATGCGTGTCCGTCGAGGACGTGCGCGCCGTGGAGGCGCCGTACGGCGCGGTGTGCGCCGCGGTCGGCGTGGTGCGGCGGTGCTTGCCGCCCCGTCGTTGTCGGCGGCGAGCAGGAGGCCGACGAACACACAGCAGCGGCAGCGACAACCAACCGAGGTACGCGGCGAGCGGCACGCACAGCAACAGGACTCCGCCCACCGCCTTGCCCCAGGTCAGCAAGACGAGTTGCGGTGCCGGTCGACCAGCGCCCGGCCCGACAGGGCCGTCACCACAGGTGGGAACCGCTGGGCGGCGTAGAGCACGCTTATCTCCAGCGGCGTCGCCCTCAGCGTGATCAGGGCCAGGCTCGGCAGCGCAACGGGTGTGACCACGCTGCCCAGCACCCCGACCGCCAGCTCGTTGTTGAACAGCATGAGGTCCCGGTTGACCGTGTCCTTGGCGGCTACCGGCGCCAAGGACACGGCGGCATGGGGAGTGGCTCATCGGAAGCTGTCACGCACAGCCTCCTTCGACCTCATCCAGCAGGTTCAGCACGCGTGCGTGGCCCGGTCCTTGTACTGCAATCACAGTTGCAGGATGTGGCCTCGGCGTTTGTAGTGGCTGCGGCAGGCCCGGGTCTGGCTGAGGCGTCTCCACCATGACCAGTGCAGATGGTGCTGTGGCGTGAGGCGGTGCGGGCGGAGGAGCAGTCCGATGAGGCGGCGGATCTCCGCGACGGACAGGGGTATCAGGGCGGTCTGTCCTAGCAGTCGGGTCGCCCGGGGGTGAGATTCCCCCGGGCGACCCGACTGCTAGCCGCGGCTGTCCTTTGACAGCCAAGTTAGTCCGGTGCGATGCCCTGACCTGGGGCGACTAGGTTGGATGTCAAACGATCAGTCCTGGTCTGCCGCCTCCGCGAGGTGATACCAGTCCTGGGTGATTGCCCAGGACTGGTAGTCCCGGAAGATCCGGGCGAGACCGTCCGGCTGCTCTCGTGCGGTGAAGAACTCCGCAGCAGGTAGCGGGCCAGGGAGGCGGCGGTGCGCTGGAGGGTCCGTGGTCGCTGACGCTCGCCGCTGAGCACCTTTCGCACGGCGTCGGCGAGGAGGGGTGCGGCGAATTCGATCGCTGCGGCCAGGGTGTCGTCCGCCCAGACCTGGATGATCCACTCCCGCCATTCGTCCGTGCCGGTGGTGCTGCCATCGGCCGGTGCCGGCCAGGGAGGCAGCGGGGCCGCCAGCGGCAGCACCGATGCTCTGATCATGATCGCGTCAACCACGTGATACATGGGTGCGCCTCCTTCGTGGTCACGGTGGTGCGGGGCAGGGCCGGCATTGCAGGGCCGACCCCGCACCTGCTGGGTCAGCCGCCGATGCAGGTGCTGTTCGAGCAGGCGGACTGGCAGGTGGAGCCGCAGCCGTCGCCGGTGTCGTTCAGCAGTGCGCCGACGATCGGGGCGGAGGCGACGGTCTCGATGTCGAGGTCGAAGTCCGACCCTGCGTCGGGGGTGAAGTCCGTGGCGGCCTTCAGGGTGGTGCCGGTGATCTGCGGTGCCATCGCGTTCTCCTCGCTACAGAGGTGGGTGGATGTGCGTTGCTGACCTGGCCGTGACGCTGGAAGCGTCACGGCCAGGCGATCGTGACCCGCGTGTGTGGCCGGTTGATGACCCGGCCGGCGGGAAGCTGGTCGTCCGGCGTTCCGGCCGGATAGACCTCGATGTGTGCCCTGTCAGCGCGGTGGTCGCGGTCCCAGCTCTGGATTTCCTCGACCAGCCGCTCGGCGACCTTCTGGCCCTGGGGCCCGTGGCCGATCGCGCCGAGCTCGAACCGGTCGGGGTCGTCGGTGGGGCGGACCGTCCGGTAGGCGAAGCTGTCGCCGACGACGAGGGTCGGCACGCCGAGCGGGGAAGCGGAGGCGACCAGGCCGCGCTGGCGGGCAGCGGGCTTTGCGGCCATCAGCGGGAGGTTGTCCAGGGCCGTCGTCAGCCACAGGTCCAGGTGCTCGTTGGACTCATCCCCCGCGAGCGTCACGCCGGACCAGACCGTGGCGCGAGGTGATTGAAGGGCCGCGGTGAGGGCCTTGGCGTCCGGTTCAGGGTGCCCGTCCAGTCGCAGGCCGATCTCCTCGCCCTCAGTGTCGTGGATGAGGGCCAGGCGCACGCGGTTCTCGCCTGCGCCCTGCATCGGGACGAAGCCGCACAGCTCGAACTCGTCGCTGACCAGGCGCTCACCGTCGCGTACGAAAGCGATGGTGCGGGTCATGCCGCGCATCCGCAGCGGGACGACGAGCCGGCCGCCTTCGGTGAGCTGGTGAATCCAAGCAGGCGGGATGTCGGCGGCCTGCACGGTGACGATGATGCGGTCGTACGGGGCGTGCCATGGCGCCCCTTGCTCGCCGTCGGCGGTGACGACGGTGACATTGCGGTAGCCGGTCGTCTTCAGGAAGTCCCTCGCGTTCTGGGTGACGTCGGGGTCGATGTCCATGGTGACGACGTGGCCCTGCTCTCCCACCAGCTCAGCGAGATAGGCCGCGTTCACGCCGCCGGAGCCGATCTCCAGGACGTTCATCCCCGGCTGGATATCAGCCTGTTCGATCTGCAGGGCTTGGATGCGGGGAGCCGATACGGAGCTGATGTGGGTGCCGTTGGCGTCGGTTTTGGTGATCGCTGCCTGTTCAGGCTCGTACACCTTGGCCATGTCCTCATCCGGGGCGGCCAAGTGCCGGGGGAGGGAACGGAACGCGGCCACGACGCGGGCGCTGCGGGCGGCGCCGAGTTCAATGAGCCGCTGCACCATCGTGTCGCGCGACTCCTGCTCGGAGGCAGGGCTCTTGTCGCTGTTCTCAGACGTCATGCCGGGGACGCTATCCACGAGCGGTCTCCTTCTCGGCGCCGCACGCCGAGTGAGTTGGGGTTTTGGGCGGTGGGGCTGGAGTCTGGGCGGGCTGTCCCCCCGTTCCCCGGACCGCCGTCCGGTCCGGGGAACGAAGTGCTGGACCCTGCCGCCGAGGGGAGTTGCACCCGGCGGCAGGGAGTCTCAGCGGATGCCGCGCTGCCGCTCCATGTCAGTGACGTGCGTGCGGTGCCAGGCGAGTTCGGCGCGTGCCGCCTGGGCGTAGTGCCGCACCACGTCTGTGCCGACCAGGAGCTGGGCGATGGTGCTGTTGTCGAAGTACGTGAGTGCTTCACTGAGGTCGGCAAAGAGCGGCACCGTCGCCTGGTCCTGGTAGGCGTCCCCGTCGCAGGCCGGCCGGGCCGTCAGGCGTTCCTCGATGCCGTGGGCCATCGCCGCCACGTAGGCGGCGAGCGCGAGGTAGGCGTTGGCGTCCGCGCCGCCGAGGCGGACTTCGAGGTGCGCGCCGGGGCCGTGGCCGGTGACGCGGATGGCGCAGCCGCGGTGGTCGTAACCCCAGTTGAAGCGGGTGGGGGCGAACGAGCGCGGCTGGAAGCGTTTGTAGCTGTTGGGGGTTGGTGCGTACAGCGGGGCGAGGTGCGGCAGTGCCGACAGCAGGCCCGCCACAGCGTGGTCCATCAGCGGCGGCAGGTCCTCGCCGCGGTGATGGACGAAGGCGGGCTCATCGTGTTCGCTCCACAGCGACAGGTGCAGGTGCAGGCCGCTTGCGATGCCGGTCTCGGGCGCGGCCATGAAGGCCGGGATCATGCCATGCCGTTCGGCCACATCGCGGACCAGCATCCGGAACAGGCCGTACTCGTCACACGCTTGCAGAGCATCGGTGTAGGCGAACGTCAGCTCCGTCTGCCCTCCGGCGCTCTCCGTTTTGATGGCCTCGTGAACGATGGCGGACTCGCGCAGTGCGTCGGTCAGGTGGCGGAAGAAGTGGGTCACCGCGGGGGGATGCTGCAGGCCGTAGTCGAGGTTGTGCTCCCACGCCGGTGTCCGGCCGGACGGCCCGTCCGTGTAGAGCACGAACTCGCTCTCGATGCCGGCCTTCACCTGATAGCCCAGCTCACGCATCCGCTGAAGCTGCCGTTGCAGCACCCGGCGGGGCGCCACCTCGACGGGAGTCTCGTCGTCGTGCAGCGGTGTCCCGAAAACCAGGGCCGTGAGGGGGCGGTGCGCCATCAGCCGGATGGTCGTCAGGTCGGGCCTCACTCGCAGGTCGCCGAAGCCCTGGTCCCAGCCGGCGAAGTCGAACCCGTCCAGCGGCCGCATGTCGACGTCGGTCGCCAGGACGTAGCCGCACATCTCCGCCCCGCTGGTCATCCGATCGAGGAAGACATCAGCGTTGAAGATCTTGCCCTGGAGGCGTCCTTGCAGGTCCGGGACGACCAGCATCACGTCGGTGACCAGACGCAGGTCGACATACTCGGCAAGCGTCTCCTTGGGGGCCGGATCGGTTCCCAAGGCTTCTGCGCTGCGGAGTGTAGTGGTGTTGGTCATCAGAAATCCTCGCTGAGCATGGCTTCGCCGGCCTGGGCGGCGCTTGCGGCGGTCAGCTGGTAGGCCCGCTTGCCGCGGGTTATCCAGGTCACCCAGGCCAGCAGCAGCGCCACGAGCAGGGTGACCCCGGCGTAATTGAAGGACTCCGTGGTAATGGGGGTGGACTGTGGCAGGCAGAACACCACGGTGATGACCACCACATAGGCGACCGCGACATAGCCGATCGGGCGGCGCCACCGCCCCAGACGCCACCGGCCCGGCCGGTAGGCGCGGCCCTTGCGCAGGGCGAGGAAGACGGGGATGCCGTAGGCCGGCGTCATGCCGACCGCGTTGATCGCGGTGATCGCGCCGTAGGCAGCCGGAGACCACAGAGCCGGCAGGGCCAGGACGAACGGCACGACGATGACGAACCACACCGCCCTCGTGGGGGTCCTCGTGCGGTCGTTGACGATCCGCCAGCTCTGCCAGCCGGGTAGAGCGCGGCTGCGGGAGAAGGCGTAGACCATGCGGCTGGCGGCGGCGACCTCGGCGTTCCCGCAGAACAGCATCGCCACAATCACGACCAGCAGCAGCGCCTTGGCCCCACTCGCGCCGAGGACGTCGAGGAAGATCTGCGCGGGCGGCACACCGGTCGCGGTGTTCTGTGTGGCCGTGTAGTTCTGTAGGGCGAACAGCAGTCCGGCCAGGAGCACGAAGCCGGCCGCCCAGGACACCCAGATGGAGCGGACGATGCCGCGGGGGGCGGACGTCTGGGCGTCGGTGGTCTCCTCCGCGACGTGGGCGGAGGCGTCGTAACCGCAGAACGTATACCCCGAGATGAGGGATCCGACAAGCCCGACGTAGAAGGGGTGGGAGAAGCCGGTGTCGTTGTGGAAGTGGGTGAACACGAAGCTCGGTGACTGGTGCTGGGCCGGGGCGATGGTCAGGGCGCCGACGATGACGGCGACACCGGCCAGCTGCCACCACACCGAGATCGAGTTCAGCACGGTGATAAGGCGCACCCCGGCGGAGTTGAGTAGGCCGTGCACGAGCAGGATGCACCCGAAGATGAGCATGGTCGTGCCGTCCGTGGGCGCGATGTTCCACTGCATCTGCGCGAACGCGCCGGCGAAGGCAGCAGCGCCGTAGTCGATGCCCGCGATCGCACCGAGCAGACCGAGCAGGTTCAGCCAGCCGGTCACCCAGCCCCAGCGGCGCCCGCCGAGCTTGTCGGCCATGAAGTACGGGCCGCCCGAGGTCGGGTAGGCCGAGACGACATCGGCGAGGGACAGCCCGACCAGCAGCGTCAGGAAGCCGATCACGGCCCAGCTGCCGAGCATGACCACAGGGCCGCCGTGACCCAGGCCGAACCCGAACAGGCTCATGCCGCCGGCCAGGATGCAGATGACCGAGAAGCTGATCGCGAAGTTCCCGAAGGCGCCCATCTTGCGGGACAGTTCGGGCTTGATGCCGAGCTGTGCGAGGAAAGCATCGTCCGAGCTCGCTGGTTCAACCGTGCCGGCTCTTCTGTGAGACACCAGTAATCCTTCGAAAAGGGGGAGAGGGTACGGGGACAGTCCAGGGGTGTTGATCACGCTGGGGCGGCGGGGCCCTGCTGAGCATGAGGGTCCCGGCTAGCGCAAGACGGAAGCGCGGATGCGGAGGAACTCGTCCCTCCAGTCGGCGGAGCGGCCGAGACTGGCGTTGATGTCCTGCCACGGCTGCGGCGTGACGTAGGGGCCCATTGCCCGGAACACGAAGGCTGCGCGCTCGTTCTCACCGCAGGCCACCAGGGCGTGCGCGAGGTGGCTGAGGTCCGACAGCGGCTGCCACGGGTAGTCGACCGGAGGGATGTCGGCGAACCAGTCGTCGTACGCCTTGCACGCGTAATGCCGGACCTGGGCCGTCTGCCAGAACGTGAGTGCGCCGTTCCGACCGTCCCCATGTAGCCGCCGGTAGACGTCCATCAGCGCGTACAGGGGCATGACCTGCAACTGGGGGTTGAGCGTGCCCATCGCGACAAGCCAGCACGAAAAATTCATAGCGGCCCCGGGTTCGCGCGAGCGGTTGTGGAACCACTCCCGCATGCGGTGATGGCCCTCACGGTTTCCGGGGTGACGGTTGTTGATCTCCATCAGGAGTGGCCAGGGCCCCCGGTGATGCATCGCCGGATCTCTCAACGCGTCCCAGGGCATCCCCCGCTCGTGGGCGTGGGGATCGAAGTGGTGCGGCGCAAAGGGGAGCTGTGTCAGCTTGAGCAGATCCACCCACGGCACGGGGCATGCCGGCCAGAGCACCCTGGCCTGGTAGAGAGCTTGCCGGGCCAGGCCGGCGGCTCGTGCCACCACCTGCTGGCTCTGGCCGCCGCGATACGCGGCGAGCGCTGCACGTGTGAGGACGCGGCCCCACATCATGGCGGCATCCGGGCTGGTGGGTTCCTCGTCGCGCCAGGTCTTGAAGACGCCCGGCTCGCCCGCGCCGGCCGCCAGGAGCTGGCTGCGGATGGTGCGTAAAGCCCAGTTGGGGCCGGTGCGGGCCAGCAGGTCACGGGCGGAGAGGTACCGGCCCATCTTCAGATCCTCCAGCGCGGCACGCAGATCCGTATCGGCGCCAACCGGACTGACGATGAGAGGCGCGTCGGGAGAGGCCGCGCCCCGTTCCATCTGAGGGGTGATGGGGGTGGCGGTAGTCGTTAACGAGTCGGGCATAGGGGGCCTCGTCGTTGGGGGATGTCTGGGGGAGGTGGTGTCGACTGGCTGCTACTGGCCCCAGTCCTTGGGCATGACGACCTGCACGGTCTTTCCGACGGGCTCGCCGGCGTCGCCGTAGTTGACGCGCCACGCGACGCGTGCGCGGTAGTGGTGCACCCACCACAGCCCGCGGGGCTTCCCGCTCGATTCCCGCCGGGTTCTCAACTCGTCGAAGCCGGGGAAGTCGGCAAGACCATCGGTCACCTCGATGATCAGAACGTCGGAGTCCTGCGGGCACACGAGACGGAGCCCGATGACGTTCCCTGAGAGGGGCTTCGCGTGGAGGACAGCGTTGTCCGTGAGCATGGCGCACACGCGTGCTGCTGCGTCGATGTTGCCGGGCCAGCGTGCGGCTGTGAGGCGTGGGCGGGCCCTGATCCGGGTGTTGGGGCCTATGAACCGTTCTGCGCTCATCCGGCCTTCCCACTGGAACCGCGGTTGCTCTGCAAGCTCTAGAAAGGTGTGGACCATGGTGCTTGGCGGGTTCACGGCCACCTCTGTTTCCATGAATGTGCTGCTCAGGAGCCCTAAACGAGTCACCTGGTGATTAGGTACAGCGAACCGTGGTTGACGCGTCGGCGATACCTGCTTGAAGTGGCGTGACTGCCAAACGTGACACAAGATCGTTTCGTGAGCGGATCGTTACGCTAGTCGGGAAGGGGCCTTTCGGTCAGTTGTCAAAACCTGACGAGCAGTTGGGCAATAGGTTGGATGTAGCGCGGGGCACACCGTGAGGCAGGTTGCCAAACGCGTATCAGGATCATCGGCATGGCGGGGGCGCATCATGGCGCGCAATCGGAACGAACGGTTCGCCGCGTTACTCAAGGAAGCAGATTGGTCGCGGGCTCAGGCGGCGACCGCCTTCGTCCGGGTCGCAAAAGAGAACAATCTGCAGGACTACACCCACATCGCACGGCAGCACGTCCAGCACTGGGTGGCCGGTCACCAGCCCTCCGGGCGCGCGCCCATAATCATGTGCGAGGCATTGTCCCGGCGTCTGAAGCGCGTCGTCACGCCAGCCGAGGCCGGGTTCCCAGCGCCCGACTCACCAGCGCAAGGGGCGCTGGACTGGCGCGTCGATCCAGTGATCGCGCTGAACGACCTGGGGAGTAGCGACTTGGATCCGGACCGACGAAGCCTGCTCCGCGGCGGCGTGTATTCGGCGGCCGCGCTCGCTCTGCCGACTGACGGCTGGTGGGTTGAGATGGCCAAGGAGCCGCCCCCGGCGGAGCGGAAGGGACAGCGAGTCGGCCGCGGCGACGTCGAGAGCGTGCGCGAGATGACGCTGGCCTTCTCCCGCATGGACCAGCAGCGCGGCGGCGGACACGGCCGGACCGCGCTCGTCGAGTACCTACGGTCCGACGTCGCCCGCTACCTGGTCGGCTCCTTCACCAGCGACCAGGTCCGTCGCAGCATGTACTCCGCTGCAGCAGAAGCGTCCTACCTCTCCGGGTGGATGGCGTTCGACAACGGTGAACATGATCTCGCCGAGCCCTATTTCACGCTCGGGCTGAAGCTTGCCGCCCGGGCCGGAGACGCCCCGCTGTCCGGCCACATCCTGCGAGCCATGGCGCATCAGGCCCTCGATCTCGGGCTGGTCGGCAAGGCGTTGGAACTATCCTCCGCATCGGTGGCCGGCCGTCGATATCAGTCGGCAACCCCCCGCGAGCGCGCACTGCTCGGTGTCGTTCACGCACGCTGCCTCGCCGCAACCGGACAGGACCAAGAGGCGGCCAAGACACTCCTACGGGCCGAAGACGACCTCCGCAGCGCGCATGAGGGCATAGAGGAACCAAACCGCACCTTCTTCTTCGGCGAAGCGTCGCTGGCACACGAGACGGCCTGCGCGCTACGCGACCTCAACGACAAGAAGGGCGCCATCGGCCAGTTCGGTCGCAGCGTCCGAACCCGAGGCGCAGCCTTCAAACGGACCCACGCCGTGACCCTGGGATACCTAGGGGCCACTCAGATTTCCGCTGGCAACGTCGAAGAGGCTTGCGCTACGTGGACCCGTGCGCTCAATGCTATGGAGGACGGCATCTACTCCGGCCGCGCCCGGCAACGCGTGCTGGAGATGCGGCAACTCCTCTCCCCCTACCGGCGTCGCGGCATTCCGATCGCCAACGAACTTGAAACGCGGGCGGCCGACTACCTGCGCACCGTAGATTGATCACGTCAGCATGTGATGAGGGGAGCACCATGACGCTGCAGATCGAAGTCATCGGCACAGTGGTCGGCGGTCGGACGGAAGTCGCCGACGACTACTGGGGCGGCGTCCAGTCCATCATCCGACTCAACCCGACGTTCCCGCTCGACGTCGTCAAGGGCCTGAGTGAGTTCTCCCACTTGATCGTCACCTGGCACTTCAGCAAGGCATCCCCGGACGATGTCGCGCTGCACGCGCGAAGCCCACGCAACGACCCCCGGTGGGAGCCCTCGGGCACCTTCGCCCACCGCAACCACCGCCGCCCGAACCAGCTCGCCACCAGCTTCCCACGACTGCTTAAGGTCGACGGCCTGGATCTCCACGTTACTGATCTGGACGCGGTCGACGGTACGCCCGTGTACGACCTTGCTCCGTACTTTCAAGAGATGGGGCCCCGCGGTGACGTGCATGAGCCCGAGTGGCCTGGCGACATGCTCAGGGACTACTGGGCCGAGGGCTAGAACTTCGTCTGGACGCTGGAGGGTACTCGCCGCCCGTGAGGGCGTCGTGGACGGCCAGTTCCGGCCGGGAGTCGGCGGCCTCGTCGTGCCGCTCCACGTCCTCGTACAGCCACTGTTCCACGGTGGGGGACGGCTTTCTGAGCGGATGCGGGGTCGTGTCCGATCATGGGGCTGCCCTTCTTCCGATAGCGGTATGAGACGGTCATACCGTTGCCCGAAAGCCGGTGTACGCGGCTGGTGCTTCGAGGATGGGGACGGCCATCGTGCCGTAGGTGGCGATGGCGGCCGCGCGGCCGCGGATGCGGGCGGTGGCGAGGACGAGTGTCGGGTCGCTCTTGGCGGCTTCCTGCAGCTGTACCACCTCCCATGCGGTCGGCTGGATCGCGTCGTGCTCGCCGTAGCCGTTGCGAGACGCGTCTGTCCCGTCGGCACCGTTGAACTGCTGGCGAAGCGTGGTGGCGGCCTGGTGGAAGGCGGCGTTCGGGCCCACGCACGGGCGGTGTTCTTCGTGGGTCAGGTCGTCGGGGACGGCTGTGCGCTCGTCGTGGGCGGCTTTGCGGTGCAGGGCGGCGGCGATGACCCGGTGTGGGGCCCGAGGGCGCCAGCGGGGCGCGCCGATGTCCTGGCCGAGGCGGTTGAGCCACAGCACGATCTGCGGCTGGGACCAGTCGCGGGCGACGAGGTCGAGCAGCACCCACGACAGTTCGTCGAGGGTGGCGCGCTGCACCCAGGTCACCAGGGGCCTTACAGCGCGGGCGAGTTGGCGAGCTCGCTCGATCCGCTCGCCGGTGATCGTGTAGCCGGTCACGGTCAGGCGGCGCTTCTTACGCCGACGGCTCTGGCTGGGCGCACTGCCCCCGGTAGATCCTCTTTCACCACCCAGTACCGGATCCTTTCCGTCCTTCTTCACCCACTGAAGGGAAGGGGTCCGCGTTGGTCCCGTCTTCCTCCCCCCGCCTCCGGCCCGGGCTGTCGGTGCCGGGCTGCGGCGTCCGCGGCGGATGACCCGGGCCTGGTAGCCGGTGCCAGCCAGCTGGTTGCCCGCCCATGCGTCGTAGGCGGGCGGGATCGTCGCCGCATACACGGTGGCCGTGGCCGCGTAGCCGGGCAGGCCGCGGCCGCGCCGGACGTTGGCGTGGGAGCCGTGTTCGACCCAGGCGAGCCAGCCGGCGGCGCGCAGCAGCCTGATGTGATCGGTCACCGCGGTGCGGCTCAGGCCGGTGCGCTGCATGACGTCCGTCAGCACGTAGCGGGCGTGCCCGGTGTCGAAGCCCATCCGGCCGGCGAGCACCATGGCGATGCGCCTAGTGGTGGCGGTGACGCCGCGGATGAGGCCCGCGCGGGCGGCATCCTCCAATGCCTTCAGCCAGGCGCGCGGGCCGGTGCGCCGGGATGCGGTGTACGTGATCGTTTCGGCAGGAGCAGGTGTCCAACGCCCAGTTGGACGGTGGGCGGGGGTGGCCGGGGCGGCGGGCGGTGCGGTCTGCCGGCAATGCGGGGAATCAGGCTGACAGGAGACAAGGGCGTATTGCATACTCGGTTCCGACTCGTAGAAACACCGAAGTGCCCTCTGACAAAGGGGACTCGGCGTAGCGGTGGCCCGGCTGACAACCGGGGTTCTTCGCCGGGACGCGGGGTGACGCCCGATCACCGGCGGTGGCAGGTGGCCGACGAGGTCAGGTGGTGACGCACCCGACGTCGGCCAGGGCGGGATGAGGCTCCTGACAAGAGCCGGACCCGCCCCGACTGATCAACTCCCTCTCATTGCTCTCCTTCTCTGTGCGCTGTCCCGCCCGTGGTCGGCGGGGTGACCGGCGGCCGTTGCGGTGGGCGCCGGTGCCGCGGGGTGAGGTTCCGTTGCCGGGAGCCGGCCGGCTCCCGGCGGCAGGGTCACTGGCTGTGGGGGCCGAGGTGGACGGGCAGGCGCTGGTGGCCGTTGGAGATGTAGCTGGGCAGCGGCTGCAGTCCGCTGGGCTCGACGGCCAGGCGCAGGGACGGGAACCGGGCGAACAACTGCTGCAGGCCGATGCGGGCCTCGATGCGGGCGAGTTCAGCGCCGACGCACAGGTGGGCTCCGTAGCCGAACGCCAGGTGCTGCGGGGCGGTGCGGCGGGTGACGTCGAAATTGTCGGCGTTCGGTCCGTGGGTGGCCGGGTCGCGTCCGGCGGCGGCGTAGCTGATGGCGATCGCGTCACCGGCGGCGAACGTCACGCCGGTGATGTCGTCAATGACCTCGCGCGCCGCGAAACGCAGGATGATCGTGGCGATGGGCGCCTGGTGGCGGACGGTTTCCTCGACGACCTGCCGCCAGGAGACCTGGCCACTGGTCGCGAGCGCCAACTGCTCTCGATGCGTGACCAAGTTGACCACCGCGTGGCCCAGGGCGTTGACGGTCGTTTCGTGTCCGGCGCTGATGATGAGGAGGAAGGAGTCGGCGAGCTCCTGCTCGCTGATCCTCCCGGCGTCTCGTGCGGCGATCAGGTCGCTGCTGAGGTCGTCCCCCGGGTGGGCCCTCTTGTAGTCGATCAGCTCGGCGATCAGGGCGTAGACCCGGCCGTGGGCGGCTTTCGCGGCCTGCGGGGTCAGGTCGGTGGCGAACAGCGAGCCGGCCGCATCACGGAACGCCTCATGCAGGTGCGCCGGCGTCTGGAACAGCGTGTCGATGACCAGCAGCGGCAGCCGCCAGGTGAAACGGGCCCGCAGGTCCACCACCTCGCCAGGGCCGACCGTCTGGAGCTCGTCGAGCAGTGTGTCGGTGATGGTCTCGATCTGAGGGATCAGTGCGCGGACCCGGCGGGGGCTGAAGGCCTGGGCGAGGGGGCGGCGCAGCCGCGTGTGCTCGTCTCCATAGGCCGTCAGGGCGTTGCGGACATCGACCCATACCCGTTGCGGCCAGCCGGTGGGTATCTCGCCGGTGATGTAGGCGGGCCAGTGCTGGTGGGCGTCTTTGGAGATGTCGGGGTGGATCAGGAGCCGGCGGATCAGGCCCGGGTCGGTGACGGTCCAGACGGGGATGTCGCCGGGCAGGACGGTGCGGACGGCCGGGCCGAGGGCGCGGAGGGCGGCGGCTTCGCCCTGGATGTCGGCGCCGGTGGCATCGAGGCGGTAGGGGCAGCCGGTGGTCGGGGCCAGGGTCATGGCGGTCCTTCCGTAGAGAGGGCGCGAGGCGTGGCGTGGCGGGAATCGGGGCGGCAGTTCGGGTGCGGGGGCGTCTGCGGGCATGTCAGTGGCCGGAGGTGAGCGCGCGTGCGGTGAGACAGGCCAGCACGATCAGCGCGACGGCGAGCCCCGCGTGCAGCAACCGCCTGCGCAACAGGCCGCGGCGTGCGGGCGGTTGGGGCGAGGGAGGATCGGGCGGGGTACTGGCCGGGTTGTCCACGGAGTACCAGGCGATCCGCTCGGGCTGTGGGTGCGCGCCGTACGCTGGGGCCCATGGCGGTGGAGTGGCGTGGCCGGGGGTGTTCGCGTCGCTGTTCATCGGGAGTCGACCAGCCGGAGGTCGCGGGCGATCAGCTTCGCTCGGCCGGTCGGGGACAGCGCGACGAGGGTCTCGCCCTGGTACTCGTCAGTGATGACCGGCCGGTGGCTGGCGTTGTAGACGGCCTCCTGGGGGCCGGGGATGATCAGTCCGCCGTGCAGGTACCGCGTGTGCAGGTATTCGATGGTGTAGGCGCCGGGGGCGAGGGCGAGGACGCCGCCGTCAGCGGTGCGCAGCGCATACACCTGTGGGTGCGCGGGCTGGGCGGAGAAGTAGCTGGCGGTACGCCAGCTGCTCTTTTTCCCCCGGTTGCGGTTGTCGTGCAGCCGGACGGCTTCCTTGCTGGCGGGGGTGGCCGTGAGCTGTCGGCCTTGCTTGGTGCCGCCGGTGACGTATAGATCGGTCACGGCCGCCGTGACGTTCTGGGGGGCGAGTGCGCCGACCTTGTGGGCCGGGTCGACGGCGGTGGCCAGTCCGTGGGAGTCGAAGGCGATCTTCGGGATCGGCATTTTGCTGGTGGCGTAGATGGCGGCCACCATCTTGTAGCGCCCGCCGCGCCGGTCGAACACGAACAGGCCCCGGGCTTTGGCCGTGTCGGAGGAGGTGGCCTCCATCGCGAACCAGGTGGCCGTGCCGGCCTCAGGGATGTAGTAGGTGCGCTGTTCGTAGCGGAAGCCGCTGGAGTAGCGTGCCCGCTCTTTTGACGACCAGGTCTTCCACTGCTGGTAGTCGGCCCGGTCCTGGGCGTAGGCCATCCCCGCCTCGATCCGCGCCAAGCCCTTGAGGTCCTGGCGGGCGTTGGCCGCGTTGTTCGCCGCCTGGTAGGCGTCCACCACTTCCCGGGCGGTGGTGGTGTCGATGGCGCCTGTCGCGCTGGTGTCCGGTGAGGCGTTGGCAGGCCGATGTTGGCTGCCGGTGTCTCCCAAGCTGCATGCGGACAGCGTGATCGCCGTCGCCACGGTGAGGGCGAGGGCGGCCAACGGGCGCCGGTGCGGGGGCCGGAGGGCGGGCTGGGGCATGGTGAGGTGTTCCTCCTTCAAAGGGTTGCTGGACTTGGGGTCAGGACGGGGTTCGGTGGGCGCTGCGGATGGCGGCGGCGAAGTCGCGTGCGGCCTGGGCGGCTTCGGCGGCTGCGTCGGGCTGGCCGTTCATGCGGCGCAGGATCGCCGAGCCGACGACGACGGCGTCCGCGTAGGCGCTGGCCTGGGCGGCCTGGGCGGGGCTGCTGATGCCGATCCCGACAGCCACGGGCAGGCCGGTCGCGGTGCGCAACCGACCCACCAGGCGCGGCAGGTACGGGCTGAGGGGGCGCCGGGCCCCGGTCAGGCCGGGGGTGGCGGGGGCGTAGACCATCCCGTTGGTGGAGGTGCCGATCGCAGCGAGACGGGCGGCACTGGCGTGCGGCGGAATCAACGTGATGGTGTGCAGGCCCGCCTCGGCTGTGAGGTGCCGCCAGTGGGCGGCCGAGGCGGATGGCAGGTCGGGAATCAGTACGCCGGCACCGCCGGCCGCCGCAAGGTCCCGCACGAACGCTTCGGGCCCGTAGGCGGCGATCGGCTGCCAGTAGGACATGACGAGCACGGCGGTCGTCGTGGTCGCGGTCAGCTCGACGGCGGCGTCGAACACGTCGCGCATGGTGAACCCGCCCGCCAGGGCCTGCGCGGCGGCCTGCTGGATCAGCGGACCGTCGAGGTGGGCCTGGGTGTGAGGGACGCCGAGCTCCAGGATGTCGGCACTGTGCGCCATCAGCCGCAGGGCATCCAGGCTGGTGTGCCGGGTGGGGTAGCCGACGGGCAGGTACAGGCCGAGCGCGGCCCGCTGTTCGGCGCGGCTGGCCGCGAGGGCATGGTCGAGGCGCAGGGCCGCCCAGGATGGCTGAGACGTGATCACAAGAGCCCCTTTCGGGCGGCAGATGGGGAGAGACGGGCGTCACGGCCGGTCTTTCAGGAACTGCTCGGTGCGCTCCAGCGCCCGGATGAGCCGGTAGTCGCGTTCCGTCTCCCGCGGATCGCCGGAAAGCACGACCTCATCGGCCGCAGGGGTGGAGGCGACTGCTGCGGTGTGCGGCTCAGGGTTTTCGTGGACGGCGGCCACGGTCGGCAGCTGCCGCAGGAAGCGGCCCAGCCAGGGCCGGGTTGCGGGGGAGGGGTGCAGGCGGGCCCGGACGATGTGCTGCCCGGTGGGGGCGGGCACCAACGGGGCGGGGGAGGGCGGGATCCAGGTGTCCACAACGTCGGTGTAGCGGTCCCGGCCCATGGCCGCTGTCAGCGCCTCGTCGGCGAGGGTCGTCATCGGCGCCGTGACCGCGGAGATCACCATGGGGCCGTCCGCGGCGTCCATCCCCTCGCCCGTGGGGTAGGCCAGGCGCAGGGTGGCCGGGCCGCACACCACACCGAGCGCGTCCAGCGCCCGGGCCGCGGCCATCGACAGGGCCCGCGTCAACAGTCCCCCGGCGGGCATCAGGTCGGCGCGCTCCATCTGCCCGTCCGCGCCGCAGACGTCCGCCCACGCATCGGTGACGGCATGCTCCGGCCGCTGCCCGGGGCGGGCGGTGGTTGTGGTGTTGAGGGTGTACTGCCGCAGCGGCAGCGGCTCGGTCAGCACCAGGTGCGCGGCGCCGGAGTAAACGGCGGCAAGGCGGCGCAGGGCCGGCCAGACGCTGCTGATCTGCAGCTCGCTCGTGCAGGCAACCGCCCCGACGGGGATGCCGGTCGCGGCCGGGGCGAGGAGATAGCCGGGCAGCGGGCACGCCCTCGCCCAGGCCAGAGCGTCGGCCAGGCTCGTAGTGCGGATGCCGCGCGGCGCGGGAATCCCGTGGGCGGCGAGCGCCTCGGCCTGCGCGCCGCGATCGCAGCGCAGCAGCCAAGAGACTGGGTCGGCGCCAGGCAAGGCGAGCTGCCAGGCAATCCGCTCGGCCAGGTGGATGCCGCCGGCGCTGCCCGCGACGACCGCCGAAACCCCCATCGCCCGCAAGGCTTTGACCGTGCGCCGCAGCCCCCGGTGCACGACCGTGGCCGCGAACTCCCTTGGCACGGCCGCATCGTGGTAGGCGAGCGGCCGGGCTTTCGGCTCGGGTACGACGGCGACCGTCCGCCAGCCGTGCCGGGCGAAAGCGGGCGGGTAGGGGCCGGCGCCGTCGTAGGGGGCGACGACCGCCGCCACGCCGGCGACGGCGTCGGCTCGCACACCAACGGGGGCGGGGGCGGAGAGGACAGGCATGACGGCTCCCAGCAGGAGGGGACAAAAAGGAGAAGCGGGCGGGGAGAGGGGGCGGGTCAGCGGGTGCAGCCGGTGGTGTGCCCGGTGAAGGCGGTGGGGGCGGAGACCTCCAGAAGTGCCTGGTTGAGGTGCTGCCGGCATTCCTCGGCGGTGGCGGCGGTGACCACCCAGTGCGCCAGCCGGTCGCCGATCGTGGCCTTCGGCGGGGCCGTGACCATCTCGCCCAGGTGGCGAGTCCACACCAGGCGCTCCAGCCACGGCTGGGCGCGCAGGTCGGTCAGGGGAGGCACCGGTCCGTGGCGGCCGGTGAATGCGGGGTAGAGGAACTGCACCGCGGCCACCCGCTGCCGGGTCGCAGAAAGCTCAGGCCGGGTACCGCAGGCGAGGGCCGCGGCGGCCGCCATGAGATCGATACCGGTGGCCTCCTCCACCAGCAGCGGGATCAGGTCCCCGCCGGGGCGGCCGTTGACCTCGATCAGGGCCGGACCGCGATCGGTCAGCCGCAACTCCACGTGCAGCACGCCACGTTCGATGCCCAGAGCTTGTACGGCGTCGGTGACCGTCTGGGTGACCGCGTCGTCGCCCAGCAGCGGATCGCGGGCATCCACCATGTGCCCGGTCTCCACGAACCGCGGCTCCCGGCCCAGCTGTTTGCGGGTGACGGCGACGATGCGCACCTGGTGGTCGACGACGACGGTCTCCGCGCTGATCTCCGGGCCCTCGAGGTACTCCTCCACCAGCACCCCGCGGGCGGCGTAGGCATCCAGACCGAGGACCGTCTCCCACATCGCGCTGTGGAAGGCCTCGCGGACGGACGCGTCGTGGTCGGCACGCAGCACGCCGGCGCTGCCGCCCATCCCGCGGGGTTTGACGACGACCGGATAGCCGATGCGCCGGGCCTGCTCGACGGCGTCATCCTCATCGGCGACCAGGACGGATCGGGCCGAGGGGACGCCGTGCTCGGCGAAACGGCTGCGGGTGAGCGCCTTGTCCCGGCAGGCGGCCATCGTCGCAGGCGGATTGCCGGGCAGACCGAGCTGACCGGCCAGATGCGCGGTGAACTCGACATGATGCTCGAGATAGGTGCACACCCCCGCCAGCGGCGTGTGCGCGGCGAAGGCCTTGATGGCCAGTGCGGCACTCTCCGTGTCAGCGAGGTCGATGGCCAGCTGCTCATCCACGTAAGGGCGGATCCAGGCGGGCGGCTGGGGGTCGGCGAGCACGAGCGGCCGGACGGCGGCGAGTCGGCTCAGGCCGTGCTCACGGTAGAGCTGCGAACCGGCACCCAGAACGAGCAGAGGACCGGGAGTTGTGGGGGAGGCCATGGTGTCCTTTCGATAGAAAGCGGCCGCGTGGGCCGCGGTGGCGGGTGTCGGCGGGTCAGGGCCGCAACGGTGCGGGGGAGACGGGGGAGATGAGGGCGAGTCCGAAGAGGTGATCCGAGGGGGTCCACAGCGCGCGCAGCTGCATTCCGGCGGCCTCGACCTCCCGGGCCAGGCCCTCAGGCCGGAATTTCGCGGACACTTCCGTGCGCAGCTCTTCACCCGCGTCGAAGTGGATGGCCAGACCGGGCTCGGCGAGGGTGACGGTCTGCGCGCGCAGGGAACGCAGGCGCATCTCGATCCACTCGTTGGCCTCGTCCCAGACGGCCACATGCGCGAACGCGTCGACGTGGAAATCGGCGGCCAGCTCCCGGTTGATGCGGTGCAGAATCCCGCGGTTGAAGGCGGCCGTCACCCCGGCCGCGTCGTCGTAGGCCCTCACGATGACGGCGGGGTCCTTGACGAGATCGACCCCGAGCAGCAGGAAGTCGCCGGGCTCCAGGCGCGAGGCGAGGGAGGCGAGGAAGGCGGCGCGCTCGTCGGGCAGCAGGTTGCCGAAGGTGCCGCCGAGGAAGGCGATCAGCCGGGGTCCGGCCACCTCCACGTCCAAGGGCGCGGCGAAGTCGGCCAACTGCGGGGTGATCTCTACCTGGGGGCAGACGCTAGCCAGGGTGGCGGTGGCGTGCTCGAGGGCGCTGGCGCTGACATCGACGGGCACATAGGTGGTCACGGTCGTCGCCAGCGCGGTCAGCAGCAGCTTGGCCTTGTCCGCGGAGCCCGAGCCCAGCTCGATCAGGGAGCGGGCACCGGTGACAGACGCAAGAGCCGGTCCGGCCTTGGAGAGCAGGGCGCGTTCGGTGCGGGTGGGGTAGTACTCGGGCAGCCGGGTGATCTGTTCGAACAACTCGCTACCGGCGGCGTCGTAGAGCCACTTCGACGGCAGGGTCTTCGGGCGGCCGCTCAGGCCGTGGATGACGTCGAAGCGCAGCGCGGCCAGATGCGCCGGCGGCGGTGCGACAGGGGTGGCGGGTGTGCGGGTGGGCATGGGCATCGGATCAGGCCTTCCGGTCAGGACGAAACGTGAGGAACGTGCGCAGCGTGCGGGATGGAGGGCGCGGCCTCCTGGGCGTCTGCCGCCACGGCGGGCGGGAGGCGGGAGGGCTTGAGGGCGGGCCCGATGAGCAGGACAGCGGCGGCCGCGCCGCCGGCCGGCAGCAGCCACGCCCCTGCGGGCAGGAGCGCGGCGGCCGTTCCCACGGCGCAGCCAACGTCCAGCGCCGCCACCAGCAGCGCGCCCGCTTCGGTGGCCATCCCCGCGGGAGCCAGCCGGGCGGTGATCAGGTAGGCCGCGCTCAGCAGGGGCGCCATGACGAAACCCGGCAGCAGGCAGGCGGCGACCGCGGCCGCCGGACCGGTGGTGGCCAGCAGCGGCAGCCAGCCCGCCGCCCAACCGGCGCACAGCACCGTCAGCTGCACCACGACCGACCCCGGCCAGGACCGCGCGCCGTAGGCGAGACCGCCGACGACCGCACCGACGGACAGCACCGCGGGCAGCAGCCCGGCCAGGGCCGGGGCATGCAGGTCCTCGGCACGGGCCACCGCAACCGGGACGATCGCACCCATCGGCACGCCGGCACACGCCATGGCCGCATACAGACGGCGCAGACCGCGGTGGCGCAGAGGGCCGAGCCAGCCCGTACCACGCGGCCGCAGTGTCCACGCCCGGGCCGGCGGGGCACTGACCACCAGCAGGGTTCCTGCCAGGCCCGCCGCCGCGGTCGCCCCCAGCGCCACCTGCGCGGACACCACCTCGGCCAGGCCCGCTACCAGCAGCGGACCGGCGATATAGACAATTTCCTGCGTTGAGGCGTCCAGGGACAACACGACCCGCTCGTGCGCCCCGTCGGGCATCAGCGACGACAGCGTCGCCCGCAGGGCCGCATCCAGCGGCGGCCGCGCCAGGCCAGCGACCACCGCGCCCAGCAGCCGGCCGCCATCGACCAGGAGCAGACCGAAACCCGCACTGGCCACCACCACGCTCACCGTCAGCACCCGCGGCTGGCCCAGCCGGTCAACCAGCCTGCCCAGCACAGGGCCCCCGACGGCGTTGCCCGCCAGATACACAGCCGCCAACGCCCCGGCCGCGCCGTAGCCGTCACGGTGCCCACCCGCCAGAACGACCGCCAGCGGTGCCATCCCCGACGGCAACCGGCCCAGCAGCGTGCTCAGCAGCAGCCGGGTGGCATACGGAACCCGCAGCACCTGGCCGTAGGTGACCGAAGGCACGGCACGGCTGGCGGTGACAGAAAGGCACGGCACGAAAGGACTCCAGGAAGAAAGGGGCTGGCACACGGCGGCCGGACAGCGCCACTACCCGCGGCGGATGGCGGGCAGCCGCGTTCCTCGGGGATGAGTCAGGCGGTGAACTGGTGCTGGCTGGAGCAGTTGACGGGCCGTCCACCCGTCTTCACCGTGCAGACCTCGATCTTGTAGGTGGCGCCCTCCTGCAGATCGAAATAGGCGGCGCCCTTCGTGGTGCACTTGCCGTCGACCTTGGTGTCGGCCACCCGGTACAACAGCGAGTCGTTGATCGTCAGGATCTGCACGAGCGCCAGGTAGCCGTCCGCCTTGATGTCGCAGGCCGTGGTCTTGTCGCCGGCGGCGATGAAGCGGCCCTTGGCGCCGCCGTTGGTGCTGTACCACCAGCCGGAGTCGGCGCTGGCCGGTGTGGTGGCCAGGGCGGCGACGGTGGCGGCCGCACCGAGAGCGACAGGCAGGGAATACCGGACAAAGCGGTGCGTCGTACGCATGCGAGGACTTCCTTTCATCGTGGGGTGGTGGGGGAGAACGGCCGTGTGCGGTGCCGGTTAACGAGCACGGCAAGCGGCAGGCAGGTGACGGCGCCGAGAGCGCCGCAGGAGAAGGTCGTGACGGCAACGAGGCCGGGCCCGCCCCGGGCGAGCGAGAAGCCGGCGAGGACGGGAGCGCAGATCACGGCGGTGGCCAGGCTGGTGCCCCACACGCCCGCGTACAGGCCGCGTGCCTGCGGCGGGGCGATCCAGTCCACGACCGCCTGCGCGGCGACGATGGCGGTGATCTCGCCCGGGACTGCCGCCGCGGCCGCCGCGGCGTACTGCAGTGCCGACGAGGCCAGGCCCGCGCAGCCGATACCGGCACCCAGCACCAGGGAACTGGCGGCCAGCAGCCCGACCATGGAGGAGGACCTGGTGCGACGCGCCAGCCAGTCGGTGGCCGGCACGGACAGCAGCAGGACCGTGGCGGCGCTGGCGACCTGCGTCCAGCCGTACGCGGATGCCGGCAGCCCGGAGTGCTCCATCAGCAGCGGCAGAATGCTGAAAACGCCCGCCACCGGAACGAATGAGAGGACACTGGCCAGCCACAGCAGCCACAGCCGGCCATCCCTCACCGGCCCGGCGGCGGCGAAGTCGACCGGCCCGGGCGCGGGCCGGTCGCCGGGCAGGACCGCCAGGACGACGACGGCGAACACGGCGCAGGCCACGGCGTTGATCCAGAAAAGTGCCGACAGGCCGGCGGAATCCGCCAGCAGACCACCGACGGCACCCGTCACCGCGGCGCCCACGTTGATGCCGAAATGCCGCCAGCCGCTGATCCTGGCGCGCGTGGCCTCGTCGGTGATCTCGTCGGCCACGAATGCCGAGATCACCGGCCGGGGAGCGTCGTAGCACATCCCCGCAATGACGGCCGCCGCGCCGACCGCGACCGGCGCCGTCGCCCGCGCGAGCAGCGGCAGCACCGCGGCGGACACCAGCAGGGCGCTCACCAACGTAGTCCGGCGCCCCAGCGTGTCGGCAAGCCGTCCGCACACGAGTTGGCCGACCAGCCAACCGACGCCGAAGGCCGCGAGGACGCCGCTGACACCCCGGGCGGGAAAGTGCAGTTCACTCAGGCGGTAGGACAAAAAGGGGTAGGCGAAACCGGCCGCGCGCACTGCGCTCGCCCCCACGACCAGCACCCAGACGGCGCTGGGCTGGCGTGGTCGCGTGGCAGAAGCCGGGAGGCGGACAGGAGAGGTACGGGCAGGCAGGTCGGTCGATGGCAAGGCAACTCCCGAGAGCAGTCCAGGACACCGAAAGGCGGCGCCGGACCGGTGGGGGCGGGCAACAGGGGCCAGGGGTCGGCTCAGGGCGCGAACGCGACGGCACTGGCGTGAAAACCGGGGAGCGAGAGCGTCAGCAGGCACACGGCCGTGCAGCCGGAAGCCATGCTGGACACTCGGCTAGCTCAAACAGCCGCCATCAGGCGGCAGTTGAGCCCGGAAGTCAGGAGGACCGGCTCAGGCGCGGTGCCAGACTCCGCCGGCAGCGCGCACCGTGGTGCGCCTCGCGGCCAGGGCTGCCCGGCCCGGCCGCGGGAACGAAGCCCTCAGGGGCGCAAACGACGGGTCGCGCCGTACTCCGCGGCGCGGGATGGCGTCGAAAAGGGAAAGACACAGCAGCCTCCATGGTGAGGTGCTGGGTGCTCGGCACACGACGGCCGACGGGCACCTGCGTGAGAGGGCGCCGTGGCCTATCCTGTGCGCGGCGTGCGCCAACACGCCTCGAGCGCCCCAGGTTGGTTACTGATCCGGTTCTGGTGGTGCGATGACTCCTCGCTGGAGTCGCTACGGGCGGCCGTCCCCTGGGCCAACAGGGGGCGGCCGCCTTCGTCATATGTGCTCCGCGGCATCTGCGGGCCGTGCGCACCGTGGACACCCAAGGCCCGGACCACCTCTGGGCCAACAGAGATCGTCAGGCTTGTGAGAGGGCCTCCACGGGAGAGCCAGCCAGCGGGCGGCGTCAGCGCCGCCCGCTCAGGGCACGGCCTGGCGCGGCAGCTGTCGGTCGTTGCGTGTGCCGACCGCCTTCGTGGCGTCACGATCGCAAAGCATCAATCTCCCCGTGCTGGTCTGGGCCGTCGGTACCACTGGCGGCGCGGGCCCCTGCGGTGCGGCGAGGAGACCATCCCGTTCACCCTCCTTAAGAAGACCACCCGGTCTTAAGAAGACTGATCCGTCCCACCCGTCGCAGTCACCGATGACCGCTGCGGTCTGTATCCCCAAGGCTCGTGAATCCTGCGGAGTACGGCTCAAGCACCCAGCTCACGCAAACTGCCAGGCACCCACAGACCTCGACCTCTCTCGCCCCCCTGAGGCGAAATGTCCTAGATCTGCTCGGACCGAACTGGCTTCACGGGACTGTGCGGTCTTACTTTTCGGCGCCAAGTCTGGGACTCTGGTGAGCACACGTCAAGCGAACAGTGACCTCAGCACTACCGGGAGGCCCAGTTGTTACCGGCTCGGCAGCAAATTGCCGCAGCGCAAGCGCCTGCGATCCCCCGGCGGATCAGCCGGCGTAGCGGCCGTGCCCGGCCTCGGAGTCCCTGCACGGACACCACACATCCGCACCTGCGCCCATCGGTCCCATGACTTGCCCGCCGCGCCAGCCCACACGAGCAACTCCCCATCACCGTGGAGGAACAATGTGCGCAGAAACCAATTCTTCCGGCACACCAAACCCCACCGGCACCCAAGCAGCCATCGGAGAACTGATCTCTGGGTATGCCGTGTGCCCGACCGGCTGCGAGATCCTCCTATTTTTTAACGCGAGAACCGCACGCGAGTTACGGAAACCGGCGCCCTGCCCGGCCTGCGGCACAGCGCTGGAACGAATCCCCCTCCACGTGATCACTGTATGAACAAGTTGCCCGCAGAACCTCTCGACGGGCACCCCCGAAATCAGCTATCCAGACAGGGCGCGCGGTCCCAGTCTCACGGATCGGCGGCGAAGGCGAGAAATGACCGGCCAGAAAATGACCGAACAGAAGACGACCCGGAAGATTCAGCAGCGCGCGGTCGATGCGAAGGTGCGCATCATCAACGCCGCTGCGCGAGAATTCGTCACAAAGGGATACCGAGGAGCCAGTCTCAGCGACATCATCCTCGAAGCGGAATCGAGTAAAAGCTTCTTCTACAGCTACTTCCCCGAAGGCAAAAGGGACATAGCGAGGCACATCATGGAAAACACCCTGACGATGGACGGACTCCGTCCGCAGCGCCTCACAGTCCAAGAAATCTATGACATCGGCATCATCCTGGCACACCGAATCGCCCGCGAGGACGCACTTCTCGCCGCCCTGAAACTTTCCTTCGAATACGGCTCCAGCGAGGAATACGGAACCCCCTGGCCGGACTGGGTCATTTTCAATACCGGTCAGCTGACAGAAGCCCAGCAGAAGGGGGAACTGCGGCCCCACGTCATCCCCGAAGAACAGGCCCGGCAGATCCCCGGCACATGGTCCGGACTGGTGCTCACTGCGATCGTCCTCGACGGCGGCCTCGATCACGTCGAGACCCACGTCTCGCGGGCCTACCAGAACCTCCTCGGTGCGATCGCAGTTCCAGAGGTCCTCCCGTTCGTCGACTTCTCGGTAGACCGAGGAGAAAAGCTCTACACCGAATTTCTTCTTGAGGGACAGCCACAACCAGACGCTGCCGACGAGTGAGGCGACGGATCACCCTGCACCCTCGCCCGGCAACCGTACAGTTGAAATAGCATACGGTTGCCGGGCCTCAAGCTGCTTTCCACCCCGTCACCCGGAGGGCGATTCACCCCGCGACGCTGAATGGTTTCCTCCCACTATCGGACAGAGTCGGATGCTGCCGCTGGCTCCACATTCGATGCCCTTTATTGGTCTCGCCCCCGGATTGATGGCGATGCGTCCCATTGACAGCCGGGTCGCAGAGACTGCCGGAGTGCGGCACACAGAAAAGACACAGCACGGCCTCTTGGTGCAGTCAAAACGTGATTCGCGCAACAGGCACCAGATCAGGTCTTGTGCATGAACGTTCAACTGTAAGGGTAGGCACGGCTCGCGATTAAGGTGAGATCTTGCGAGAAGGAGCCCCTTTGGATTCCGCTGCGGCTGCGCCGTCAATCAACCCGCGACGCGCGCTGATCCAGCTCTTCTCCCGGCTACGCACAAGCAACGGCCAAACAAATCCACTGCCCATCTACACCCAAGTAACCGCGATGGGCGAGGTAATTCCGGCACCTTGGGGCGGAAACCTGGTCACGTCCTACCAGCGCTGCCATTCCATCTTGCGCGACAAAACATGGACTGTCCCGGACCGCGCCTGGCGCTCCCGCCAGTTCAGCAGCACCCGATGGGGCTCACCCGCCTCACTGCAAATGAGCCAGACGCTTCCGCTCCTCAACCCGCCCCACCACACCCGGATACGCAGGGTCCTCGGCAACCCCTTCGACCAGAGCACACTGTTCGCGCTGCACCGCACGGTAGAAAAAGCGGTCGACCACCTTCTAAATGACTTCACCGAACGACTGCACGACGGGGCGGCGGACTTCGTCACCCTCGTCAGCGAGGAACTCCCCGTCATCACCATCGGACAATGGATGAACCTGCCCCCGGCCGACTACGCACTCCTGCGCGCCCTGACCCATGACCAGGTACACACACAGGAGTTGTTCCCCACGGCCAGCGAACTCGCTCTCTCCGATGCAGCAACAGCCCAACTACGCGCGTACTTCCGAGAGTTCATCAAGGAACGCCGAAGGAGGCCCGGCGACGATCCCGTCTCGCAGTGGATCCACACCTGGGACGCGCAGGAAGCCGACCGCGACGCGGCCGACGCAGCAGTCCACTCCCTGGCTCTGTTCATGATCCTGGCGGCGCTGGAAACCACATCGCATCTGCTCGCCAACGTGGTCCGCCTGCTGCTCGAGCACCCGTCCCAAATGGACGCCATACGCTCACAACCCGAACTGATCCCGGACGCGATCGAAGAAGTACTGCGCTACGACGCTCCCATCCATCTCATCAGCCGTGTCGCAGCCGCCGACACCCACCTCGGTGAAATCGCCGTATCCGCAGGCGAAATTGTGCACCTCCTGATCGGCGCCGCACACCACGACCCCGCCCGGTACACCGATCCTCATCTGCTCGACGTCCGCCGCCGCCGCCGCGGGCCGCGCGAATCCGGCACCCCACCGACGACCGGTCCGTCCACGCACCTCGGATTCGGCGCAGGTATTCACTACTGCCTCGGCAACGCCCTCGCCCGCATGGAAGCCACCACCCTCCTTACCGGCCTCCTCAAACGCCCCCTCCGCCTGAACATCACCGCCCCTGCACAATGGGCGCCACGCGTTGTTTTTCGACGCATGACATCCCTCCATCTGACCGCCCCCTGACTGTTCCTAAAGACTGAGCGGAAGTGAGCCCTGTCGCCAGGACTCATGCTCAGCCGCGTGCCCCGAACGATGTTGGGCACGCTGGTCGCCCGCCTTTGCTCCACGTCCGGCGCGGACGGATCGTGTCCGTGGCCCGGGGATGCGGGGCGGGTTTCCTCACGCCCCGGGACGCCCGGTCGGGCCTGGACGGTCCGATGCCCCTGCTCATCTTTCCGGTGAGCAGGGGGGCGGTGCGGTCCGACGCCGGATCGGGCGCTCCAGGGCGCGCCTTCCGATCGCCACGGCTGCCGTGTCACCCGGGTTCGACATAATTCCGTGGTCTGGAGAGGCAAATCCGGGGTCTGACCTGGGCGGACGTGCGTGTGTCCGCCTGGAGGGCGTGTCTCTAGG
>NZ_JBSFDB010000079.1:0-26745 GCF_053593695.1 Streptomyces sp. NPDC002144
GGGCGGGGCCGCCGGCCCCCCCCCGCGCCGCCCCGCCCCTTGTCGCCGGTGCTGGGCCTCAGCGCATGTCGCGCGAGGCGGACACCTGGTGGACCTGGAGACTGACGCCCACGCGGACGAGCCCGGACGAGGCCGCCCGGAACTCCTTGATGTGCGCGGTGGTGAAGTGCTCGTCGAGCGCCTGCTGGGAGGTCCACCGCTCGTACACCCGGATGCGCCGCTTGTCCGCGGGGTCGGCGGTCATCGCGTAGTCGAGGCAGCCGGGTTCCGCCGCACGCGTACGGTGGCCCAGTTCGACGAGATGGCCCAGCATCGTGTCCCGGTCCGCGGGCTCGTAGTCCATCCACCCGGAGACGATGATCTGCCCTGTCATGTGCCGTGCTCCCCTTTCCTGCCGGCGGGCCCGGCGCCCCCGTCCTGCGGGAGCGCCGGGCCCGGCCCGTGCTGGTCAGCTGCCGAGCGCCGCCGGAACGCTGTCCACGGTGACGGTGCCCTTGTCGCCGTCGACCGTGATGACCATTCCGTCGCGCAGCCGCCGGGTGCCGCCCTCGACGGAGATCACGGCGGGGATGCCCAGTTCGCGGCAGACCACGACGGCGTGGCTGTTGAGGGCGCCCACGTCCACGACGGCCGCCCCGGCGACGAGGAACAGCGGGGTCCATGCCGCGTCGGTGATCGGCGCGACCAGCACCTCCCCGGGCTCCAGTGCCTCGCAGGAGGCCGGGTCGCTGACCACGCGCACCGTGCCGGTGTAGGTGCCGTGGCTGCCGCCCACGCCGCTGAGGACATCGCCCTCGACGGCCGCCGCGGTCTTCTCCTCGGCGCGCCGCGGCCAGGTGTCGATCTCGGTCCGGGGGTCGTCGGCGACGAAGAACGGTGGTTCCAGCTCGTGCAGCCGCGCGTACTCCTCGAGTCGCTGCGCGATGACGGGGGTGAAGACCTCCGGGGCGGTGACGTAGTCGTCCAGCTCGCTGTCGAGCAGCATCATCACGTCCTCGGGCTGTGCGAAGCGTCCGGCTTCGACGCCGCGGCGGCCGAGTTCGCGCACCGTCATCCGGATCTCGTTGACGACGGTCACACAGTTCGCCTTGGTGCGCTCACGGGCCGGGATCCACACCTTGGACGCGTGCAGTCCGGCGTCGAACATGCCTTGCGCGTCCTCGGGAAGCAGCGCCCGGACCTGCCGCGCCGTCTGCTCCCGCCGCTCGGTCAGGCGCTGCCTGCGGGCGGCCGGGGAGTCGTCGTCGGGGCTGTGCCGGATCCGGTCGACCAGGGCCAGTGCCTGGACGGGCGCGGCCTCCCACGACAGGGCGTGGATGTCCCATTCGTTGGGGCCTCGGTCGCCGGAGGCGGCCAGGAACTCCTCGAACGAGTCGCGGAAGGCCTTCACGTCCCCGTCCGCTCCGTCGAGCGCCTCCTCCACCGCGGCCGCGCCCCGGTCGAACAGGGCGGTCAGCTCCGGGGAGTTCGCCACCTGGCGCGACAGCGTCCACAGTCCGTCGGAGGGGGAGGCGGAGTCGACGTCGCCGAGACCGCCGATGAGGTCGAGCATGGCGTCGGGGCGGTCCACGCTCGCGCACAGCGGGCCGAGGATCGCCGGCCCGACGGAGGCGGGCAGGGAGGACTCGACGTGCCGCTGATACGTCGTCTCCACCTCGCCCAGCAACGAGCGGGCGTGCGCGACCAGTTGACCGTCGGACAGCTCGCTCAGGTCGGGTCGTTCGCGGCGCAGCAGGCGCAGCCGTTCCCGGTCGGCGTCGGCCTCCGGGAAGTTCGACTGCCCCAGCATCCGCTGGAGCGTCGCGCCCGCCTTGGCGGTCAGCTCCGCGTCCTCGTCCTCGGGGTGCGCCACGTACACGGGGGTGTCGGAGCGCTGGCCGACGAAGGCCGCGTCGATCTGGTCCGCCGTCTGGCCCATGCGGATGCCGAACAGCCGCATGTGGGAGAGGTTGAGGTAGAAGTAGCCGCCGAACATCCCGACGAAGGGCGGCCGGGGACCGGCCACCTCCTCCTCGCGGTAGATGCCGAAGCCGACGAAGCCCTTGCGCCAGCCCTGCAGACCCGGCCCCCACACCAGGGTCCAGCCCAGGGGGCTGGCCGGTTCCGGAAGGGTCTCGCCCGCGTTGGCGCGGGTGTAGTGCGGCAGCCGCTCGCTGCGCTGCCAGTCCGTGATCCAGCTCTTCATGCCCGACGTCTCCCGCCGTCCGTGCCCGCGCCTGTCCCTGCCCGTCCCGCGCCTACCACTGCGCCGTTCCCCCGTCGACGCTGATCAGCGCGCCGGTGATGCCCGCGCCGGCGTCGCCGGCGAGGAGGGAGGCGACCGCGGCGATCTGTTCCACCGTGGTGATCTTCTTGGTGGCGGCGTGCTCGGCGAACCGGCCGAGCCACTCCTCGTAGCTGATGCCCTCGGCCTCGGCCGCCGCGGGGCCGGCGGCCCGCATGAGGTCGGTGTCCACGGCTCCGGGGCAGATGGCGTTGCAGGTGATGCCCTGGGTGCCGTACTCGAAGGCGGTCGCCTTGGTCAGGCCGTGGATGGCGTGCTTGTTGGTGATGTAGTGGCTGATGGCGGGCTTGTTGGCCTGCTTGCCCTCCACGGAGGAGATGTTGATGATGCGGCCCCAGCCGTGCTCGAGCATCTTCGGCAGGGCCCGGCGGGTGCCGTAGAAGTAGGCGTTGAGGTTGAAGGCGAGGGCGTGGTCCCAGGCCTCGTCGCTGAGCTCGTGCACGGGTGCGAAGCCCTGTGTGCCGCCCGCGTTGTTGACCCAGATGTCGAGCCGTCCGAACCTCTCGGCGGCGAAGTCGGCGAGGCCCTCGATGTCCTGCTGACTGCTGGCGTCGCAGGCGCGGAAGACGGCCCGGTCCCCGGCGTCCATCTCCTCCAGCGCCTGCTTGCCCTTGACCTCGTTGCGGCCGCTGACGACGACCGTGGCGCCGTCGGCGAGGAATGCCTCGGCGATGGCGCGCCCGATGCTGCGCGTGCTGCCTGTGATCACCGCGACACGTCCGTCGAGGCTGCCCGTAGCCACCATGGTGTTCTCCTGCGTATGTTGAGGGTGAGGGTTCGTCACCTGGCGGCTCGTGCTGCGGTTTCCAGGTGCGCGTGGATGGTGCGGTGGAAGTGCTGGAGGCCGGGCTCGTTGCGCCCGAAGACGAAGTCGGTTCCGGCTGCGGCAAGAGCCTCGAGGCCCTGCTGGACTCCGTACGTCGTCGCGTAGTCCTCGTCGCGGACCACCTCGTGGAACCACTCGCCGAACCGGTCGGCGGCCTCGCGCTCCTCCTCGGTGACGGCCGGTTCGCGCAGCAGGATGATCTGCTGGGTCACCGATTCGGTGGCCGTGCGGGGGAGCACGAGGGAGACGGCGATCTTCTGGCGCCAGCCGCCGGCGATCGCGAGCCCGGGGAAGAGCCAGTAGATGGGGCCGACGCAGTCACCGGGGTCCCGCTGCTCGGGCGGAAGGTCCGCCGCCTGGGCGATGGGCCGCAGGGCCGGCGCGATCCGCTGGTGCGGCCCCCAGGTGTCGTGCGCCATCATGTTGGAGAGGTTGGTCTCGAAGACGGTCTTCGGGTGCAGTGAGGCGAAGTGGTACGTCTCCAGGTAGCCGTCCAGGGTGACCTTCCAGTTGGGGCTGGTCAGTTCCCGGGTCGCGTAGTGGTGGCACTCCGCCAGGCGCAGCCCCTCCAGAAGCGGGAGCAGATCGCCCAGCCAGTCGTCGAGGTCGTGCTCGGCGGCCGGATCCAGCGAGACGAAGACGATGCCGGCGCGTTCCCCGGCCGGCAGCCGCACCAGGCCGCGCCCTTCGCGGGGCACGTCGCCGAAGGTCTTCTCGGCGTACACGCCCCGCAGCTCTCCGCCCAGGTCGTAGGACCAGGAGTGGTAGGGGCAGGTGAGCCGTTTCGACACCCCGCAGCCGGGTTCGAGGAGCTTGGCCCCGCGGTGCCGGCAGGCGTTGATCATCGCGTGCACCGTGCCCTGCCGGTCGCGGGTGATCAGGACCGGGACGCCGAGCACGTCGATCGCCTTGTAGGTGTTCGGGCCGGGAAGCTCGCTCGACATGGCGAGCGGCAGCGGAACGCCGCGGTGGACGGCGTCCGTCTCGCGCTGCCAGCGGCTCGCGTCGAGGTAGTGCGCGACGGGTTCGGTCCACTGGTCCGCGACCTCGTGGGTCGTGCCGGCGCGGTAGTGCTCGACCACGCGGTCGACCAGGCGGGCCGCATCCTGCCGCATCGCCACGGAAGAGGCGTCGGTGGACCGGTCCTGGCTGATCCATGAGGAGTATTCAGGGGCCCGGGGCGGCTGACGCTGATCAGCCGTTTCCTGGGACTGCAGTGAACTGGTCGGGACCACGGTGTCCTCACAATCCTCCCAGCCGAGAGCTGGGGAACGGCTCCGGTTGCGACAGCTGGGCTGTGAGCGACAAAACAACAGGGCTTAGTGTTGTCTGTCAATAGTAAGTAGGGAAGAAGCAGGTGGGTGGCCCCGGCCTCACCTCGCTCTCGGTGTCCGGTGAGGCACCAGAGACCCCTGACCTTTCTGGTGACCGGCTGCAGCTTGAGGTGATGGCCGATGGAGTTGCCTGCGTCGATGACCCGGCCGTTCGAGGTCGGGATCGTCGTGGCGGACCTGGCGCTGATGGAGCGCTTCTACGGTGAGGCGCTCGGCTGCCCGGCGGTGCACCGCTCGGTCGTCCCCCGGGAGATCGCGGGGGCCGCCGGGCTGGGCGGGCAGCTCACGGTCGTCTGGCTCCAGGTGCCGTCGGGGGGCCGGATCAAGCTGATTCACCCTCAGATCGCCGCCGTGCCCGGGCCGGTGGCCGAGCCTCTCGCCGCGCGCCGCGGCCTGGCGTACGTCACCTTCCACCTCGACGACATGGATCCCGTCGTCGCCGCCCTGCCGTCCGCAGGCGCCCGGCCGCTGTCCCGGCCGGTCGTGGTGGGGGCGCGCGGGCGGCGGATCAGCTTCTGGGCGGACCCGGAGGGCAATGTCGTCGAGTTGGTGGACTGCCCATAGTAATTAGACAACCTCTTCAGTAAGGTGCGCTCTGCTGGTTACTGTAGACCGGTGCAAGAAAGTCCCTCGGCGGGACACCTCCCTCGGGACGAAGGGGCGGACGATGGCGTACACACCACCGCACGAGCAGGCCACGACGGCGCTTGATGAGATTCCCGTGCAGGTCGTACGCGACCTGCACGAACGCATGATCCGTATCCGGCTGTTCGAGACGGAGGCCGGAAAACTCATGGAGGCGGGCAAGCTCCCGGGTTTCCTGCACCTCTACGTCGGCCAGGAGGCGGTGGCCGCCGGAGTGATGGCGGCGCTGCGCGACGACGACCAGATCACCTCCACCCACCGCGGACACGGACACGCCGTGGCCAAGGGCGTGAGCTTCCAGCAGATGTACGCCGAACTGTACGGCCGCGTCACCGGCGCCTGCCTCGGCCGCGGCGGCAGCATGCACATCAACGACGTCACGCTCGGCATGCTCGGCGCCAACGGCATCGTCGGCGCCGGCATCCCGATCGCCGTCGGTGCCGCCTTCGCCGCCCGCTACAAGGGCGAGGACAGCATCGCCGTCACCTTCTTCGGCGACGGCGCCACCAACATCGGCTCCTTCCACGAGGCCGCCAACATGGCCGCCGTACTGCGCCTGCCGGTCCTGTTCGTCTGCGAGAACAACGGCTACGCGGAGTTCACCCCGCAGTCCAAGCACATGCTCCTCACCGATGTCGCCGACCGGGCGGCGGCCTACGGCATGCCCAGTGTGATCGTCGACGGCATGGACGCGGTCGCCGTCCACGCCGCCGCCGTCGAGGCGGTCGCCCGCGCCAGGGCCGGCGAGGGCCCGATGATGATCGAGGCCAAGACCTACCGCTACTACGACCACCAGGGCGTCAAGGGACTGCGTCACCCCTACCGCTCGCAGGAGGAGGTCGAGGAGTGGAAGGCCCGCGACCCGATCGACCTGCTCGAGGCCCGCGCCGTCGCCGACGGCGCTGCCACCCGTGCGGAGCTGGACGAGGTATGGCGGCGCACGCGCGAGGAGATCGCCGAGGCCATCGCCCACGCCGAGGCCAGCCCCCTGCCCGACACCGCCGACCTGCTGCTCAACGTCTACTCGGGGTGACCGACATGACCGCCATCACCGAAGCACCCGCCGTCGCCCCCAACAGCACGGCCCGCACCCTCACCTACGTCAAGGCCTTCAACGAGGGCCTGGCCCAGGCCATGCGCGAGGACGACACCGTCTTCGTCGCCGGAGAGGACGTGGCCGGATACGGCGGCGTCTTCCGCATGTTCGACAACCTGCTGGACGAGTTCGGGCCCCGCCGCATGATCGACACCCCGATCTCCGAGGCCGCCCTCGTCGGCCTGGGCGTGGGCGCGGCCGCCCGGGGCCTGCGCCCCGTGGTCGACCTGATGTTCATGGACTTCATCGGCGTCTGCCTGGACCAGATCGTCAACCAGGCCGCCAAGATGAAGTACATGTTCGGCGGCGCCGTCTCGGTGCCGCTGACCATCACCACGGCCTCCGGCGCCGGCCTCGGCGCCGCCGCCCAGCACAGCCAGAGCCTCGAGGCCTGGCTCGCCCACGTACCCGGCCTCAAGGTCGTGATGCCCAGCGACGCCTACACGGCCAAGGGCCTGACCGTCTCGGCCATCCGCGACGACAACCCGGTCGTCATCATGCTCAACAAGGTCCTGCTGGGCAGCAGGAGCGAGGTGCCCGAGGAGATCTACGCCGTCCCGCTGGGCCGGGCGCACACCGCGCGGACGGGCACCGACGTCACCGTCATCGCCCTCGGCCGCATGGTCGGAGAGGCCCTCACTGCGGCCGAGGAACTGGCCGCCGAGGGCATCGAGGCCGAGGTCATCGACCCGCGCACGGTGCAGCCCCTGGACACCGAGACCATGATCGCTTCGGCCCGGCGTACCAACCGGGTGCTGGTGGTGCACGAGGCCGTCACCTTCGGCGGGCTCGGCGCGGAGATCGCCGCCCAGATCCAGGACGCCGCCTTCGACCACCTGGACGCCCCGGTCCTGCGCATCGGCGCGCCGTTCTCCCCGGTGCCGTTCTCGCCCGTCCTGGAGCAGGCCTACGTACCCGACGCGGCCCGCATCGCGCAGGGCTGCCGTCGGCTGCTGGAAAGGTCGTGACGACGTGGCGGTCGAGGTTCTGCTGCCGAAGATCGGTCTGACCATGCAGGACGGCACCATCGACGAGTGGCTGGTGCCGGCCGGCGCCTTCGTCTCCGAGGGCGACGCGCTGCTGCGGCTGGCCACCGACAAGGTCGACGTCGACGTCGAGGCGGAGGGGCAGGGTGTGTTCCATCCCGTGGTCCCCGCCGGTACGACCGTCCCGGCCGGAGCGCTCATCGGCTGGCTGCTGGCCGACGGCGAGCGGCCACCGGTTCCCGGCGACGCGTCCGAGCCCGCCGTGGCTGGGACCACTTCCCAGGCCGCACCCGCCGCGGCTCCCACCGTCAACGGCACGGCCACGCGCGACGGGACTCGGATCCTGTCCTCGCCCAACGCCCGGCGGGTGGCGGCTGAGGCCCGCGTCGACCTGAGCTGCCTGCGCGGCACCGGGCCCGGCGGCCGGATCGTCTCCGAGGACGTGGAGGACTTCCTCGCCGCCGAGGCGAGCCGACAGGCCCCGGCCTCCCTGATCGAGGAGCAGGTCATCCCCGTCTCGCCCCTCGTGCGGCGACTGGCGAAGGAACGCGGCATCGACCTGGCCGGCGTACGCGGCAGCGGCGCGGGCGGCCGGATCCGCCGGGCCGACCTGGACGCCACGGCCCCGGCGGCCGCCCCGGTGCCCCGGACCTCCCGCGGCCCGGCGACCGCGCCGCGGCCCGGTGACGTTCTCCCGCTGACCGGTATGCGCGGCACCATCGCCCGCCGGATGCACGCCAGCCTGCAGGAGATGGCGCAGCTGACGCACGGGTACGAGGTGCGGATGGACGCCGTCGTGACCCTGCGCGAGCAGCTCAAGAAGGAGTGGGCCGACAGCGATCTGCCGGTGCCCAGCCTCAACGACTTCCTGCTGAAGGCGGCCGCACTGGCCCTGCGCGAGCACCCGCTGCTCAACGCGGGGGTGCGGGAGGACGCCGTCCACCTCCACGAGGACATCCACCTCGGCTTCGCCGTGGCCGTCGAAGGCGGCCTGCTCGTCCCGGTGATCGAGGACGCCGCCGACCTGCCGCTGCCCGAGATCGCCCGCCGGTCGAGGCAGCTGGCCGACGCCGCCCGGGCGGGACGGATCTCCCCCGCCCAGCTGGAAGGAGCCACCTTCACCGTCACCTCGCTCGGCGGCTACGGCATCGACTTCTTCACCCCCGTGATCAACCCCGGCAACGTCGCCATCCTCGGTGTGGGCCGGCTCAAGGACGGCGTCGAGTGGGTCGACGACCAGCCGCGGCGGACACGGGTGCTCACCCTCAGCCTGACCTTCGACCACCGCGCCGTCGACGGGGCCCCCGCCGCCGAGTACCTGCGCACCCTGGAGGCCCTGTTGCGCACACCGCTGCGTCTGCTGGTGTGAGGTGAGCGCGCCGCGCCGATCAGCCCTCGACCGCGGTGATCCGTTCGGAGAGGCGGTTGACCTCCTCGGTGAACGACCGGTGCCCGAGCGCCCGGTAGACCTCGTCCCCCCGGATCTGGGAGATCGCGGCGTTCTCCAGCAGAGCCAGCAGCGCGAGCCCGGTCACCGCCGCCTCCGCGTCGGTCACGGGCTCGCGGTCCTTGCGCACCAGCCGCACCAGTTCCTCCAGCAGCTGCGTACGGATCTCGTGGCGCAGCACTTCCGCCTCCTGGCTCATCCCGGCCGAGGAGACGAAGAAGACGGTGGCGGCCGACCGGTGCTCGCCCAGCCACGCCAGCAACGAGGTGACCTCCGTGCCGATGCCCGTACCGGAAGCGTGCACCTCGGTGAGCGACTCCAGCTGTTCGCGCAGGGCGGCGGCGAACACCCGCATCCCCTCCACCAGGACCTGGTCCTTGGAGGAGAAGTGGTAGTACACCGCCGCGGACGTCATCTCCGCCCGCGCGGCGATGTCGGCCACCGTCACCTCGTCCGGCGGCTGGGTGGCGAACAGCTCCGTGGCAGCCTCGATCACCCACTGCCGACGCGACGGGCGGTGAGCGGCGCGGGTTCCGGAAGTCGTCATGGTGTCAAGTATGCCCAAGACCTCTTCCCCAGCGCCCCTGTGGTATCAGGATTTACGGCACCGACGCCGCGGAGTTACTGGATAGCATGGTCAGTACGCCGGACGCATCCACCACCGGACTCGGACGCCGCAAGGGAGCACACATGGCCACCACGCCCCATGGCAAGCAGCCGGCCCACCGGCCCTCGCGGCGACAGCACATCATCGGCGCCGCGGTGCGTGTCTTCGGCTCCAAGGGCTTCGCCGAGACCAGCGTCCAGGACATCGCCGACGAGGCCCAGGTCGTGCCCACGGCCGTCTACTACCACTTCGACGGCAAGGAAGAACTCCTCGAACTGTCCATGCGCCGGGTCTTCGACCAGCTGAACGCCGTGGTGGAGGAGGCCCGCCCGGACACCGAACCGGGCGACGCCAAGGGGCTGGTGCGCGTCATCGACGCCGTGTGGGACTGGGTGGAGAGCAACCCCGACGAGGCCCGGCTGTTCCAGGTCCAGATCGCCTCCGCCAACGGCAACGTCAAGGCACTGCGCGACGAGTTCGAGCAGCGGCACATCCAGCGTGCCTACGACTACCTGCCCGAGGCGACCACGCGCAGCGCCCGCGCGGCCCGGTCCCGGCACGCCGCGCAGGCCCTGGCGGTCCGCACCCTCATCAGCACCACGATGCTGGTCACGGCGCTGCGCGCGGAAGGCGGTCCGCTGGCAGGGCTGCCGCAGCGCGCCGTGCAGCAAGCGGTCAGGTCGACCGCCCTGCGGATCGTCGCCGCGGACCAGAGCGCCGTGACGCAGGGCTGAGCAGCGCGGCCGGCCGCTCACACCGTCAGCACCGAGCAGGCGCTGATTCCCGGCGCCCCGTACACATGCGTGAAGCCCACCCGCGGCCCGCCCGGCACCTGCGCTCCCGGCGCACGGCCCTGCAACTGCCGTACGACCTCGTGGAACTGGCGCAGTCCCGACGCGCCCACGGGCTCCCCGCCGGCCAGGCAGCCGCCGTCGGTGTTCACCGGCAGCCGTCCCGTGGGATCCGTCTCGCCAGCGGCCAGCAACGCCTCCTGTTCGCCGTGCGCGCACAGCCCGGTCTCGGCCAGGTGGATCATCTCCGAGCCGCTGTCGGTGTCCTGCACCTGCGCCACCCGCACATCCGCCGGAGACACTCCCGCCCGGCGGAAGACCGCCTCGGAGGCATCGACGCTGGGGCTGCGGTGCGGCCCCGGCGGCAGCCAGGGGGAGAAGACCTCGAAGGAGCCGAACCGCCGGGTCCGCAGGGCCAGGCCCGCGAGTCTGACCGGCCGTTCGCACAGGTCGAAGGCGCGGTCACCGAGGGCCAGCACGAGTGCCACCGCGCCCTGCCCGGGCGAGCAGAACATGTACTGCGTGAGCGGCGGGCTGACCTCCGCGGAGTCCAGGATCTCCTGTTCCGTGAGCGGCTTGCGCCGCCAGGCCATGGGATGCCGCGAGCCGTTGCGGAAGGCCCGCTCGGCCACCCTCGCCAGCGTCCGCTCCGACATGCCGTACTCGTGCAGATACCGCTGGGTCTTCAGGGCGAAGAACTGCGTCGTCAGCATCATGCCGCTCTCGGCGTACCAGTCACCCAGCCCGTAGCGGGCCGGCGAGGCGTTGAACGCTCCCCGCTCGTGCTTGTCGAAGCCGACCGCCAGACCGAGTGCGGCTTCTCCCGCCCGGAGGGCGTTGGCGACCGAGAGCACGGTCGACGCTCCGGTCGCGCAGCCGTTCTGCACATTGACGAACGGCAGTCCGGTCAGCCCCAGCCGGGCCACCAGGGTGTCGGGTTTCCCGGACACGTCGGAGCCGCCCGCCGCGTAGCCGATGTCCTCCCAGGCGACGCCGGCGTCGGCCAGTGCCTCGCGCACCGCCCGCTCGGCCATGTCCATCCCGGTGACTTTCTCGTCACGGCCGAAGGGGTGCATGCCGCAGCCGACGACGTAGACCTCGTCGGTCGTTGTCATCAGGGGCCTTCCTGGTCGAGTGCGAAGGCGAAGGTCAGCACTTGGTTGCCGTTCTCGTCCTGATACGCGGGCACTGTGGTGAGCCGGACGCGTCGCCCGATGCGTATCTCCGTGCGGGGCATCGCGAGCCGGGCCTCCACCAGCACCTCGCCGAGGTCCACATAGCCGACGTGGTACGGCTCCCAGCCGCTCGACGGCGGCCGGTAGGGCGGCTTCGGCGGGAACGCCTGCAGCGTCCACGACCACAGCTCGCCGCTCTCCGGCAGGACGTGCGGGGTCATGGGTGTGTGCGAACACCTGGGGCACGAGTCCTGCCGGGGGAAGACGACGGTGCCGCAGGGGGAGCAGCGCGCGCCGGCGAGACGCGGGGGATCGGCGCTGTCGAACAGGGTGTCGTCGATGAGTCTGGTGGTCATCCGGTCCTGCCTTCCGTGTCACCAGCCGAGCAGGTGCGCGAGTCGTTCCCGGTGGTGTGCGGCGCCACCGAAGAGGACGGCGTCGGACTGGGCGCGCCGGAAGTACAGATGCGCGTCGTGCTCCCAGGTGAAGCCCATGCCTCCGTGCAGCTGCACGCATTCGGCGGCCACGTGCACGAACGCCTCGCCGCACCAGGCCTGGGCGACCGCGGCCGCCTCGGCGAGCGCGTCGGGCGCCGCCGCGGCGCGGACCGCGCGCACCACGGCCGACCGGGCGGACTCCACCTGCAGCAGCATGTCGGCGCAGGCGTGCTTGACCGCCTGGAAGCTGCCGATGGATCTGCCGAACTGGGTGCGGTTCTGTACGTGTGCCACCGTCATGTCCAACGCGGCCTGGGCGCCGCCCAGTTGCTCTGCGGCCAGGGCCACCAGGGCCACGTCCAGTGCGCGGGTGACGACATCCGCGCCCTCCCCGCCGGCGGTCAGTGCGCGGGCCCGCGCACCCGTGAAGGTGATGACGGCCTGCCCTCGGCTGAGGTCCAGCGTGGGTACCCGGCGCACCGTCACCCCGGGCTCGCGCGGGTCGACGAGGAAGAGGTCCACGCCGTCGGTGCCCGTGGCGGCGACGACCAGTGTCTCGGCGTCGGCGCCGTCCAGGACGAAGGGCGCGGTGCCCTCCAGCACCGGCACGCTGCCGTGCGAGGAGGCGACGGCCACCGGCACGCTGTCGGGCCGCCATGTGCCGTCGGGGGCCGCCACCGCCAGGCCGTGCACCTTGCCCTCGGCCAGGTGCGCCAGTGCGGAGCCGGCGGTGCCGCAGCCTGCCAGTACCTGTCCGGCCAGCACGGTGGACGACAGCAGAGGTACCGGGGTGAGCGTCCTGCCCAGTTCCTCGCAGACCACGGCGATCTCGGCGAGGCCGCCGATGCCTCCGGCCGACTCGGGCAGGCCGAGGGCGGCCAGGCCGACCTGGCGGCCGAGGGTGTGCCACAGCCCGGCGTCGATGCCGGGAGCGCGTTCGGACATCCGGCGCACCGCTGCGGTGCCGCCGGCGTCCGCGCACACCGCGCGGACGGTCTCGCGCAGGTCGTCCAGCTCTGCCGGGGACAGGGCCGTGCTGTCGGTCATGGTGGTCGTCACGGTGTGCTCCCGCTGTCGTCGTGGCGCTCGCGCAGGGCACTGTGGGCGGCCGCCATACGGGCGACCGGTACCCGGTGCGCGGAGCAGGAGACGTAGTCGAGGCCCAGGTCGTCGCAGAGGTCGATCGACTCGGGATCCCCGCCGTGCTCACCGCACACGCCCAGCTTGATGTCGGGGCGGGTGCCGCGGGCCCGTTCGGCGGCGAGGCGGATGAGGGCGCCCACGCCGTGCGGGTCGAGCCGGGCGAAGGGGCTGGCGTTCAGCAGCCCGCGTGCCTGGTAGGTGCCGAGTACCTGGCGTTCGACGTCGTCGCGGGAGAAGCCGTAGGTGAGCTGGGTCAGGTCATTGGTGCCGAAGGAGAAGAACTCGGCGTGCTCGGCGAGTTCGGCGGCCAGCAGCGCGGCCCGGGGAGTCTCGATCATGGTGCCGAGCCGGTAGGGGACCCGGACACCGGTGCGTTCGGCGACCGTGTCGGCCGCGCCGCGTACGTACGTCGCCGCCGCGGCCAGTTCCTCCGGCAGGCTGACGAGCGGAATCATGACTTCCAGCGCGGGCCGCACCCCGGTGGCGGCGACATCCACCCAGGCGGCGAAGAGGGCCTCGGCCTGCGCCGGGTACAGCCGTTCGTGCAGCAGGGCCAGGCGCACTCCGCGCAGCCCGAGCATGGGATTGGCCTCGCGCAGCGCGGCGGCCCGGTGCTCGGCCTCGGTGTCACCGGCCTCGCCCGGCGCGGGCAGGAACTCGTGCAGCGGGGCGTCCAGCAGCCGTACGGTCACCGGCCGGTCGCCGACGGCGGACAGCAGTGACCGGAAGTCCTCGTGCTGTGCCTGTTCCAGGGCGCGCAGTGCCTCGTCGCGGGCGGAGCCGTCGGCGGCCAGGAGCACCCGTCGGATCAGGGGGAGGCGTTCGCCCAGGAACTGGTGCTCGGTGCGGCACAGGCCGACCCCCTCGGCGCCCAGGGCGACGGCGGTGTCCACCTCCGCGGCCGTGTCGGCGTTGGCGCGAACGCCCAGCCGGCGTACGCCGTCCGCCCAGGTGAGGAGGGTGGACAGTTCCGGTGGTGGGCCTGCCGCGGTGACCGGGAGGCGCCCGGCGTACACGGCGCCGGTGCGGCCGTCGAGGGAGACCGGATCGCCCTCGGTGAACACCCGGTCGCCGATGCGCACGGTGCCGGCGGCCGGGTCCACCCGCAGTCCCTCGGCGCCGCAGACGGCCGGTGTGCCGGCGCCGCGCGCCACCACGGCGGCGTGTGAGGCGATGCCGCCGCTGCCGGTGAGGACCGCGGCCGCGGCCAGCATGCCGGGGACGTCGGCGGGGGTGGTCTCGTGGGCCACCAGGACGGCGGGCGTGCCCGAGCCGGCCAGTTCGAGGGCGCGCTCGCTGGACAGGGCGATCGGGCCGGACGCGGCTCCCGGAGAGGCGGGCAGACCGCGGACGAGAGGTTCGTCCCCCGCGGCCGGCTTGAGCCGGGGGTGCAGCAGTTCCTGCACCTGGGCGGGGGTGACGCGCTGTACGGCCGCCTCCCGGTCCAGTGCGCCTTCCGCGGCCAGGTCCGCGGCGAGGCACACCGCGGCGCGCAGCGGGGGGCGGCCGACGGCCGAGGCGGACAGCAGCGCGACCTCGCCGTCGCGCAGTTCGAAGTCGACGCGGACCGCGGCGTGCAGATGGCGTTCGAGGGTGAGCAGGGCGTGCTCCAGGAGCGCCCGGCCGGCGCCCAGTTCTTCCAGCGGTTCGCCCGGGTGCGGGGGCGGTGCGCTGCGGCGTACCCCGCGGAAGAAGGAGCCCCGGGTCGCGAAGCGGCCGGTGTCGGCGTCCCGGCTGTCCGCGGTGCCGTAGCCGGAGCGGTCCCAGGGGCCGATGCGCAGCGCCTGGACGTGCAGGGCGATGCCGAGGTCCGCGGGCAGTCCCTGGGCCTTGCGGGACCGCCTGGCCCGGGGCGCAGCCCATCGGGCCAGCATCGCCCGTGCGGCCAGGGCGAGTTGCTCGGCCGGATCGTCGGGGTAGGGCCGTGCCCCGTGCCGGGCGGCCGCCGTCAGCAGCGCGTCGACGCGGGCCTGGGGGCCGTCGGCGTCGAGCCGGGCGTCGTCGAGCGTGTGGCCGGGGACGTCGAGGGCGTACTCGGCGATCATGCTCACGGTGGAGGCCCACACGTCGTACAACGCCTCCTTCCGGCCGATGACCGCGCACAGTCCGTCGGCGCCGGTCGGGGTGAGACCGATCCCCGCGAGGTCCGGGGGCAGCCCCGCGACCTCGCTCGGCGCGCTCGCCGACAGACGCAGCAGCAGCGGTCTGCCAAGATCGCCGACCTGCCGCCCCGACAGCTGCTCCACGAGTTCGACGGCGGCCCGTGCGGTCCCTGGCTCGCCCAGCGACGCGGCCGACTCGGCCGGCACGGTCAGTCCCGGCACCACCGGGAGCCCGAGCGTCACCAGCCGGTCCATGGCCAGGCCGTGCGTGCCCAGGCCGGTGGCGTCGAGTCCGCGGCTGCGGCCCTGGCCGTACGGCACCAGGCTGTGGCCGGAGGGATGCGCCTGGGCGGGGGAGCCGGCCGGGCGTTCGGTGATGCTCAATCCCGGCTCCCCGCGACCAGTTCTTCCTCCAGGGCCTCGTCCTCGGCCCGGCTGATCCCGAGGACCAGCAGCAGTTCCTGATGCAGCCGCATCCACACGGTGTGGTACGAGTCGCACAGCGGCGAGGCGAGCCACTCCATGGCGCCGTCGTCGAAGCGGTCGAGGGCGTCCTCCAGGTCGGTCAGGTAGCGGCCGCTGCCCGCGAGCACGGACTCGAGCCTGCGCAGCACGGGCTGGATGTCCTCGTGCACGTCCTCCAGCGCCTCGCGCACCCCGGCGTCGTAGACGCTGTCGGTGTGGTCGTTGGCGGTGCCGTCGGGGCGGCACTGCCACGCCGTGCACACCTCACGGATCCGGCGGTTGACCGGCAGGAAGGCCCGGTAGGCCGCGGTGATCCGCTCCTCCTGCTCGGACCCCGCGGGCACCCGAAGGGTCCGTGCGGCGATCGTCTTGGCCCGCTCGGTCGGCAGGACCACGGGGCCTTTCACCATGGCCAGTCCGGCCTCGGTCAGAGGGCTGTGGTCGGACTCGGGCCTGCCCCGCCACATGCCGCGCAGGACCAGGTCGACAACGGCTTCGGTGAGGATCTCGTCGAGAGCGTCCGTCCCGTCCACGGCAGCAGGTTGCATCGCCACACCTTTTCCTCGGTTCCGTGTTGCCCGGAGGTTACGCTCCGGCAGGCTGGTTAGTGAAGGGGGTGTCAAGAAACACTTTCCGGCTCCCTCGGCCCGGACGGGGCTTTCGTCCGCACCCGGGCCGCCAGGAACGCGCCCATGCGGGCCTGGGCATCCTCGCCGTCCGCCAGGGCGGCGATCAGCCGCGCCTCCTCGGCGAGATGGCGGCGCAGTTCGTCGCCGGTGTCGCCGCGCAGCAGTCGCTTCGCGGTGCGCAGCGCCTGGTCCGCCCCCGCGGCCAGTTCGGCGGCGCAGCGCTGAGCGGCCTCGTCCAGTTCCTCGTCCGCCACCGCCCGGGTGGCCAGCCCGTGGCGTTCGGCGTCCTCGCCGGTCAGGACCCGGTTGGTCAGGATCAGGTCCGCCGCCAGCCGGGGGCCTGCCAGGCGCGGCAGCAGCCAGGACGCCCCGCAGTCCGGGCTCAGGCCGATGGCGGTGTAGGCCAGTCGGAACCGCGCCGACTGCGCGGCCAGGACCAGGTCACCGACGAGGGCGAGGCCGATCCCGCCCCCCGCGACGGCACCGCGCACGGCTGTCACGACCGGCACCGGCAGCTCGTACAGGGTCACCATGGCGGCGTGCGCGGCGGTCGCGACGGCGTGCACGTAGCCACCGGTGTCCGCGCCCCGGCCGGCGAAGGCGTGCAGGTCGCCCCCCACGCAGAAGGTGCTGCCCGACGACCGCAGCAGCACGGCGCCGCCCGGAGCCGCGGCGACCTCGGCGCTCGCGTCCCGCAGTGCCCGGGCCGTGCGCAGGTCCAGGGCGTTGCCCCGGCCGGCGTCCTCAAGTCTCAACTCCACCACTCCGTCGGGGTGGCGGACCACCCGGACCGGCTCAGTGCTCATGACGGTCGTCTCCCCTCGTCGCCGGGTGTGTCGCTCGGATCACTCGGGCAAGATACTGGAGACGTTGTACAGTTTCTAGGTCGCGACGGGCGCCGGTGCCCGATCGCCCGTCGGCGGGAGGAACCGTGCCGATCCAGTTCGATCCCGACCCGGTCGTCACCCGACTCACCGAGAGAACCACCGAGTTCGTCCGCGAGGAGGTGATCCCGGCCGAGCGCGCATGCGGCGGATCCGTCCACGACGCCCCCGAGTCCCTGCGTCAGAGCCTGCAGAAAGGCGCCCGCGAGGCAGGCGTGTTCGCCCCGCACGTGCCCAGCCGCTGGGGCGGCCACGGACTCGACCTGCGCGGACAGGCAGCGGTGTTCGAAGCGGCCGGGTACTCCCTGCTCGGTCCGCTGGCACTGAACTGCGCCGCTCCGGACGAGGGCAACATGCACCTGCTGGAGAAGATCGCCACCGAACAGCAGAAGCAACGCTATCTGCGTCCCCTCGCGAGCGGCGAGACGCGCTCCTGCTTCGCCATGACCGAACCGGCCCCCGGCGCCGGCGCCGACCCCCGGTCCCTGCGGACCACCGCGACCCGGGTGCCCGGCGGATGGCGCATCGACGGACGCAAGTGGTTCATCACCGGGGCGAACGGAGCCGGCTTCACCATCGTCATGGCGCGCACCTCCGGCAGCCCCGGCGACACCGGCGGCGCCACCATGTTCCTGGTCGACGCCGGCACCCCCGGCATGCAGCTGGTCCGTGACATCCAGACGCTGGACGAAGGCTTCTTCGCCGGACACGGCGAGATCGTCTTCGACGGATGCGTGGTCGGCGACGACCATGTGCTCGGCGCGGTGGACCAGGGCTTCGCCGGCGCCCAGGTCCGGCTCGGCCCCGCCCGTATGACCCACTGCATGCGCTGGCTCGGCGCCGCCCGCCGGGCCCAGGACACCGCCCTGGAGCGGGCCGGGAGCCGGACGGCGTTCGGCTCGGTGCTCGGCGACCTCGGCATGGTGCAGCAGATGCTGGCGGACTCCGAGATCGACATCGAAGCCTGCCGCGCCCTCATCCTGCGCACCGCCTGGGAGCTGGACACCGGCTCCGCGGCCGCCACGCAGCTGACCTCGGTGTCCAAGACCTTCGTGGCGGAGGCCGTCAACCGCGTGGTCGACCGCGCGGTGCAGATCTGCGGAGCCCTCGGCATCTCCGCCGCGGACGCCCCGCTGGCCCGCCTCCTTCGCGACGTACGCCCCTTCCGTATCTACGACGGCCCGTCCGAGACCCACCGCTTCGCCATCGCCCGCCGAGCGCTGAAGCCCTACCGGCAGTCCCTCCAGGGCGCAGCCGCCGACTCGTGACCGCGATGGCCGGCACCTCACCCACCCCCAAGGACCCTCACATGGAAACCATCACTCGCCTCGGCGTCGTCGGCTGCGGTCTCATGGGCTCCGGCATCGCCCAGGTCGCCGCCCTCGGCGGCCTCGACGTCCTGGTCGCCGAGTCGTCCCAGGAGGCCGCCGACGCCGGCCGCCGAAGGGTCGTGGCCTCCCTCGACCACGGACTGCGCCGCGGCAAGCTCACCGAAGCCGCGCGGGACGCCGCCCTCTCCCGGCTCACCTTCGCCGACGACCTCGACGCCCTGGCCGACCGCCAATTCGTCATCGAGGCCGTCGCCGAGAACCGCGCCATCAAGACGGGCGTTTTCGAAACGCTCGACCGAGTCGTCACCGACCCCCAGGCGATCCTCGCGAGCAACACCTCGTCGATCCCCATCGTCGACCTCGCCGTCCGCACCGAACGCCCCGAGCAGGTCATCGGCATGCACTTCTTCAACCCCGTACCGGTGCAGAGACTCGTGGAGATCATCCCCGCTCTGACCACGAGCCCCGACACACTGCTGCGGACCCGGGCCTTCGCCTCCGAGCACCTGCGAAAAGAGGTCGTCGAGGCCACCGACCGCTCCGGATTCGTGGTCAACGCCCTCCTGGTGCCCTACCTCCTCGCCGCCGTGCGCATGGTCGAGTCAGGTTCCGCCGGCGCCGAGGACATCGACCGCGGCATGGAACTCGGCTGTGCCCACCCCATGGGACCACTGCGCCTGCTCGACCTCATCGGCCTGGACACCGCACAGGCCGTCGCGGAATCGATGTACGAGGAGTTCAAAGAGCCCCTCTACGCCCCGCCGACACTGCTGCGCCGCATGGTCGCGGCGGGCCGTCTGGGCCGCAAGAGCGGCGCAGGCTTCTACGACTACACCGCCGTTTCATGACCGATCACATGCGGTGTTCATGACCGATCGCATGCGGTGTCGGACACCGCCGCTCACCGGGTTCGGGCCGCTGCCGCCGACTCGCCGGCGTCCTGCTCCCCGGCCCCGGTGACACGGCGCCCGCCGTCCGCGACGACGTACGTCACCAGGGCCGAGGCGACGGCGAGTGCGATGAGTGCGCAGACCGCCCACCAGCCGAGGTGGGTGTAGGCGCGGGTGCCGAGCCAGGATCCGGCGCTCGCGCCGAGGAACGAGCAGGTCATGTAGCCGGTGTTGAGACGGCTGTGGATCTCCGGGCGCAGGGCGAAGATGCGGGCCTGGTTGGCGACCTGTCCGCACTGCACCGCCACGTCGATCAGCAGCAGTCCGGCGGCGAGGGCCACGATCCCGGCGATGCCGCCGAGCGCGCCGGCCGTCAGCACGCCCGCCGCGGCGAGTCCAGCCGCGACACACCACAGATTGACGCGGTCGGGCCCGTAGCGGTCCACCCACTTCCCGGCGGAGGGGGCGAGGAACATGCTGCCCGCGCCGACGAGGGCGAGCACGCCCACGGCCTGGGTGCCCATGTCGTAGCGCGGTCCGGTGATCAGCAGCGCGACCGCGGTCCAGGCGGCGCTGAAGCCGCCGAAGACGGTGACTTGGAAGAGCACGGACCTGCGCAGTTCCTTCTCGATGCGCAGCAGACGCAGGGTGTCGGTGAGAAGAGCGCCGTAGCTGTCGCGGACGGCAGGGACGGTCGTGGGCAGGGCGGTGCCGAGCACCGCGGCGAGCAGCGCGGTCAGCACGGCGGCGACCAGATACGGGGCCCGCCAGCCCAGGTGCTCTCCGAGAACTCCGCCGAAGGCGCGGGCGAGCAGGATGCCGCCGATCAGTCCGGCCTGCAGGGTGCCGATCACGCGGCCGCGCTGCGCGGGTGCGACGAGCCCGGCCGCCATGGGAAGCAGGATCTGTGGCACCACGGTGGCCAGGCCGACCAGGGTGCCCGCGGCGAGCAGCAGCCCGATTCGGGGGGCGAGCCCCGCTGTCAGCAACGCCGCGCTGGTCACCGCGAGCAGCACGGTGATCAGGGGTCGGCGGGGGAGGCGGTCCCCGAGCGGGACGAGCAGGAAGATGCCGATGGCGTAGCCGAGCTGGGTCAGCGTGGCGAGGGTCGTGGCCGTGCCGTCGGAGACGTCGAGACTCCGCGCGATGAGGGGGGTGATGGCCTGCGGGAAGTAGGCGTTGGCCACGGTGACACCGCAGGCCAGCGCCATGACGAGGGGCAACCCGCGGCCGAGGGAGGTCGGCGCGGGGGACGCGGTGGATGTAGTGCCGGGCATGACGACCGAGTGCTCCTGTCGACGTGCGGACGTGCCGTGTGGGGGACGAGAACTATCGAACGAACTGGTTGGTTCGGTTATCCGGCACCCAGCGTCGCACGCCCTCCTCACGAGGGTCAAACGAACCGGTTCGTTACCATGACGGCATGGCGTATGACTCAGCGGCGACCAAGGAGCGCATCATCGCGGCGGCGACCGCCGAGTTCGCGGCGCACGGTGTCGCCGGCGCCCGCGTCGACCGCATCGCCGCCGCCGCCCGGGCCAACAAGCGCGCGATCTATGACTACTTCGGCGACAAGAGGAAGCTCTTCGCCGTCGTCCTGGAGCGCCGCCTCGCCGAACTGGCCGAGGCCGTCCCCCCGTCCGAGGACCTGCCCGGGTATGCGGAGCGGCTCTTCGAATACCACCGCACCCACCCCGAGGCCCTTCGCCTGGTGATGTGGGAGGCCCTGGAGATCGGCGACGGGCCGGTCCCCGCCGAGGAGGAGCGCACCGCGCACTACGGCGACAAGGTAACCGCCGCGCAGGCGGCCGGTGATGAGGAGGACGACGCCCGGACCCGCGTGTTCTTCACCCTCGCCCTGGCGAGCTGGAGCGTCGCCATGCCGCAGCTGCGGCGCATGGTGCTGGGCCCCGACTTCGGCATGGACCGGCTCCGGCAGGAGATCGCCCGGGCGGTGGCGGCGCTCCCCGGGGAGGGGTCGCGCGGCGGCTCCTGACCGGTCAGCTCCAGCCCGGCGCAGAACCAGGTCGGTACGGCGCTCGACGCCGTGGGCGCGTGTTCATTGAACGAACAACCCGCACGCGTCGGTCGCTTCGGCACAGAAGCCTGTCTTCGAACGCCGACCAAGGAGACATGAGCCATGGCAGGACGACTTGCGGGCAGGACCGCCGTTGTGACCGGCGGCAGTACGGGTATCGGGCAGGAGATCGCCCGGAGGCTCGCGGCCGAGGGAGCGGACATCGCGGTCGCGGACGTCAGTCCGGCGGACGAGACGCGGGAACTGGTCAGGGCGACGGGCCGGCGGTTCTTCAGCGACAAGGTCGACGTCTCGGACGAGGAGGCGATCACCGGATTCGCCGCGAGGGTACGCGGTGAACTCGGCTTCCCCGACATCCTGGTGAACAACGCGGCCGTGGTTCTGCCGGCGGATCTCGACCTTGTGACGTACGAAGATTGGCGACGCACCTTCGCCGTCAACGTCGACGGCCCCTTCCTGGCCTCCAAGGCCTTCCTGCCGGACCTGAAGAGATCCGGATCGGGGCGGATCATCAACATCACCTCGTCGAGTTACTGGACCGCGCCCCCTGCCTTCGTCTCCTACATCTCCGCCAAGGGCGCGCTCAACGGTCTCACCTCCGTCCTGGCCGCCAACCTCGCCGTTCATGACATCACCGTCAACGGCGTGGCCGCGGGGTTGGTGCGGACCGCCGCGGCCGTGGAGAACACCGACGAGGCCTTCTTCGAACAGGCCGTCCACATCCAGGACATCAAGCGCGTAGAGATGCCCCAGGACGTCTCGGGCGTCGTGGCGTTCCTCGCCTCCGACGACGCCGCCTTCATCACGGGGCAGATCGTTGTCGTGGACGGCGGCAGCACACGCCGCTGAGCAGCCGTACCGCTGCGGGTTGTTCGTCCAACGAACATGTCCATTGAGCGTGACGGGGGTCACTTCCTACCTTGGCGCTGCTCAGCACCCCGGTCAGCACGTCGGGTGACCTGAAGCAGGGTTGGTCGCAGAGCCACGCGGAGTCAGGTCCGCGCAGGCCCCCGGGGCGGTTCGGCAGTGGTTGCCGCATGGCCGAACACAAGCACCGCAGCAAGGTCCGGCGGCGAACGCCGGTTCCCACAGCAGCGCGCCGCACGCGCAAGGAGTCATCCATGGTCCAGATCGATTCACCCGCCGAGGCAAGCGGAGAGAGCGCCAGATACACCCTGCGGCCAGGCACGCTGGCCGCGGTGGTGCTCGCCGTGTGCCTCTCGCAGATGGCCCTTTCCGTCCCCTCGCTCATCACCGGCCTGATCCAGCAGGATCTCGCACCGTCCTCGGCGCAGCTGACCTGGATCGTCGACGCCTTCTTCATCCCCGTCGCCGCGCTGGAGCTGGGATTCGGCGTGTTCGGCGACCTCTTCGGGCGCAAGCGTCTGCTCGTCGGTGGCGCCGCCCTCGTCGTCGTGGGCTCCGCGGTCGCGGTTCTGGTGCCGGGTGCGGGGTCGTCGACGGACACCCGGGTGACACTGCTGATCATCGGTCAACTCCTCAGCGGCATCGGGGCCGCGGCCATCTTCCCCACGAGCCTCGCCATGGTGGCGGCCGGCACGCACACCACCGCCACCCGGGCGCGTGGCGTGGCGGTCTGGGCCGCAGCGCTGTCGATCGGCGGCTTCCTCGGCCCGCTGCTCGCCGGCGTGGCCGCCAAGATCCACACCGGCTGGGACGGGAACGGGAACTGGCGCTGGGCCTATGTCGGTGTTCTCGTCATCGCGGCGGTCAGCGTGCTCCTGTCGCTGGCCCTCGCCCAGAACTCCGCCGCGCCCGAGGGCCGTTCCCTCGACTGGCCGGGCCAGATCACCGCCGCGGTAGGACTGTTCGCCCTGCTGTACGCAGTGATCCAGGGCCCCGAGAGCGGCTGGGGGAGCCCGCAGATCGTCATGGCGTTCATCGCCGCGGGCGTCTTCCTCGCCCTGTTCGTCTTCGCCGAGGGCCGTGTCGCCCAGCCGCTGCTTCTCCTGAGCGCGTTCAGGAACCGGGCGTTCGCCGTGAACTCCGTGGTCACCCTGGTCGGCATGTTCGGCTTCCTCGCGATCATGTACTCCACCAGCATCCGCCTCACCACCGTCCAGGGATTCAGCCCGCTGAAGAGCTCCATCGCCTACCTCTTCTTCGGAGGCATCGGCTTCGTCCTGCTGCCCCTCACATCCAAGCTTCTGGAGCGCTACAACCCCCGGTGGGTGCTCTTCGCCGGCCTGGGTCTCATCGGCGTCGGCGGACTGTGGTTCGCCGGGGTTCCGGCGAGCGACCGGGCGCTGGGCTCCATCGTCGGACCGCTCATCCTCGCCGGTGTCGGCTCGGGACTCGCCTTCGCCGCCATGAGCGCGGTCGCGGTCAATTCGCTGCCCAACCACCTCGCCGGCATGGCGAGTGGCGCCACCAGCACCTTCCGGGACCTCGGGTTCGCCTTCGGCCCCGCGATCGCGGGCGCCGTCGCGCTCGGCCAGGCCGCCAAGGAGATGGCCCGCGAGGTGGCCGGCAACCCTGGCCTGAGCAAGGCGTACGCGGCGTTCCAGGCCGCTCCCGCCCATGCTCCCGCGGACAGGAGCCCGCAGCTCGAAGCGGCGGTGCACGCCGTGGCCTCGGGACCGCTCGGCGCCAACTCGGTACCGGCCACCGTCACTTCGCCGGACGGTCAGGTCATCCCGTTCAACCCGCTCAAGGACGTCGCGTTCCACGCCCTCAGCCACAGTTACTCCCACGCCTATGTGCTCGGCGGTGTGGCCGCTCTCGTGGCGGCCGCACTCACCCTCGTGGGCGGGCGCGGTGGTTTGGGGGAGACCCATCTCGACGACGATCCGCACACCCTCGACGACTGATCGACGAACCGGCCGCGCCGGACCGAGGCAGCCGGCCGGCCGGGAACGCCGGGGTGCCCGCCGCGACTCCTCCTCGGGAGCAGCAACGCGGCGGGCGACGCCGTACCACGCATGACGAGACAGGAGTTGGAGCATGACCACCACACGAACAGCGCCGGGCGGTACGGACGCGGTCCGCGGGCTGGACACGGTTGCCCGGGCGGAGGCGGCGTGGCTCGTCGCGATCACGGAAGGGGACGAGCAGCAGCGTGTGCTCATGCTGCCCGACTGCGTGATCGTCCACGGGCCGGCCGGGAACGTCCACGACCGCGAGCGCTTTCTCACCTACAACGCGTCGATGGGAGCCACCCTCGAGGCCGAGACGAGTGAGGTGACGTGCCGGGAGGGCGGGGGGCGGGCCGTGGTGACGTGCTTTCAGAAGATGCGCATCCGGCGCGTGCCCGACCTCCCCCCGTTCCTGGTGCAGGCCGTGGTCACCCGGGTGTGGTTCGCGACCGACGAGGGCTGGCGGCTCGGGCACATGCAGCTCTCCCGGCGGCAGCCCGCGGCATGACGCGCCGGTTTCCCCGCCACGCGCGAGGTCACGAGGTGCGGATAGGGATGCCCGGCCGCCAGCCGAGACTTCTGGACAGCCCGAGCCCGCTCGCGACCAGTGACGGCACGGCCGCCTGCAGCTTGATCGAGCCGGCGGCGACCACGACGGACAGCGCCGCGACGACCTTGCCGCGCCCGTCGACGATGCGCGTCGCGACGGACTCGGCGCCCTCGCTCAACTCCTCTTTGACGACCACCGTTCCGGTCGAGCGACAGGACGCCAGTTCGCGACGGAGCTCGGCCGGGTCCACGATCGTCTTCGCCGTGAAGCGTCGCAGTCTGCCCGCCAGCACCTCGTCGATGAACTCCGGACTGCTGTGGCTCAGCAGCACCTTGCCGACACCCGAGCAGTGCAGGGGCAGGTGGCCGCCGACCTGCGAGGTGAGACCGACTGCGTTGACCGCCGAGAGCCGTTCGATGATCACGGCCTGGTCGCCCTGGAGGACGGCCAGCTGCACATGCTGGCGCAGAGCCGTGTACAGGTCCTCCACGAAGGGCTGGGCGGCGCTGCGGAGCGTCTCGGCGCGCGGTGCGAGCGTGCCGAGACGCCACAGCCGCAGGCCGATGGCGAACCGGTTGTCGCTGGTGCGCTCCAGCGCGCCGGCCTCCACGAGTTCGAGCGTGAGGCGCCGCGCGGTGGCGTGCGGCATCCCGGTCCGCCTGACCAGGTCGGCGAGGCTCAGCTCGGTGTGGTCGGGGTCGAAGGCGAACAGCAGGTCCCACAGCCGGGAACTGACGGTCCGTCCGGGCTCGTTGGCGCGAGGCATGTGCCTCTCCTTCGTCGTTCTTGACCCGGGTCACTCTACCTCCTCTGTTCATTGAACGGATGAGGTGATTCTTCCAATGGGCGGCGTGCCGAACTCTAGGAGCATGATGAGCACACAAGACGGCCCCAAGATCGCGATCCTCGGTGGCGGTATCGGGGGCCTCGCCGCCGCGGCCTTCCTGCGCGACAAGGGCTTCGACAGTGATGTCTACGAACAGGCTGCCGCCCTGACCGAAGTCGGCGCCGGCCTGGTGATCGCGCCCAACGCGGCCCGCCTGCTGCGACGCCTCGGGGTCCTGGACCGGTTCGTCAAGCGCGCGGTCCGGTTGGAGGTCGGCTGGGAGTTCCGACGGTGGGAGAACGGTGTCGTCCTGTCCGCGGAGAACCTGGAGGAAGGCTGCATCCGCCTGTACGGCGAGCACACCTACACCGCCCACCGCGCCGACCTGCTGGACGCGCTGAGGTCGGCCGTGCCCGAGCAGTCGATCCACCTCGGCAGGCGCTGCGTCTCGGTCGACTTCGAAGGCGACCAGGCCGTTCTCCGGTTCGAGGACGGCGAGACGGTCCGCCCGGACATCCTCATCGGCGCCGACGGGGTGCACTCCCGCGTGCGCGGCGCCGTCGTCGGCCCGACCGAGGCGAGGGAGTCGGGCATCTGCGCCTTCCGGGCGCTGGTACCGGCCCACAAGGCACCCGAGTTCGCCAGGCGGCACGCCCAGACCCTCTGGATCGGCCCGGACCACCACCTCGTGCACTACCCGGTCTCCGGCGACGACCACATCAACCTCGTCGCCTTCGCCCCGGCCGGAACCAACAGCGTCGAGTCGTGGACGGCCACCGCGACGGTCGAGGAACTGCTCGGCGAGTTCGCCGGCTGGGACTCCCGCCTGGTGGACCTGATCAGGGCCGCCGAGACCCCGGGGCGCTGGGCGCTGCTGGACCGCGAGCCCCTCGACCGCTGGAGCCTCGGCAACGCGACGCTGCTCGGCGACGCGGCCCACCCGATGTTCCCGTTCTTCGCCCAGGGCGCCGCCCAGGCGATCGAGGACGGCGCCGTCCTGTCCCTCTGCCTCGCGGCCGACCCGGACCATCCGATCGCCGCGCTGAGCCGCTACGAGGAACTGCGCCGACGCCGCACGGCACGTCTGCAGGAGGTGTCGCACGGCAGGTCACACATCAACCACCTGCCGGACGGCCCCGAGCAGCGGGCGCGCGACCTGCGCTACTCACAGGCCGACCCGCTCAGGGAGAACGGCTGGATCTACGAGTACGACCCCGAGGGCGCCCTGTCTTGACTTCTCCCCCAGCTGAAGCCGGGAGTTTCTTCCCTCGCGGGTTGAGCTTTCTGCTTCCCAGACAGCAGCTGCCCCGAATTAACGGCAAGGGACGTGGGTACGCCCAGCAGTCTTACGCCAGCTCCACAGACCTGACATCCCGCCAGCCC
>NZ_JBSFDB010000080.1:0-26466 GCF_053593695.1 Streptomyces sp. NPDC002144
GGCCGTGGGTGCCACGGCCGCCCCGCCCCTTGTCGCCGTCCGTTACCGTTCGACGCCGCGGGTGTCCAGCCTGACCAGCATCTTGCCGACGTTGCCGCCGGCGAGCAGGGACAGCAGCGCCTGCGGGGCGTTGTCCAGGCCCTCCACCACCGTTTCCCGGGCCGTGACCTCGCCGGAGCGCAGCCAGCCGGCGACCCGGCTCTCGAACTCCGGGCGCAGGTCGTCGTGGTCGCGCACGATGAAGCCGCGCAGGGTCAGCCGTTTGAGGACCGCCTGGATGAGCTGGTTGATGTCGGCGGAGCGCCGCTCAGCGCCGAACTGGGACATCATCCCGCACAGCGCGACCCGTCCGCCGGGGCGCAACGCGTGCAGGGCGGCGACGAGCTGCTCGCCGCCGACGTTGTCGAAGTAGACGTCCACGCCGTCGGGGGCCAGCCTGGCGAGGGCCTCGCGCACCGGCTCGGCCCGGTAGTCCGCGGCAGCGTCGTAACCGAACTCCTTCACCAGCAGTGCGCACTTGTCCGGCCCGCCGGTGGTGCCGATGACGCGTCCCGCGCCCAGCAGCCGGGCGAACTGTCCGGCCGCGCTGCCCACGGCCCCCGCCCCGGCCGAGACGAGGACGGTGTCGCCGGGGCGGATCCCGGCGATCCTGGTGAGCCCGACGTACGCGGTGAAGCCGGTCTGTCCGAGCAGTCCCAGCCAGGTGGGCAGCGGCGCGAGGGCGGGGTCGATGCGCCCAGCGCCGTCGGTGGCGGCGGCGTCGAGGACGGCGTGTTCGCGCCAGCCGAGCTGGTGGCGTACGAAGCTGCCGGCCGGCACGGAGGCGCACCGGCTCTCCTCCACGACGCCCAGGGCCCGCCCGTCGAGCGGGGATCCGGGGGTGAAGTTGTGCGTGTAGTGCTTCTCGGTGCTCTCCAGCCGGCCGCGCATCGAGGGATCCACGCTCATGTAGAGGTTGCGGACGAGGAGTTGCCCCGCTCCGAGCGGCGGCAGCGAGCGCTCCTCGAGCGCGAAGTCGTCCGGGACCGGCTCTCCGTCCGGGCGGCGCAGCAGACAGACCACCCGTGTGGTGCGGACTGTCACCTGCTCATTCCTCCGGCTGCGGGACGGAGCGCCGCCGGGCGAGCCGGCCCACCCAGCCGGCCATCTGCAGGTCGGCGTGGCGCAGTTCGCCCGACTGCCAGCGGGCCTGGAAGTCGAAGATGCCCTGTGCCCCGGTCCTGGGGTCGGTCACCTCCACCATCCCGTCCTCCGTGAGCCGGTAGACCTGCCCGGTCAGCGGATGGGTCACTTGCTTGGGCATGGCGTTCACTCCTGCACTCGGCGGCGCACGCCGCGTCTGGTCACGGTCACCGGGCCGACGACCCGGAGCTGGCAGGCGAGCCGGGTGCGGCCGTCCACGGGCCGGCGCAGGGCCTCGATGCCCTCGCGCTCCAGCGGGCCCACGGGCGAGCAGTTGTCGGCGCCCTCGTCGACCTGGACGAAGCAGGTGCGGCAGGTGCCGTTGCCGCCGCAGACGGTGGGCCAGCGGTAGCCGAGCCGGTGCGCGGCGCTGAACAGGTCTTCGCCGTCGAGGACTTCCATCTCCAGTCCGGCGGGCCGGACCGCCACGGTGTGGGTCACTTGTTCATCCAGTGGTCGAGCGTCTGGTTGAAGTGGCGGATGCGGCTCTCCTGGTAGTTGGCCAGGGTGATGCCGGGCTTGCGCATCGCCTTCAGACCCTGCTGCACGTACGGCAGGTTCTCGCAGTCCTGGTCGAAGACCGGTCCGAGCACGCCCAGTTCGGGGATGTCCGCGAAGAGCAGGTCCTCCTCGACCCAGCGCACCTTGGCCGGGGGCGGCATCTCGCCGGGCTGCTTGGGGGACGACATGAAGATGATCTCGGCGATGCACGAGTCGGGGTCCAGGCCGTTGGGCCGGAACCGGTAGACGATGTTGGACTTGGCGCCGCCCCAGGGGTTGAAGTTGGGAAACAGCAAGTAGTTGATGGCGTCGAGGAGTTCGGTGTCGGGGGTCTGCGAGAAGTCCTGGTGCGAGGTGGCCGCCAGCTGGTCCCGCATCCGCTCGGCGAGGACCTGGCGGGCCGTGCCGCCGGGCGGGATCGCGGGCAGTTCGCCTCCCTCCGGCACCACCAGGTCGCGGCCCTGGGCAGCCGAGTAGAAGGCGCGTGAGTCGTAGAACGTCTCCAGGACGTCCTCCTCCGTCACGAAGTCGGCCACATGCGGGCTGGGTGCGCCCTGGATGTTGATCATCCGGTTCCAGTGGGGCTGGTCGGCCATGACGTCGTACTGGGAGTTGGCGTCGGCGAGCCACAGCAGCATCTGTGGATGGGTGGCGATCACGTGGAAGGACTCGATGAACGCGTCCTGCGCGACCTTCCAGTTGCAGGGCAGCACCTTGGCGATGTGCAGCGACTTGTAGCGCTTCTCCAGCGGCCAGATGTAGTAGTCGTCGAAGGTGCCCCGGTAGCTGTCGAAGGACTCGGCATACGGGTCCATGTTGATGAAGACGAAGCCGCGCCAGGTGGCCACCTTGGCCTCGGGCAGCGCGAACTTCTCGGGGGCGACATGCGGGAAGTCCCAGGCGCACGGCGGGGGCTGCATGGTCCCGTCGAGGTTCCAGGTGAAGCCGTGGAACGGACAGCGGAACTCGCTGACATTGCCGCCGTCGGTGCGCAGCTTCCGGCCCCGGTGCAGGCACACGTTGACGTACGCGCGGATCTCCTCGGGGGCGGTCCGCACGACGATCAGTGAGTCGTCGCCGATCTCGTAGATCTCGTGGTCGCCGACCTGCGGGATCTCGCTCTCCAGGCAGGCGAACTGCCATACGCGCCGCCACACCTGCCGCATCTCGCGCTCGGCCCACTCACGGGAGACGAAGCGTGCCGAGTCGATGTCCTCGCTGCCCAGGTAGTCGTTCCGCTCAAGGCGCAGGGCGGCGGGAACGGGTCGGCTGTCGCGGTCGAGGTAGTCCTGGACGCTGGGCCCGGGACACCGCGCGGTGCCCACCTCCGACGTTTCGTCCATCATCTCTCCTCAGGCAGAAACTTTAGAGTGAGTGTAGTTAGCGTGGGCATCCGGCGGCAACACTCGCAACAACACCCCGCCCCGGGTCTGCCGAGGTCACCGCCGAAAATGGGCGCGAAAGCGGGGAATTTCGCGACGACCCCCTCCCCAAGTCCGCCGCAGCGTGTCACACTCCCACGCACTTGAGGCTGTAGTTCCTCATAAGTTTCTTGGTAGGGCCGGGCTCCATGCCCCGCCCCAGCGCCGCACGGTCACCCCTGCGGCCCACGCCGTGCCCCACGCCGGCGATCACAGGTCCCCTGTTCCACCACCCCGCGTGCCGCCCGTCCCGGTCGGCACCCACAGGACCGCCTGAAACGGAGCCGACCGCCGCGCGAGCGACGCGGGCCGCGGCAGCCCAGGCGCCACACCACGGGAGTACTCGACGATGAGTTCAAGACCCGGTCGCGCGGTCCGCCGCGCCCTCACCGCCACCATCCCCGTCACCGCCCTGCTCGCCCTGTCGGCGTGCGGCAACGACTCGACGCCGGCCGCCGGCACCTCACAGGCCGCGGCGGCGGCCGACTCCCCCGGCCTGACGGCGGCCCGTGCGGCCCTCAAGACGTACTCCGCCCGCCCGGCCCAGATCCCCGTCAGCACTCCCGTGGGCCACAAGATCCCCGGCGGCAAGCAGATCGACTTCATCCTCTGCGGCGTCCAGTCCTGCAAGGACCTCGCCGACTTCACCACGGCCGCCGCCGGCCAACTCGGCTGGAAGGTCAAGCAGATCGCCACCCAGGGCACCCCCGAGTCCGTTCAGGCCGCATACGAACAAGCCGTGCGGGACAAGCCGGACGCCGTCATCGCCTCCGGCTTCCCCCGCGCCGTCTACGCCAAGCAGCTGGCGCAGCTCAAGGCGGCGGGCATCCCCGTCATCCAGTCCAACGCGGACGACGTGGCCGGCGACGGCATCTCCCTGCTCAAGAACGGGCCCAAGGACGTCGCCGTCCAGGGCGAGATGATCGCTTCCTGGGTGGTGGCCGACAGCGGCGGCAAGGCCGACACGGTCTACTTCGACCTCCCGGCCTACACCATCCTCAAACCCGTCAAGGACTCCTTCGCCGCCAAGTACAAGCAGTGGTGCCCGACGTGCGGGCTGGACAGCGTCGACGTACCCATCACAGCGGTCGGCAAGGACATGCCGGACCGGGTGGTGTCCTACCTCAGGTCGCACCCGAAGGTGACCCACGTCGTGTTCTCCCTGGGCCTGCTCAACGTGGGCGTCCCGGCCGCGCTGAAGACCGCCGGCATCACCGGCAAGCACATCGTCGTCAACGTCGGAGACGCGCAGAACTACCAGTACATCCAGAGCGGTCTCACCGACGGTGCCATGGCGCTGAACTCGCACGAGCTGGCCTGGATCCAGATCGACGCCCTGGCCCGGCACTTCACCGGCCAGTCCATGGACGTGGACCAGCAGGCGGCGCTGCCCAACATGCTGGTCACCAAGGACAACCTGCCTTCCGCCGACGGCGACTTCCCCCTCGTCCAGGACTACCAGGCGCAGTTCAAGGCGCTGTGGGGGCTGAGTTGACCCGCCCCGCGCTGCGGATCGCCGGGCTGTCGAAGAGATTCGGCCCCACCCGGGCGCTGGAGGGCGTGGAACTGGAGATCGCCCCCGGCGAGATCCACGCCCTCCTGGGCCCCAACGGCTCCGGCAAGTCCACGCTCATCAAGATCCTCGCCGGTTACCACCACGCCGAGCCCGGAGCCGTCGCCGAACTCGACGGCGAGACCTTCGACCTGAGCCAGGCCACCGCCGGCCGGCACGACCGGCTCCGCTTCGTCCACCAGGAGCTGGGGCTGGTGCCGGAGCTGAGCGCCGTCGACAACCTGGCGCTCAGCCACGGCTTCGCCCGTACGGCCGTCGGCAACATCCGCTGGCGCGAGATGGAACGGCGTACGACCGCACTGGTGGAGCGCTTCGGCCTGGACATCGACGTACGCCGGCCCCTGTCCCTGCTCTCGCCCGTCCAGCGCACGGTGGTGGCCATCGCCGCCGCCCTGCAGGGCTGGGAGGGGCGCAGCGGGGTGCTGGTGCTCGACGAACCGACGGCCGTGCTCCCACCCGGCGAGGTGGCCCGGCTCTTCGACATCGTCCGCGAGGTCCGCGACGCCGGCGCCGGCGTCCTGTACGTCTCGCACCGCATGGACGAGATCTTCGCGCTCGCCGACCGGGTCACCGTCCTGCGCGGCGGCCGCCGCGTCGCCACCCGCCCGGTCGCGGAACTGACCCCGCGCACCCTGGCGGAGCTCATGGCGGGTGAGGAGATCGAAAGCGGCCGGCGACCGGTTCAGCCCGCCGCCTCCGCCGAAGCGGTGCTCCAGGTCCGCGACCTGTGGGCCGGGCCGCTTCGGGGCGTCGGTTTCGATCTGGCCAGGGGCGAACGGCTGGGCATCACCGGCCTGGTCGGCTCCGGCCACGAGATCGTGCCCTACGCGGTGTGCGGCGCACGCACCGCTCCGGTGCGCGGCAGACTCCGCCTGCCCGCACACTCCGACGCGTGGACGGACGCCGGCCACGCCCGGGCACTGGGCCTGCCCCTGGTGCCCGCGGACCGAGCGGCCGAGGGAGTGATCGCGGACTTCTCGGTCGCGGAGAACCTCACCCTGCCGCTCCTGCACCGCCTGCGCGGCTCCGGCGGACGGCTGCACCGGCGGCGCGAGACCTCCCTCGCGGAGGACTGGATCCGACGGGTCGGGGTGCGCACGGCCGGGCGGGAAGCCAGGATCACGACCTTGAGCGGCGGCAACCAGCAGAAGGTCGTCATGGCCCGCTGCCTGGCCCAGCGACCTCCGGTGCTCGCCTTGTGCGAACCCACCGCGGGCGTCGACATCGCGACCCGGCTGCAGCTGTACGACCTGATAGAGCGTCAGTCCGACGAGGGCATGGGCGTGCTCGTCTCCTCGTCCGACACCCAGGACCTGCTCGCCCTGTGCACCCGCGTCCTGGTGGTGCGAGACGGCCGGATCGCACAGGAGATCACCGGCCGGGACATCACCGAATCCGCGCTCGTCCACGCCATGGAAGGAACCGAATGACATGACATCCACTCCGACCCGGGCCGCGCAGGTCCGGCCGGCGCGGCCGGACGGCACCACCCCGCGCACCCTGGCCCGGCTGGGACGGCGGGCGGTGGCCGCGCTGTCGTTCCGGAGCATCGGCGCGGTGTATGTGTGGCTGGTCATCGTCGTGGTCTTCTCCGTCTGGGCACCGGAGACGTTCCCGACCGCCACCACGGTCAAGCAGGTCCTCAACGGCAACGCGGTCGCGGGACTGGTCGCGCTGAGCGTCGTACCGCCGCTGGCCGCCCGCGTCTTCGACCTCTCCGTCGCCTACACCATGTCCCTCACCAGTGTGCTGACCGCCCGCTTCCTGGTCTCCGCGGGCCTCGGTCCCGGCACCGCGATCGCCCTGGCGATGACCGCCGCACTGCTGGTCGGTGTCGTCAACGGGATCGTGGTGGTGGTGCTGCGCGTCGACTCGTTCATCGCCACCCTGGCCACCGGCGCCCTCGTCCAGTCCCTCATCACCATGGTCACCGACGACAGCTCCATCACCGGTGTCCAACTCCTCGCCAAGCCGTTCGCCGACCTCGCACAGCTCGACGTGGGAGGCATCACCCTGCCGGTGCTCTACCTGCTTCTCGCCTCCGTCGCCATCTGGTTCCTGCTGGAACACACCGCCACCGGCCGGCGCCTGTACGCGACGGGCTTCAACACCGACGCGGCGCGTCTGCAGGGCGTGCGCACGGACCGGCTGCGCTTCATGACCCTGGTGACCTCGGCGCTGCTGTCCGGCTTCGCCGGGATCGTCTTCGCCTCCCAGGTCGGGTCCGGTTCACCGACCGCCGGGACCCCGTATCTGCTGTCCGCCTACGCGGCGGCCTTCGTCGGGGCGACCCAGCTGCGCGCGGGCCGCTTCAACGCCTGGGGCACGGTGCTCGCGGTGCTGCTGCTCGGCACCGGCATCACGGGGCTGGGGCTGGCCACCAGCGCACAATGGGCCGCGAGCCTGTTCACCGGCTCCGTCCTCATCGTCGCGCTGGTGCTGACGGGCGGACGCATCGCCCTGCCCACCGCTCTGCGCCGCCGGAAGGCGACCAGTCCCCCGGTTCCTTCTGAGGCGGGCGCGGCGGCCGTCCCCGACAAGGAGGCAGGACGTTGAAGGCGGTCCAGTACCGGAAAGTGGGCTACGCGCCCGAGGTCGTCGAGGTTCCCGTGCCCGAGCCGGGCCCCGGCCAGGTGCTGCTGAAGGTGACGGCGGCCGGGCTGTGCCATTCCGACCTCGCGGTGATGGGCTGGCCCGAGGAACAGTTCCCCTATCCCCTGCCGCTGACGCTCGGCCACGAGGGCGTCGGCACCGTCGCCGCCCTCGGCGCCGGCGTGGCCGGGGTGGTGGAGGGCGACGAGGTGGCGGTCTACGGGCCGTGGGGCTGCGGGCGCTGCCGCGCCTGCGCCGAGGGCCGGGAGAACAGCTGCCCGCACGCCGCCGGGCTCGGCATCATGCCGCCCGGCCTGGGCTCCCCCGGCGCCCTGGCCGAGTACATGCTGGTGGACTCGGCCCGCCACCTCGTCCCCCTGGGCGGGCTGGACCCGGTGCGGGCCGCCCCGCTGACCGACGCCGGCCTGACGCCGTATCACGCACTGCGCAGGTCCTTGTCGAAGCTGGTGCCGGGCAGTACGGCGGTGGTGATCGGGGTCGGCGGTCTGGGGCATCTCGCCGTCCAGATGCTGCGGGCTCTGACGCCGGCCCGGGTGATCGCCCTCGATGTCAGCAAGGAGAAGCTGGAGTTCGCGCGCACGGTCGGCGCTCACGAGACGCTGGTCTCGGACGCCGAGGCACCGGCCCGTCTGCGGGAGCTGACCGGGGGCGTGGGCGCGGAAGCGGTCCTGGACTTCGTCGGCGCCGAGGCGACCGTGGCGATCGCCGCGGCCTCGGTCGCCGTGGCGGGAGACGTGACGGTCGTCGGCATCGGCGGGGGCACCCTCGCGGTCGGCTTCGGCGGTGCGCTGCCGTTCGAGGTGTCCGCCTGCTTCCCGTACTGGGGCAGTGTCCCGGAACTCCTCGACGTCGTCGCGCTCGCCCGGCAGGGGCTGGTCTCCTGCCACGTGGAGACGTTCTCGTTGGAGGAGGCGCCGGCGGCGTACGAGCGGCTGCACGCCGGGGAGATCAGCGGCCGTGCGGTCGTGCTGCCGCACGGCTGAAACGTGTGGCGTCGGGCCGGGCCTGGTACGGGCCCGGCCCGACGGCTGTCCCGGGCATGCGGGGTACGCGGGTATCAGGCGCCCACGGCCCAGTCCACGCAGCGCCGCAGGACCGTGCGGAACTCCGGTGTCCGCCACGGCCCGAGGTCCACGCGGCCGGTGTCCGCGACCCCGAGGTCCTGCATGTCGTAGCGGCCCCGGCAGTGTCCGAGAGTGAAGTAGCAGACCTCGCCGTGCCCGTGTCGCTTCAGATACAGCACCGGTCGGGGCGCGCGGTCGAGTGCTGCCGTGTCGCCCTCGGCGAAGCCCCGGCAGGGCCCTGTGTACTCGGCGTGCAGCAGCACCTCCCGGTCACCGTGCAGTTCGCACACGTACAGCTCGTCGGTGACCGTGAACGGCTCGATCCCGGTGACCAGGGGATGGTCGGGCCGGGTGACCTTCACCTCGTACGGTTCGATCGGGGGGTGGGCCAGGAACTGGCTGCCGAGCACCCCGGCCACGTCGCCGAGCAGCCGTGGTGTGGTGAAGAGGCGTCTTCCGCCGGGGAGCGGGGGATCGATCACGGAGTTGGTGCCGTGCAGGGCGAGCCAGCGCCCGCCCCGCTGGACGAAGTGCGCCAGCGCCTTCTGCTGTGTGGCGTCCGGTCGGACGTCGCAGGTGTAGGTGACCAGCAGGTCGGCGCTCTCCAGGGCGGGCTGGCAGTCGTAGTCCTCGTAGACCCGAGTGCGCACCCGCGGCCGGTCCGCGAGCAGTTCCAGCAGTCGCAGCCGTGCGAAGTCGATGTCGTGCCATCTGCCGCCGCAGACCAGTACGGCGTCCAGACGGCCGGCCGGCCCGGTCACGGCTCAGTACTGGACGCGGGTCAGCAGCCCGCCGTCCACGACGAGGTTGACGCCGACACAGAAGGATCCGGTGCGGCCGAGCAGGAACGTGACCGCGGCGGCCACGTCCTCGGGGGTGCCGTAGCGGCCGATCGGCAGCTTGGCGAGCACCTCCTCGTACACCTCCGGGCGGCTGGTGCGGATGGTCTCCCAGGCGCCGCCGGGGAAGTCGATCGGGCCGGGCGAGACGGTGTTGACCCGGATGCCCTTGGGGGCCAGGGCATGGGCGAGCGCGGAGGCGTGCTGGACGACGGCCGCCTTGAGGGCGGAGTAGGAGTTGGCTCCGGCGGGTCGGGCGGTGTCGGAGGCGTTGGTCGTGCCGATGGCCACGACGGCGGCCCGGTCGGAGGCCTCGAGGTGGGGCAGGGACGCCTCGACCAGGGTCGCGAAGGGGACGAGGTCACCGCGCAGGCTCGTCTCCCACGACGTCGGACCCTTGACGTTGCCGGCCGAGACGTTGGAGACCAGCAGGTCCAGGCCGCCGAGTTCGAGCGCCGACCGCTGCACGAAGCCCGCGAGTTCGTCCGGGTCGGTGACGTCCACCGGCTCACAGTAGACGGTCGCTCCGTCGGCGCGCAGTTCGGCGGCGGCCTTCGCCAGTGTCTCCTCGCCCCGGGCGCACAGTGCCAGTGCGCAGCCCTCGGCTGCCAGTTGTCCGGCGATCGCCCGGCCGATGCCCCGGCTGGCGCCGGTCACGAGCGCCTTCGCGCCGGTCAGTCCCGTGTCCATGCTCGCTCCTTTGAGTCGGTGTCAACGGCCTTCAGTTGCCGAGTAGTTCGGAGAAGGGAACGCGGTCGGTGCGCGGTTCGCCGGGCAGTCCCAGCACGCGTTCGCCGATGAGGTTGCGCTGGATCTGGTCGGTGCCGCCGGCCAGTCGGTAGCCGGGGGCGCCCAGGAGGTGCTGGGTCCAGGCGAAGGTGTCCGGTTCGCCGGTGTCGGCGCTGATGCGGGCGCCCATGAGTTCGGCCGCGGTCTGGCCGGTGCGGGTGAGCAGGTCGGAGGCCATGAGCTTGGTCAGCGACGCCTCGGGGCCCGGCCGGCCGCCGTCGGCGCTCGCCCGGGCGACCCGGTCGACGGTGGCCGCGCGCAGTTCGGACCGTACGTACAGGTCGGCGAGGCGCTGGCGGACGAGGGGGTCCCGGGTGCGGCCGAGTGAGCGGGCGAGGGCGAGGACGTCGGAGAAGGTGCCGCCCTTGCGCCGGTTGCCGCCGCCCGAGGCGGTCCGTTCGAAGGCGAGGGTGGCGGTGGCGACCTCCCAGCCCTGGCCGGGACGCCCGATGCGCAGTTCGTCCGGGACGCGGACGCCTTCGAGGAAGACCTCGTTGAAGGAGGCTCCGCCGCTCATCTGACGGATGGGCCGCACGTGAACGCCCGGGGTGTCCATCGGCAGCAGGAAGGCGGTGATGCCGGCCTGTTTGACGACGTCCGGGTCGGTGCGGGCCAGCAGCAGCCCGTAGTCGGCGAACTGGGCTCCTGAGGTCCACACCTTCTGCCCGTCGATCACCCAGGCCCCTTCTTCCTCGCGGGCACGGGTGCGCAGGGCGGCGAGGTCCGATCCCGCACCGGGCTCGCTGAAAAGCTGGCAGGCCAGCAGGTCGGTGCGCAGGAAGGCGCGTGCGTGGGTCTCGCGTTGCGCGGGTGTGCCGAACAGGGAGACGGCCATGGCGACCAGCCGTACGGTGACGCTGATCAGCTCCGTGGACGGCGGGACCTCGAACGCGGACTCCTCCTGGGCGAAGGCCGCCGCGTGGGCGGCGCTCAGTCCCGCTCCGCCCTTGTCCCGGGGCAGGGTGAGGGCCTGGTGGCCGGCGTCGAAGCGGGCGCGCTGATAGGCGCGGCAGCGCTCCAGCAGCAGCCGTTCCTCGTCGTCGGGGAGGTTGTGGAACACGGCGAGGTCGGCGGCCTCGGGGCTGGACGCGGGTGTCCGGCGGGGTTCGAGCACGGTGGCGAGCCACTGCCTGACCTGGGTGCGCCAGGCGTCGATGTCCGGCTGGTCCGCTTCCGGTTTGGACATGGCTCCTCCTCGAGTCACTAACCGGACGTGAGCTTGAGTAACGACAGGGCGGACGGGGCAGCATGCGGCCCTTGATCAGAGACGATTGCTTCCGACCGGGATCAGAGTGTTCCGCACTTTCTTGATAAACGCTACAGTCTCAGCATCGCCTTCCCGTGAAGCAGCGGGACGGACCGAGGAGCCGTCGGAGGAGCCATGTCCCTTCCACCCGTCGACCGCCGTGCCCACGAGACACCCCACGAGCCGGCCCTGATCGACGACCGGGGTGCGCTGTCCTGGTCCGGGCTCGCCGACCAGATCGAGCGGGCGGCCACACGGCTGCTTCAGTTCGCGCCGGGCCCCGACCACCGGGTCGCCGTCCTCGGCGACAACGCGATCCCGACCCTCGTGACCCATCTGGCCGGACTGCGCGCGGGAGTGGGGACGGTGGCGACCTCCCGCCAGCTCATGGTCGGCGAACTCGTCGATCAACTCGTCGACGCGAACGCGACCGCGATCGTCGCCGGACCCGCCGGCGCGGGCGTCGCCGTGGAGGCGGCCCGCGAACTGGGCCTGCCCGTGGTGACGCACGGAACCGAGCCGGCCGGACACGCCTTCGACTGGGAACTGTGGCTGAAGGCGGCGCCCGCCACGCCCGCCCCCACGGACCGGCCCGCCCGCCCTCCCCTCGTCTACACGTCCGGAACCACCGGACGGGCCCGCGGCACCGAAGTGCGCTGGGTGAGCGGCGACATCGCCGACAGCGCCGCCTACCTGGCCGCGCTGGCCGCCCGGTCCGGATTCCCGCCGGGCCCGCACCTGGTGTGCGGCCCGCTGCAGCACAACGGCCCGCTGACCGCGCTCAGACACCTGGCCGCCGGTCAGCCGGTGGTGATCCTCGGCAAGTACGACGCGGAGGCCTTCCTGCGTCGCACCGAGGAGTGGCGGGTCACCTCCGCCGTGATGGTGCCCACCCACTTCCAGCGCCTGCTCGCCCTCCCGCAGGACGTGCGCACCCGCTACGACGTCTCCAGCCTGCTCCAGGTCTCGCACACCGGCTCCGCGTGCCCGGCCGAGGTGAAGAGAGCCATGATCGAGTGGTTCGGTCCGGTGCTTACGGAGTCGTACGGCGCCAGCGAGGCCGGCACCCTGGCCCGTATCGACAGCACCGAATGGCTGGAACGCCCGGGCTCCGTCGGACGCGCCCAGCCCCCGTTCGAGGTGCTCGTCACCGACGACGCCGGCCGGCCGCTGCCGCCGGGCGAGACGGGCCTGCTCGCTTTCCGCGCCCCCAAGGGCCGGGGCGTGCGCTACCACGCGGACCCCGAGAAGACGAAGGCCGCCTACCTCTCCCCCGGTGTCTTCACCCTCGGCGACGTCGGTCATGTCGACGCGGACGGCTACATCTTCATCACCGACCGGGCCGCCGACGTCGTGGTGTCGGGCGGAGTCAACCTGTACCCGGCCGAGAGCGAGGCGGTGCTGCGGCTGCATCCCGCGGTCGCCGACGTCGCCGTCATCGGCGTACCCGACCCGGACTTCGGCGAGTCGCTGCGCGCCCTGGTCGTGACCGTCGACGACGAGCCCACGGCCGGAGAACTGGACCGCTTCTGCCGCGAGAAGCTCGCCGCCTACAAATGCCCGAAAACCTACGAGTTCGTCTCGCAGCTGCAGCGCAACGCCATGGGCAAGCTCGACAAACGCGCGATGCGCCGCCCCTACTGGCGCTCCGAGCGCACCATCGCCGGCTGAGCCACTCCCCTCCCGTCAAGAACCTCTCCATGACCGTCCCATCAAGGACCTCTCCATGACCGAACTCCTCCTCATCCGCCACGGCCTTCCCCGGGCGGGCGAGTACGACCCCGGGCTGTCGCCGCAGGGCACGGCACAGGCCGAGCGGCTCGCCGCCTGGCTGGCGCACGAAGGCCTGGACGCCCTCTACACCAGCCCGTTCCAGCGGGCCCGAGAGACGGCGGCTCCTGTGGAGCGGCTCACGGGACTGACCGCCACCGTCCTGGACGACCTGCGCGAGTGGGACACCGACGTGACCCACCCCTACACGCCGCCGGAACAGATCCGTGCGGACGACCCGCGCTCGCTCGCCCTGTCCGAGGGCCGCTACGAGGACTTCGTACCGGATCTGGACTGGAACGCCTTCCGGGCCCGGGCGAGACGGGGCATGCAGACCATCCTCGACGCCCACCCCGGCCAACGCGTCGCGGTCGTGTGCCACGGCGGCATCACCAACACCTATCTGGCGACGGTGCTGGGCCTGCCCCGCATGTTCTGGTTCCACCCCGACTACACCTCGGTCAGCCGGGTGCGGCGGATGCCCGGCGGCCGGATCGTCCTGCACTCGGTGAACGAGACGGGCCATCTCGTCGCCGAGCGCGCCGTCGACGCGGCGGCCTGACCTCGTTCCCTCGTACCCAGGAGGTGCCGGCCGTGCCCGGATCCGTCATCGTCGCAGGCGCCAGAACACCCATCGGCAAGCTCATGGGCGCCCTGAGCACGGTCTGCGCCGCCGACCTCGGCGCGCACGCCATCCGTGCCGCGCTGGCCGCCGTACAGCTGGAGCCGGCCGCCGTGGAAGCCGTCGTCATGGGCCACGTCGTCCAGGCCGGGGCCGGTCCCAATCCGGCCCGGCAGGCCGCCGTGGCCGCGGGCATTCCGTTCTCCGTCCCGGCGAGCACCGTCAACAAGCTCTGCCTGTCCGGTCTGCACGCCATCGCCCTGGCCGACCTCATGATCGCCTCCGGGCGCCACGAGGTCGTCGTCGCGGGCGGCATGGAGTCCATGTCGGGCGCGCCCTACCTGCTGCGCACGGCGCGCGGCGGCCTGGCGTACGGCGCCGCCACCGCCGAGGACGCCCTCGACCGCGACGCCCTCGTGTGCGCCTTCGACGGCGTCTCCATGGGTGCCGCCACCGAGCGCTACCAGCGGCCCTACGACCTGACGCGCAAGGAGCAGGACGAGTACAGCGCCCTGTCGCATCAACGGGCCGCCCACGCCCGGGAGTCGGGCACGCTGGCCGAGGAGATCACGCCCGTCACCGTGGCGGGACGCCGAGGCGAGACGGTGGTGGACACGGACGAGGGCGTACGACCGGACAGCACCGCTGACGGCCTCGGGCGCCTGAAGCCCGCCTTCTCCGCCGAGGGCACCATCACCGCGGGCAACTCCTCACAACTGTCCGACGGCGGCGCGGCCGTCGTCGTGATGAGCGCGGAACGCGCCGCGCGGGAAGGCCTGGTACCGCTCGCGGAGATCGGCGCCTACGGCACCGTCGCGGGTCCCGATCCCTCGCTGCTCGTCCAGCCCGCCGGGGCGGTCCGGGACGCGCTCGCCCGCGACGGCCGGCTCAAGACCACCGACCTGGACCTGCTGGAGATCAACGAGGCGTTCGCCGGGGTGGCCCTGGCTTCCGTCCGGGAGCTCGACGTCCCGCCGGAGCAGGTGAACGTCAACGGCGGAGCCATCGCCCTGGGCCATCCCGTGGGCATGACCGGCGCCCGGCTGGTACTGACCCTCGCCATGGAACTGCGGCGACGCGGCGGCGGCACGGGCGCGGCGGCCCTGTGCGGGGGCGGCGGCCAGGGCGACGCACTGCTGCTGCACGTCCCACCGCGGGTCTGAGAGCCCTTCCCACCCATCGAGTACGAGACCGAGCTGACGACCATGACCGACCTCCTGTCCCCCGACCAGGCGACCCTCGTCGTGGCGGACCGCGCCGACGCCGCCGACGGTGTCGTCTGCCTCACCCTGCGCCGCCCCGACGGCGGGCCGCTGCCCCCGTGGACCCCAGGGGCCCATATCGACCTGCTCCTGGACAGCACTCTGATCCGTCAGTACTCCCTGTGCGGACGTCCGGCCGACCGTGACGCATGGCAGATCGCCGTGTTGCGTGAAACGGACGGCCGGGGCGGTTCGGCCTACGTCCACGAGCGCCTGAGGAAGGGGACCGAGGTACGGGTGCGCGGGCCACGGAACAACTTTCCGCTGCGGCCGGCGGAACGCCATCTGTTCATCGCGGGCGGCGTCGGCATCACGCCCCTTCTGCCCATGATCGAGGCGGCAGACGCCGAGGGGTGCGACTGGCGTCTGCTCTACGGCGGCCGCACCAGGAGCTCGATGGCGTTCCTCGACCGCCTGGCCCCCTACGGAAAACGCGTCCTCGTCCGCCCCCAGGACGAGTTCGGTCTGCTGGATCTCACGGACTTCCTCGGCGAACCGCAGACGGGCACGCTCGTGCACGCCTGCGGCCCCGAGCCCCTGCTGCGTGCCCTGCAGGAGCGGTGCGCCGCCTGGCCGCCCGGCACCCTGGGCGTCGAGCGGTTCGCACCGGCGGAGCGGACCGACGCGCGCGAAACCGAGGCCTTCGACGTCGTACTGGCCCGCGCCGGGCTCACGCTCACGGTTCCGCCGGACCGCTCGGTGCTCCAGGTCCTCACGGAGGCAGGCGTCGAGGTCGACTTCTCCTGCCAGGAGGGAACCTGTGGCACCTGCGAGACCGACGTGCTCGAGGGAACGCCCGACCACCGCGACTCACTCCTGAGCGAGGACGAGCGGGCGGCCGGCGACACCATGCTCATCTGCGTCTCCCGCTCCTGCGGGCCCCGCCTGGTCCTGGACCTGTGAGCGCACGGACGTTGCGACGGTGATCACGGCGCGGAGGCCGCCCGCGCACGGGCCACCTCGCCCGCCCGGCGCCGCCGTCACATGCTGGAGAACGGCACGGAGAACAGCACCCTTTCGGGAATGGCCGGTTGCTCCCACGCTCCGGCGGAGTCCGCGGCCCACTCGGTCTGCGACCACAACTGCTGGGTGCTCCACCACAGCGACATGCCCTCGCTGTGCTGGGCCCAGCATGCGTTCGCCTGGACCTGTCCGCTACAGGTGTGCGACGTGGCGGCGCCGCTGGTGCTCATCCTCCACATGATGCCGTGCACCCCCGGCCCCCACAGGGCGTCGGCGGCGTAGTACTTGTCGTTGTGCGCGAGCACCGCCTGCAACCCCGCCGCGTTGTTGGTCACGTAGCTCTTGGTCGGGTCGGCGTAGGCCTTCCCCCCGCTGGTGACGAGCGGCATGGCACCGCCGGGAGCGGCGAGGTCGTAGCGGAAGATCCGGGCGGGCTGGGCGTCACCGCCGGTGGTGCGCCATTCGTTGGCGACGATGCTGTACGGGCTGGTGCTGCGGTCCATGGTGAGCCCGTCGAAGCACGGGTAGCCGGTGACGGATGCGCCACTGCACTGGCCGCCCAGGCTGTAGGAACCGATCGCGGGCATGATGTATTGGTAGCCGCGTGCCGAGTAGCCGCCGCTGACCTTCCCGATCTGATGGGAGTTCACGGTCGCCTGCAGGATGTGCTTGAAGTCGAAGACGTACAGTGCGTTGGCGCTGCGGTCGGGCCGGGACGCGGTGACCAGGAGCTTGTCGCCGTACCAGACCATGCCGCCGAGGTGTGAGCCCAGTTTGTCGAAGTCGTCGCCGCCGTTGATGGGCACGACCAGCAGCACCCACCGGTACTTGAAGGCGCCGGGGGTGTTGGCGTCGATGAACGCCACCCGTGCCAGGCCGTCGTCGTCGGGGGTGGAGCTCGCGAGGTCGTCGTTGTTGGTCCAGCCCGAGAGGATCACCTTGTTCGTGCCCCACATGCCGTCGTCGTCGGCGTCGCCGGACGAGGTCAGTCCCTGGGGTACGAATTGTTGGGTGAGGGCGTCGCCGGTGTCCCAGCAGTAGGCCGATGACGCCGCGGGGTTGATCGGCCGCGCGGCCAACTCGGTGCTCGTGCACCCGGAACCGCTGCTGCTGTACATGGGGTGGTTGGCGGACTTCAGGACCGTGTCCACCCCGATATTGGGCAGATGACCGTCCAGCGTACTGATCGTCGTGGGGGACACACGGTGCTCGGTCAGCTCCAGCTTGCTCATCGCTGCACTGGTCCCGTTCGGGAGCAGCGCCCCGGGTGTGGGCACCGGGGTCGCGGCTTGCGCCGGTGTCCCCCATGCCAGCACGGCCGCGGCGGCCGCGGCCAACACCCCTGCCACCGTTCGTCTCGTCCTCATCCCACTCCCCGTTCGCCGGAAAAGGCACCATCGGCCCGAATGCTGTCATGGGCACGTGAAGTAGGTGGAGTTTCCACGGAATTCGCCGAGGATCCACCTCAAGGGCCCATCTCCCGGGCCGTGTCCTCGGCGGAGTCCCCGATCTGGCGTAGGGGCGTGCGGGAAAGGGCGCAGCTCACCCTGCGCCGACCGGTCTCCCGCACCTACCGGTAGTTGAGCTCGGCGAGTTCGGTGGCGAGCTTCTTGGGCATCGGCGTGTGGCCGAGCAGGGGAAGCGCGATGTTGCGTGCTCCGCGAGCCATCGCGTTGCGCGTGGTGGCGACACGGGTCATCCGGTCGGTGAAGGCGACCACCCGCTGGGCGACGGGCCGGCGCCGCGCCTCGTAGCCGTCGAGCTGTCCGGACGCGAACGCCCGGCCCAGGGCGTGGCCGTCCTGGATGCCGGTGTTCATCCCCTGACCGCCGGCGGGGCTGTGCACATGGGCGGCGTCGCCGGCCAGCAGCAGACGGCCGGCACGGTAGTGGTCGGCGACCCGGTGGTGCACCCGGAACCGTGACGACCACGCCAGGCCGGTGACCGTGGCCTGGCCCGGAGCGCGTTCGTCGAGCAGCCGCTGGACGAAGGCGAGATCCGGTGTGGCGGGTGCGTCGTCCACGGTGGCGACGACCCGGTAGTGCCCTCCGGGCAGCGGCGCTACGACGGTCAGTCCCGCGGTGCCGAAGGTGAGCGAGACCTCCTCGGGGCCCGGGGCCCAGTCCATCATGACGTCGGCGAGCACGAAGGACTCGGCGTAGGCGTTGCCGGAGAACCCGATGCCCGCGGCCTCGCGCACAGTGCTGTGCATCCCGTCGGCGCCGACGGCGTACGCGGCGCGCAGCGTCTCGCCGGTGGTCATGGTGAGCGTGACGCCGTCCGCGTCCTGGACGACGGAGGCGACCTCGTAGGGGCGGTGCACGTCGCCACCGAGCGCCCGCAGCCGCTCCAGCAGCACGCTCTCGGTCTCGTACTGCGGGACCATCAGCGTGTACGGGTGCGCCGTGGGCAGCTGGTCGAACGGCACGGTCAGCAACCTCCGGGCACCGTCGCGGACGGCGAACCGGGTGACTTGGACGCCCCGCGCGATCAGATCCTCGGACGCTCCCAGCTCGTCCAGGACCTCCAGGGTGCGGGCGTGGACGACGGCGGCCCGTGAGGTGTTCGCGCCTTCGGCCAGCCGGTCCAGGACGACGAAGTCGATGCCGGCGGACGCGAGCGTGACGGCGAGCGCGAGCCCGGTCGGACCGCCGCCGACGATGGCGACCTCGGTGCGGCCCGGGAGTGCGGTGGTGTTCATGACGGGAGTTTTCCCTTCCGGAGAGACAAAGCCAACGAGCGTTTGCCAACAAGTGTTGGCCAACGCCTGTTGGCATGATGCTCGATTCCGCACTGGAAAGTCAACACACGTTGGCCTACAGTCGTTGGCATGACCCGAGGCACCGAGATCACCAGCACCGACAGACGTTCGGACCGCACCAAGGCCGCGATCCTGCGCGCCGCGCGCGAACGTTTCGCGGCACAGGGCTACGAGCGCACGACGATCCGAGCCGTGGCCTCCGACGCCGGCATCGACCCCTCGATGGTCATGCGCTACTTCGGCAACAAGGCCCAGCTCTTCGACGCGACACTCACCATCGACCTGCGACTGCCCGACCTCACGGACGTCCCGGCGGACGAGCTCCCCCAGACCCTGGTGCGGCACTTCCTCGCACGCTGGGAAGGCGACCCGGCCGACGACGCACTGCTGGTCCTGATGCGCTCGGCGGTCACCAACGAACAGGCCGCGGCACGGATGCACGAGATCTTCGCGGCGCAGGTCGCCCCCGCCCTGGCCGCCGCTCTCGGCCCGGAACTCGCCGCACGACGGGCCGGCCTGGTCTCCGCACAGCTCCTCGGCCTCGGGCTCACCCGCTACCTACTGCGGCTCCCCGCAGTGACCACCCTGACGCCGGACGAGATCGAACACGGCCTCGCCCCGGCCATCAAGGCCGTCCTCGAGCCCAACTAGGCACAATGCGGCCTTCCGGCTACGAGTTGGTCCCGTCCAGAAGTCGTGTCCGCCAGAGGGTGAGGCCCTGGGTCAGGTCGGCGTCCGCGGGCGCCAGTCTGGGGAGGCAGCTGTCGATGTAGTGGAGGTAGAGGGGGACGAGGTCGGTATGGAGGAGTTCGGTGAGGTGCTCCGCGGGGCCAGGCTGTCCGTGGCGTGCGCGCGTCGCGGCGCGGACGAGTTCGCCGGCTACCGGTGAGGGGTGGGCGAGGTGGTGGTGGATGGCGTCGTCGGTGGATCCGGGCTCCCCGGTGGCGGCGGTGTAGAGGAATCGGAGCGGGAGCAGCACCGCCTTGGTGAACCGTCTGATGTCGCCCGCCAGGCGCGCGGGGTCGTGGAACTCGGCCAGGACCGGGCCCGTGGCGAGCGTCTGCAGCGCGAAGCGGACGCTGTCGGTAACCAGCGCGGCGGAGGTGGGTTGTTCCACCTCCTGACGTATGTCCTCCCCCGTGAGCAGCACGCCGCTGTTCTTGAGGTCGAGCCGGTCGACAGCCGGAAACCTGCCGTCGTCCCGGTTCGCGCGCAGGGCCGGCAGCGAGCTCCAGAACACAGACAGGCGTTTGTGGGCGCCGTCCCTCGCATGGAGCTCGCGGGTGACGTGGTCGATGATCCGGTCGTCGTCGTGTCGGCGGTCGGTCAGGACCAGTCCGAGGTCGATGTCGCTGACGGTGGGTGCGAACCCTCCGTGCGCGAGGCTTCCCAGGGCGTAGGCCGCGATGAGGCGGTCGGCAAGGGTTCGCCGGAACTCCTTCGCGCAGCTCTCGGCGATCGTGGCGGCAGAGCCGGAGTCAAGGGCCTCCTGGGGGAGCATGCTCATACCGGGGCGGCGGTGTCGCGGCGCGCCAGTTCGGCGATCCGGTCGGAGACCATGGTGATGATCTGCCAGGCGCGGTCGAGGAGTTCGGTGACATCACCGAGCTGCCACTCCTGGCGCTCGGCGAGCAGCCGGTAGCCCATCTCGATGTGCTCCTGGTCCGCTTCGTCGTGCAGGGCGAAGTAGGCGTTGCCGGGGAACGCCAGGGAGCCCGCGTTGCTGAAGGTGAGGCTGCCGGCCTCCAGTACGAGGTGGGCGAGGACCACACGGTGCAGGCCGGGCAGGGTGCGGAACTGCTCGACGAACCAGGCGGCTCCGGCTTCGACTACGGGGTCCCATTCGGCCGTCCGGCCGGTGGGGTGGCTGTCGGCCAGGATGTCGTCGTGGCCGATCTCCTCTTGTCGGTGCTGTACAGCGAGTTCCTTGAGTTGAGGATCGGTCTCGAACTCGGCCCGGACACTGATCATGCGCTGGAACGCCTGGGACCACGGTGCCAGGTGTGTCAGTACGGCGTCCTTGGTGGCTGCCGGTGTCGCGGGGTTCTCCAGCAGGAGAATCAGGTCGCTGCAGCGGTATGCGCGGACGTGTTGTTCGTTCCTGTCGGCGACTTCCCGTAGAGGCGCGGGCATCGTGGTCATCGGGAGGAGTCCTCCTGGGGGGGTGTGCGCGGTGGCCGTGGCGGCGGGCTGGGCTGTGCGGCCGGCTGAGGGTAGAGCGGAAACCTGAAGTAGACACATACGTCGCCGTCGTGACCGAGCGAGCGGTAGCTGACCAGTTCCTGCAGGCCCCTGCTCCGGCTCAGAGGCCGCGGCGCCACGGCGTGCAGCAGGGCACGGTGACGTTGCGGGTCAAGGCCTTCGTGCACCATCAGCGCCTCGATCCTGGCCGCGGCTTCCGCGTCGGACGTGGTGAAACTGGACACCCGGAAGTAGGTGGTCGACTCGTCGGCACGGAGGGCGTCAGGCCGGAAGGCCAAGCAGGTCAGCGGGGCTTTGCCGGCGGCTTCGGGGTCCGTGCCGAGCAGAGCCCGGAAAGCCGAGCGCGTTCTGTGCGGATCATGGGCACGGGCGAGCGCGGCCATCTGTTCCAAGGCCGCGACGCTGCTGGTGTGGTTGCGGTAGTACACCTTGGCTCGGGACCGGGCACTGGAGTCCAGGTCGAGGGCGAAGAACTCCAGTTCGCGCTCGGCTCCGTCCCTCTGTGTCCCTCGGGCCACCCCTTCACAGGTATCGGCCCACGCGGTGCCCATCGCGAGGCGTTCCATCGCCTCGCCCACCAGGGAGTGACGCTCCGGCATCGGCACGGCGTACAGGCCGAAATAAATCTTGAAGGCCGGAAGATGCCCTGGTCGCCAGGCCAGCGAGTGCCACACGGGCACGGGCGCTGCCCCCTGGCCGGTGGCCGGCATGAACACACCGGCCACCTTCCCGTAACGATCCAGACCAACCCCGGGCTCGGCGGCCAAACGGTCCGTCAGCGCCACCGCCGCGGTCCGGTTGGAAACCGCGGTGATGGGCCTGGAGGCGCCCAGTGTCTCGAACAGGATGCGCAGTTCCGGTCTTCCCCGGGACCACTTCACTGACATCTCGGCGGGGAAGCCGTCCTCGGCGACGTACGAAGGGAAGGGGCTTTCCCGCCCGACGGGCATGTCGGCCCACGGCCGCAGAAGATCCTGGACCTGGTCCGTCACAGGCTCGCTCGTTGACCGCGACAGACCAAGCCCGTCGCACATTTCGACCCAGCGTTCGCGAAGGAACCCGCCGATGGAACGGCCCTCACCCGAGAAGATGCTGTCCATTCCCCTGTCCGTCCTCCCAGCGTGCTGTCTCCTCCACGGCATCGACAGACCGCACCGCGCTTTGCCGCGAGCCCCACTCTCCAAGCGCTGAAGCGCCACGGTCCAACTTTTCGACGAGCGTCGAAACGGTGGACTTCGGCGGGGAAAGCCAGCTATCGAGTGCGGCGTTGGTCCTGGCGGACTGCCGGGCAGAACGAGGCGGGATGACGCTGCCCGTTGCGTGGCGGCCGCGCCGAGGAGGGCGGCCCCACTCCGCTCACCGGGTCCGTGAGCCACGACGTCTTCGGGCCGTGGGGGCCGCCCGCTTGCCAGCCGCTTATCGAAAACGTATTGTCGAAAACACGTTTTCGATCCGCCGTGTTCGGTGTGGACGGGCGCGGACCGGCAGCTTGGACGACGGGAATCACTGATGAGTAAGCAGGTGCCGGCCTCCAACCGGCGCAAACGGCTGACGCAGGAGCGCGAGCGCGAGATCCTCGACGTCACCTTCGACCTGGTCGCGGAGGTCGGCTACGAGCAGGCGACCGTGGACGAGGTGGCCAGGCGGACGCAGGCGAGTACGGCCACGCTGTACCGGCAGTGGGAGAGCAAGCCCAAGCTGGTGATCACGGCGATGATGGCGCGCAAGTACCCGCCGCTGCCGCACATCGACACCGGCAGCCTCCGCGATGACCTGGTCGCGCTGGCCCGCATGATGCCGGCACCGCACCCCAAGGGCGCCCCGACGCTGGGAATCTGGCAGGCCATCATGTCCGACCCGGCCCTCGCCCAGGCACTGCGGGACGTCCTGTTCGCCCCCTACCTCGACGCGCTGCGGACCATCCTGGCCCGGCACGTCGAGTGCGGAACGATCCGTCCCGACAATCCGGCTCTGGCGCACTCCGAGATGTTCCTGATGGGCACCGTCTTCGTGGAGAAGCTCTTCACCGGCACCGAGGCCGACGCCGATCAACTCATCGCGGTCATGGACGCCTTGCTGTTGCCGGCGCTGACCAGTTAACCGCAGCTGATCCCTTTCCTCATCATCTGGTCGGCGTCCTCCGGGCCCGGCCAGTACAAGGACGAGAAGACAAAGGAAGTTGGCCAGCCATGAGCAGCACTTCGACCGATACCGTCCTGGTCACCGGGGGCTCCGGGTTCCTGGGCTCCCGTGTGATCGCCCAGGCACTTGGCGAGGGCTACCGGGTCCGCACCACGGTGCGGGCCGCCGACCGCGAGGCGCATGTCCGCAGGGACGTGGAGGCCATGGGCGTGGACGCGGGTGAGCGGCTCGTGTTCGTGGTGGCGGACCTGACCGCGGATGAGGGGTGGGCCGAGGCGGTGGCGGGCTGCCGCTACGTCCTGCACACCGCCTCCCCCTTCCCGGGCGGCGAGCCCGACCACGAGGACGATCTGATCGTCCCGGCCCGTCAAGGCACGCTGCGCGTGCTGCGTGCCGCGCGCGACGCGGGGGTCGAACGCGTGGTGGTCACCTCCTCGTTCGCCGCCGTCGGATACGGCAGGCCGGCCACCGATCGGCCCTTCACCGAGGACGACTGGACCGACCCGGACAGCGACATCCCCGCCTACATCAGGTCCAAGGTGCTGGCCGAGCGAGCCGCCTGGGACTTCGTCGAGCACGAGGGCGACGGGCTCCAGCTCGCCACCATCGCTCCGGTCGGCATCTTCGGCCCCGTCGTCGGCAGTGACCACTCCTCCTCGATCAACCTGATCACCGGCCTGTTCAGCGGCACCATGCCCGGCGTACCCCGCCTGTACTTCGCCGTCGTCGATGTCCGGGACGCCGCCGACCTGCACCTCAAAGCCATGACCGACCCCAGGGCAGCCGGCGAACGCTTCATCGCCGCCGCCGGCGACGCCGTCTCGCTGCACCAGATCGCACTCGCCATCCGCGACCGGCTCGGCGACGCCGCCAGTGCCGTCCCGACCACCGAGCTTCCGGACGAGACGGTACGCAAGGCCGCCGAGGCCAACCCGGCACTGAAGGGCTTGCTACCCAACCTCGGCAAGGTCCGCCATGTGAGCAACGACAAGGCCCGCGCCGTCCTCAACTGGAACCCCCGCACCAGCGACGACGCTGTCGCCGCCACCGCCGAGAGCCTCCTGGAGCACGGCCTGCTGCCCGTCGCGCATCCCGCATAGCGCGTCCCGCCAGCGGAATTACACGACTCATGAACTTCTCGACGGAGGAAACATGCCAAAAGCGATGGTGTTGACCGACTTCGGCGGTCCTGACGTGCTGCGATGGGCTGACGTCCCGCTTCCCGAGCCGGGCGAGGGGCAGATCAGGGTGAAGGTGACAGCCGCGGGCATCGGCCCGACCGACCTCGCCCTGCGGTCGGGCCGGCTCAAAGCCTTTTCGCTGCGCCGCAACGCCGTACTCGGCTTCGAGGTGGCCGGCACTGTCGACGCGGTCGGCCCCGGAGTCAACGGAACGCAGATCGGCGAAGAAGTGGCGGCACTGCTTTTCGACCTTGGTGGATACGCTGAATACGCACTTGCCTCGATGTGGGTCCACAAGCCTCCTTCCGTCCCGTGGGCTGCCGCAGCCTCTCTGCCGGCTTCGGCGGAAGCCGCAGCGGGGGTTCTGCGGCAGCTGGCGGTGAAGACGGGCGACACACTGCTGGTGTTCGGTGGGGGCGGCGCCGTCGGCTTGATCGCGACGCAGTTGGCTGTCGCTCAGGGCGTCAAGGTGATCAGCGCCGTAGGCGCGCGGGACGACGCACTGGTCACATCCCTGGGTGCCACACCCGTACGCTACGGCGCGGAGCTGGTGGACGCGGTCCGGAGTGTCGGGGCCGTCGACTTCGCGTTCGACGCGTCGGGCAAGGGAGTGCTGGCCGACGCGATCGCGTTGACCGGAGCCGCCGACCGGGTCATGACCTTGTCCGACCCCGCTGCGGCGGACTTCGGTGTCACACTGTCACACCCCAGTCCGCAGCGGGCTCCGCATGCGTTGCAGGACACCATGTCCATGCTGGCGCAGGGGCGGCTCCGGCTGCGGGAATACACAACCATGCGCATGCAGGACGCCAGTGAGGCGCACCGTGTACTCGAAGCCGGTCAGGTGCACGAGCGTGTCGTACTGACCTCCTAATGATGTTGTCAAGCTGGTGCAGTGACAGGGAGGTTGCCTTGGTAGCACTGTCCGTCACGAATGAGAGCCCACAGGACGTTGACGCGTCGACGGGCCAGCGCGAGCACAGCCTGGGTATGCCGCTTGCCCTCGGCGCGTTTGCGTTCGTAGAAGCGGCGCGAGTCGTCGCAGCTGCGGATGCTGATGAGCGCGGAGGTGTAGAAAGCGCGTTGCAGGCCACGGTGGTAGCGCCGGGGCCGGTGCAGGTTGCCGCTGACGTTGCCCGAGTCCCGAGGAACCGGGGCGACTCCGGCGAGACTGGCGAGGCGGTCAGCACTGCCGTAGCGGCTCATATCACCAGCGGTGGCTGCGAGGAACTCGGCGCCCAGGAGCGGGCCGATGCCGGGCATGCTGGAGATCACTTCGGCGAGTTCGTGTTCGCGAAACCGGGCCGCAACGAGCTTGTCGATCTCGGTGATCTGCTCGTTGAGACTCATCACCTCCTTGGCCAGGGTGTGGATCACCTGCGCGGTGATCTTCTCCCCGGGGACAGCGGTGTGCTGACGCTCGGCGGCTTCCAGGGCAGCTTCGGCCAGGGATTCGGGACTGCGCACGCTGCGGTTGCGCAACCAGGTCACGAGCCGTTTCCCACCGGTCCGCCGCAGAGCGGCCGGCGTCTGGTAACCGGTCAGCAGGACCAGCGGGCCGACGTTGCCCAGGTCAAGTGCCCGCTCCAACGCGGGGAAGATGCAGACAAGTTGGCCGCGCAGACGGTTGATCCGGCGAGTGCGGTCGGCGTTGAGGTCAGTCCGGCGGTTGGTGAGGACCCGAAGCTCGATGGCGTGCTCGTCGTCCGGCCGCAGGACCGTCAGGTCCCTGCGCATCCGGGCCTGGTCGGCGATGACGGTGGCGTCCTTGGCGTCGGTCTTGCCCATGCCCCGATAGCCGACCGACGCCCGGTTGACGGCCAGGCCGGGTATGTAGACGAGGTGCTGGCCGTGGTTGAGCAGCAAGCTGATCCAGAGTGCGGCCATGCCGTCGGCGACGTCGACCGCCCAGACCACCTCCTCGCCGAGGGACAGGATGTCGGCGAGCAGGGCCAGCAGTTCCGGCTCGTCGTTCAGGACGCGTCGCGACAGCAGCCGTTCGCCCTCGACGTTCAGGACCACACAGTGGTGATGGGTCTTGCCGATGTCAGTACCCGCCCAGATCCGGGCCACCAGTTCCTCCGGTCGTTCGATGACGCTCTGTTCTCCCGGACGACCTCGCCGGCGTGGTCCTACTCAGCGATCCGCCCGAAGGCGTTCGCAACTCCTAATCAGCGGCCGAGTCGTCGTGAGGCACCGGGCGGCCAGGTCAGGTGAACCATCGCGTGCAACCCTCTGAAAGCCGCCGAGTAGCCGAGGGGAATCTCACCCCTCGGCTCTCACAGAACCGTGCGGAACGATCTCTCGTTACACGGCTCCTGTCGTCCTGGTCACC
>NZ_JBSFDB010000081.1:0-26387 GCF_053593695.1 Streptomyces sp. NPDC002144
ACCCGGTGCCCGTTGCGGCGGGCGTCGGAGAGTTTCTCCAGGACGAGTATGCCTACGCCTTCGGACCAGCCGGTGCCGTCGGCGGACGCGGCGAACGACTTGCAGCGGCCGTCCGCTGACAGCCCCTTCTGCCGGCTGAACTCCACGAACGTTCCGGGAGAGGACATCACGGTGACGCCGCCCGCCAGGGCGAGCGAGCACTCACCCTGGCGCAGTGCCTGGACCGCGAGATGCAGGGTGACCAGGGAGGAGGAGCAGGCGGTGTCGACGGTGACCGCCGGTCCCTCGAAGCCGAACGTGTACGACACCCGGCCCGACAGCACACTGCCGGCCCCGCCGGTCAACCGGTGGCCGTCCGCCCCGTCCACGGGCTCGAACAGGTACGGGCCGTAGTCGTGGTACATGATGCCTGCGTAGACGCCGGTCCTGCTGCCGCGCAGGCCCGTCGGGTCGATGCCGGCCGTCTCGAAGGCCTCCCAGGACGCTTCGAGGAACAGCCGCTGCTGGGGGTCCATGGCGAGTGCCTCGCGCGGGGAGATCCCGAAGAACTCCGCGTCGAACTCGGCCGCATCGTGCAGGAACCCGCCCTCGCGGGTGTACGAGGTGCCGGGCCGGTCCGGGTCCGGGTCGTGCAGCCGCTGCAGGTCCCAGCCCCGGTCGACGGGGAACGCAGAGATGGCGTCGGTGCCCTGCTCGACCAGCTCCCACAGCCCCTCGGGCGAGGTGACGCCGCCCGGGTAGCGGCAGCTCATGCCGACCACGGCGATCGGTTCGCGCGCGGCGGCGAGCAGCTCCTGGTTCTGCTGACGCAGCCTGCTGGTCTCCTTCAGCGAGTCCCGCAGCGCTGCCACGACCGCTTCGGACGAGGTGTTGTTCATCGGGATTCCTCCGTGGATACCCCCGCCTTCAGGCGGGGGAGGAAGCGGACTCCTGCGGAGCAGGGCAGGGAAAGCCGATGCGCCGCCAGGGCGGATCGGCGTTTACCGCCAACGAGCCGCAGGTGAGTGGTGGTTTGTGTGGCGTCTGGTCGGCGATGACCAAGCTGGCCGGGCCTACCGCCGGGCTGGCGGGATGTCAGGTCTGTGGAGCTGGCGTAAGACTGCTGGGCGTACCCACGTCCCTTGCCGTTAGTTCGGGGCAGCTGCTGTCTGAGAAGCAGAAAGCTCAACCCGCGAGGGAAGAATCTCCCGGCTTCAGCCGGGGGAGAAGTCAAGGTCCCTTCCTCTCTCACAGCGCCTGGGCGAGGCGGTGGTAGGCGGCGTTCCAGCGGATTTCCTTGGCGAGTTGTTCGGAGCTGGTGTGCTCGTCGATGGTGAGCAGTTCGACGTCCGTCATGGCGGCGAAGTCGGTGAGCGTTTCGATGTCGACGGCGGAGCTGAGCACGGTGTGGTGTGGGGCACCGGTGAGCAGCCAGCTCTCGGCCGACTCCGCCAGGGAGGGGCGCGGCTTCCACACGGCCCTGGCCACCGGCAGATGGGGCAGCGGCTGGCTCGGGGTCATGACGTCCACGGCGTTCGCGGTCAGCCGGAAGCGGTCTCCGAGGTCGGCGAGGCCGACGACGACGGCGGGACCCTCGGCGGCGTCGAAGACCAGGCGGACGGGGTCCTCGCGGCCGCCGATGGACAGCGGGTGGATCTCGCAGCGGGGGCGGTCGGCGGCCACCGAGGGGCAGACCTCCAGCATGTGGGCCCCGAGGACGCGCGGGGTGCCGGGGCCGAGGTGGTAGGTGTAGTCCTCCATGAACGTGGTGCCGCCGGGCAGGCCGGCGCCTATGACCTTCATCGTGCGCAGCAGCGCGGAGGTCTTCCAGTCGCCCTCGCCGCCGAAGCCGAACCCGTCGGCCATCAGGCGCTGGACGGCGATACCGGGGAGCTGGCGCAGTTGGCCGAGGTCCTCGAAGTTGGTGGTGAAGGCGGTGAAGCCGCCTTCGGTGAGGAAGGTGCGCAGGCCCAGTTCCTGGCGGGCGGCGTACAGCAGTGAGTTGTGGCGGATGCCGCCGGGGCGCAGGGCGGGGACCACGTCGTAGGTCTCGACGTACTCGTCGGCGAGTTCGGTGGCCGCCTTGTCCTCGACCGCGTCGACCACGGCCACCAGGTCGTTGACGCTGTAGGTGTTCACCGAGAAGCCGAACCGCAGCTGCGCCTCGACCTTGTCGCCCTCGGTGACGGCGACGTCGCGCATGTTGTCGCCGAAGCGGGCCAGGCGCAGGGTGCGTGCCGCGTGGCGGCCGGCGGCGGCCCGCGCCCAGGCGGCGACACGCCCCACGACCCGCGGGTCCGTGGCGTGACCGGCGACGATCTTGCGGTTGACGCCGACGCGGGCCTCGATGTGGGCGAACTCGCGGTCGCCGTGCGCGGCCTGGTTGAGGTTCATGAAGTCCATGTCGATGCTCGACCAGGGCAGCGACAGGTTGTACTGGGTGTGCAGGTGCAGTACAGGCCGGTCCAGCGCGCTCAGCCCGGCGATCCACATCTTCGCCGGGGAGAAGGTGTGCATCCACACGATCACGCCGACGCAGGTGTCGGAGGCGGTGGCCTCCAGGCACAGGCGGCGGATCGAATCGGCGTCGGTGAGGACCGGCTTGAACACGATCCGCAGGGGGATCTCGCTTGCCGCGTCGAGGCGTTCGGCGATATTCCGGGCCTGGTGGGCGACCTGGGCCAGCGTCTCCTCGCCGTACAGGCCCTGGCTGCCGGTCAGGAACCAGACCTCGTGGCTGTCGTAGGGCTGCGGTTGTGTCGTCATCGGGATTCCTCCGTGGATACCCCCGCCTTCAGGCGGGGGAGGAAACGGACTCCTGCGGAGCAGGGCAGGGCAAGCCGATGCGCCGCCAGGGCGGATCGGCGTTCACCGCCAACCACCCGCAGGCAAGTGGTAGCTTCTGTGGCGTCCGGTCGGCGATAACCAAGCTGGCCGGGCCTACCGCCGGGCTGGCGGGATGTCAGGTCTGTGGAGCTGGCGTAAGACTGCTGGGCGTACCCACGTCCCTTGCCGTTGGTTCGGGGCAGCTGCTGTCTGAGAAGCAGAAAACTCAACCCGCGAGGGAAGAATCTCCCGGCTTCAGCCGGGGGAGAAGTCAAGGCGGTTCCTTTCACAAAGTGGCTCAGGCGGAGGCTTCGGTGCGGATGCGGCGCAGGCGGTGCATGACGTCGTTGGTGCCGCGGCCGAAGTAGTCGTGCAGCACCCGGTACTCCGTGTACAGGCGCTCGTAGGCCGCCGCGCGTTCGGGGTCGGGTACGTAGGCCCGGCGCTGGACGCTGCCCATGGCGTGGGCGGCGGCGCGGATGTCGGAGTACGCCCCGGCTGCGACGGCGGCGTGCATGGCGGCGCCGAGGGCCGGGCCCTGGGTGGAGCCGATGATGCTCAGCGAGCGGCGGGTGACGTCGGCGTAGATCTGCATCAGCAGTGCGTTCTTCGTCAGGCCACCTGCGATGATCAGTTCCTTCACCGGAACGGCGGCGGCCTCGAAGGCGTCGATGATGGTGCGGGTGCCGAAGGCGGTGGCCTCCAGCAGGGCGCGGTAGATGTCCTCGGGGCGGGTGGACAGGGTCTGGCCGATGAGCAGGCCGCTGAGGTCGTGGTCGACCAGCACCGAGCGGTTGCCGCTGTGCCAGTCCAGGGCCACCAGGCCGTGCTCACCGACCTTCTGTCCGGCGGCGAGGGCGGTCAGATACTCGTGCGGGCTCTGGCCCGCGGCCGCGGCTTTCTCGGCGTACTCGGCGGGGAAGCTGGTGCGTACGCACCAGGCGAAGATGTCGCCGACACCGCTCTGGCCGGCTTCGTAGCCCCACAGTCCCGGCAGGATTCCGCCGTCGACGACACCGCACATGCCCGGCACCGGGGCCTGCTGCTCGGAGCTCATCACGTGGCAGGTGGAGGTCCCCATGATGGCGACCATCTGTCCCGGTTCGACCGCCTTCGCGGCCGGGGCCGTGACATGGGCGTCGACGTTGCCGACGCAGACCGCGATGCCCTCCGGCAGGCCCGTCCAGGCCGCGGCCTCGGCCGTCAACCGCCCTGCCGCGGCGCCCAGTTGTGCGATCGACTGGTCCAGCTTGTCGGTGACGAAGCCGGCGAAGTCCGGGTGCAGGGCCGCCAGATACTCGGGCGACGGGTAGGCCCCGTCCTGGTACTGCCCCTTGTAGCCGGCGGTGCAGGCGTTGCGGACGTAGGTGCCGCACAGCCGCCACACGATCCAGTCTGCCGCCTCCAGCCACCGCTCGGTGCGGTGGTAGATCTCCGGGTCCTCCTCCAGGACCTGCAGGGCCTTGGCGAACTCCCACTCGGAGGAGATCTTCCCTCCGTACCGCTCAAGCCACGGCTCCTTGCGTTCGGCGGCCAGCGCGTTGATCCGGTCGGCCTGGCCCTGGGCGGCGTGGTGGCGCCACAGCTTGACGTAGGCGTGCGGGCGGGCGCTGTACTCGGGGAGTTCGCACAGGGGGGTGGCGTCGGCGAGGACCGGCAGGACCGTGCAGGCGGTGAAGTCGGTGCCGATGCCGATGACCTGTCCGGCCTGGACACCGGCGCGGGCCAGGGCCTCGGGTACGGCGTTGCGCAGGACGTCGGTGTAGTCCGAGGGGACCTGGAGGGCCCAGTCGGGGGGCAGTCGGGTTCCGTCGGGCAGGGTGCGGTCGAGGACGGCGTGGGTGTAGGCGTGCTCCGCCGACGCGAGCTCCGCGCCGTCCCGGACGCGGACGACGACGGCACGGCCGGACAGGGTGCCGAAGTCGACGCCGACAACACAGGGTTCTTCCATCACGGCGGCCCTTCTTCTTTCACGTACGGATTGTTCGGTATTTCGATCGATGTTCGAGTGGATGCCAAGAGGTTTGTGTCGCCTTTTGAGAGGGACCGGGGCCCGGCCCGCAACCGGGCCCCGGTGGCTGAAGGAACCGGTCAGTTGACCCGGGCGATCTGCCAGAGTTCGTCGTCGGCTCCGTTGTCCGCCGACTGCACGATCAGCGCGCCGTTGGCGGTGGAGGCCGAGGCGACGTCCGCCACCAGGCCGCTGCCGACGTTGACGAGCTTGAAGTAGCCGTTGCCGGCGTCCGTGAGCGTCCACTTCTGACCGTTCGCGGTGGACGACGAGTTCTGGACGACGGCCGCACCGGCCGAGGTCGAGCCGTTGTTGTCGAGGAACAGACCGCTGTTGACGTTCTTCACGGTCCACGCCCCGCCGCTCTGCGCCGTGAAAGTCCACAGCTGGCAGTTGTTGGCGGTGTTCACCCACTGGCCGGCCTGCTTGCCCACCGTCGTGGACGCGCCGGGGATCTCCAGGAACTTGCCGCTGTTCTTGTTGATCAGGCGGTACTGGCCGGTGGCCAGGTTCGGCAGGGCGGTCTGGGTGAGGTTCCAGCGCTGGCAGGCGCAGCCGGTGTCGGACCACTGCCCGGCGGCGGTGCCGACGGTCGTGGACGCGCTGGGGATCTCCAGGTACTTGCCACTGTTGCGGTTGGTGGCGGTGAAGCCGCCCGCCGGGTTGGGGGCGACGGCCCACTCGTGGTCGAGGGTGCCGTTGTCGTCCCACTGCAGGACCTTGGCGCCGTTGGCGGTGGAGGCGTTCTGCACGCCCAGGAGCTTGCCGCTGGCCACGTTGAAGATCTTGAAGTAGCCGGACGTCTGCTGGACGAACTTCCACTGCTGGTCGGTGGCGTTGTCGGCGTTCTGCTGGGTGGCGAAGGTGCCGTTGGTGGTGGTGCCGCCGACGATGGTCAGCATCAGGTGGCTGTTGGCGTTGGACATGGTGTAGGTGGCACCGTCGGAGATGCCGCCGCCCAGGTCGATGGTGCCGTAGGTGACCGGGTTCTCGACGGTGTTGCTGACCACGCCCGCGCTGAAGATCTCCAGGCTGTGGCCGTCGGCGAGGGGTACCATGCCGCGGCTGTAGCCGCGGGGGACGGTGGAGGCGATGCGCGTCCAGGCGCCCGCCGCACCGTTTTGCGTGTTCAGGAAGAGGTCGGTGGTGCTCTGGCCGCTGACCACCAGGGTGCCGTTGGGACCGCCGGTGGGGAGCCAGGTGATGAACGGCGCGCTGGTGGGCACGTACCCGTCGGTGGACCTCAGGACGGTGCCGGTGACGGAGCCGAACGCCTCGGGGTCGGAGGAGATCTTGTAGTAGACCGCGAAGTTGGCTTCGGGTGCTCCCCCGTATTCGTACGTCATCACGTAGTTGCCGTTGGGCAGTCGCGTGACGACCGGCATGCCGGGACGGTTGGTGTAGGTCGGCATGGCCACGTCGTCCACGACCGAGGACCAGGTGATGCCGTCGGTGGTGGTCTGGTGGACGATCTTCTGGGCGTGGTTGGGGTCACGCTGGTCGGAGTAGTACACGATCAGCTTGGAGCCGGACACCATCAGGAACGGCTCCCACACCGGGGTCTCACCGTTGGTGACGTCGGCCCTGCCGCCCTGGGCAATGCTGCTGACGAACGACCAGGTCGCGCCGTGGTCCGTGCTGGCGTACAGGTCCAGCTCGGTCGAGGACAGGTCGTTCGGGATGGAGTTGCCGGCGGCGAGGATCGTGCCGGCCGGGAAGTTGCCGATCTGCGTGGGCAGTTCGTACAGTTGCGGCTGGTAGCGCATGCCGAAGCCGTTGTGGGTGTCGCTGATGCTGGAGATCTGCGTCCAGCTGTTGCCGTTGTCGGTGCTGCGGTAGATCGGGAAGACGGGGGTGCCCGAGCTGTACTGCTCGAACGTGGCGAGCAGGTTGCCGTTGGACGCACCGCTGTACTGCAGGCGCAGGCCGCGCGGGTAGAGCGCGCCGGGCGACGGGGCGGTCGACGGCGAGGTGTACATCGTCTGGGACGCGCGCGAGATCGCGTGCGCCTGGCCGGAGGCGGGCAGGACGAGGGCGACGGCGGCTGCGAGCAGGGCCAGCAGCAGGGTGATCGCCTGGGATCGGGGTACGGCGCGGAGTCTTGCGCCTTCCCTGGTGGTGGACATGTGCGGCTCCCAAGGAATGTCCGGGAAGAGGGGGTGGTGCGGGGCCCGCCGCTCCCCAGGGGGAAAAAGGGGAGGCGGGAGCGGCGGGTGTCGGAGGGGGCGTGTCAGCCGGCGCGGCGCAGCCGAATGACGTTCCAGGAGACCGGCGGCAGGCTCGCGGTGAGCCGTCCGTCGGTGACGAACCCGGTGCCGGCCTCGCGCGGGCGGACCCGGCCGGGGTTGTCCTGGGTGTTGGCGGCGCGCAGGTCCGGGTCGGCGAGGACGGAGTGCTCCACCGGGGTGTAACCGGTGAAGGCCCGCAGGTCGAGGGCGAGTTCGACGTTTTCGCTCTGGTGCCGGTTGACGGCGAAGACGGTGAGCTCGTCGGCCCCGTCTGCGCCGGCGACGTGCGTGGCCACGGCGTCGAGGACGGGGACCTCGCCGAACCGCGCCGTCTCGTACAGGGGGGCGACCGGCTCCACCCGCAGGACCGTGCCACGCGCGTGGCGAGCCGCCTGGGCGAAGGGGTGGAAGGTGGTCTGCCGCCAGCTCGGACCGCCCGGTTCGCTGCGGATGGGCGCGATGACGTTGACGAGCTGGGCGAGGGAGGCGGCGGTGACGCGGTCGCTGTTGCGCAGCAGGCTGATCAGCAGCCCGCCGACCACGACGGCGTCCGCGACGTTGTACTCGTCCTCGATGACCCGGGGGGCCACGGCCCACTCGGCGGGCTTTCCCTGGGCCTCGAAGCGGGTGTTGTACCAGACGTTCCACTCGTCGAAGGAGAGGTTGATCCGCTTCTTGTGCCGCAGCTTGGCGCGTACGTGGTCGGCGGTGGCGACCACGGACTCCACGAAGTGGTCCATGTCGACACCGGAGGCCAGGAAGCTGCCGAGGTCGCCGTCGAGTTCCTCGTAGTAGGCGTGGCAGGAGATGTAGTCGACCTGGTCGTACGCCTCCTCCAGGACGGTGGCCTCCCAGGCGCCGAACGTCGGCATCGAGGAGCTGGAGCTGCCGCAGGCCACCAGTTCCAGTTTCGGGTCGACCATGCGCATGGCCCGCGCGGTCTCGGCGGCGAGGCGGCCGTACTCGGCGGCGGTCTTGTGGCCGGTCTGCCAGGGGCCGTCGAGCTCGTTGCCCAGGCACCACATGCGGATGCCGAAGGGGTCGGGGGCGCCGTTCTTGATCCGCTGGTCGGACCAGGCAGTGCCGCCCGGGTGGTTGGCGTACTCCAGCAGGTCCAGGGCCTCGGCGACGCCGCGGGTGCCGAGGTTGACGGCCATCATCGGCTCGACGCCGGCCTTCTGGGCCCAGCGGTGGAACTCGTGCAGGCCAAACGCGTTGGTCTCGGTGCTGTGCCAGGCGAGGTCGAGGCGGGTGGGGCGGTCGGCGACCGGGCCGACGCTGTCCTCCCAGCGGAAGCCGGAGACGAAGTTGCCGCCGGGATAGCGCACGGTGGTCACGCCCAGCTCGCGCACCAGGTCCAGGACGTCACGGCGCAGGCCGTCCTCGTCGGCGAGCGGGTGGCCGGGTTCGTAGATGCCGGTGTAGACGCAGCGGCCCATGTGCTCGACGAACGAGCCGAAGGTGCGGGGGCTCACGTCGGCGACGCGGAAGGCGGGGTCGACGGTCAGGGAGGCGTGCAGCATGAAGGGCGCTCCGGGAAGTGCGGGGAGGGAGAGGGGTGAACTGGCGGGCTCTTCAGCTCACTTGAGGCTTCCGACGGTCAACCCGCCGCGCCAGTACCGCTGGAGAAGGAGGAAGGCGACGATCAGCGGCAGGATCGCCACCAGGGAACCGGCGATGACGAGGGTGAACAGCGCGTTGGCGCCGGACTGGATCAGCGCTCCCTGGTACCAGGACTGCAGGCCGACGGTGAGCGGGAAGAGCTTGTCGTTGTTGAGCATCACCAGCGGCAGGAAGAAGTTGTTCCAGGTGCCGACCATGGAGAACAGCAGCACGGTCACCAGCGCCGGCTTCAGCGTCGGCAGCGCCACGTTGAACAGCACCCGCAGCTCCCCCGCGCCGTCGACCCGGGCCGCCTCCAGCAGCTCGTCCGGCAGGGACTCCTGCACGTAGACGCGCACCAGGTAGACCCCGAACGGGTTGAGCAGGGAAGGCAGGATGACCGCCCACATGGTGTTGGTCAGCGCCACCTTGCTCAGCAGCAAATAGGTGGGGATGGCCAATGCGGTCGCCGGAACCATGATCGCGCCGAGCAGGCTGGAGAAGAGCAGGTTGCGGCCGGGAAAGCGGTACTTGGCGAAGGCGTACCCGGCGAGGGTGGCCACGGCGGTGGCGCCGACGCCGCTGACGCCCGCGTAGATCGCGGTGTTGCCCATCCAGCGCAGGTACTCGCCGTCGTTGTAGGTGAACAGCTGCTGGAGGTTGTCGAAGAACGAGCCCGGCGAGTGGAACCACAAGGCCGCGGTGGAGAACAGCGCGTCGTTGTTCTTCGAGGCCGCGACGAGCAGCCACCAGAACGGCAGCAGGAAGTAAAGGATCATCGCCACCATCACCGCGTTGACGGTGACGCGCCCTCGGGTGGAGGACTTGACGCGGGGCGCCCGGTCGGGGGCGGCGGGAGAGGGGGCGGTGGCGGTGGTCACTTCAGTCCGCTCCTTTTGCGCGCGGCGAACAGGAAGAGGTAGGAGCCGATGAAGACCACCGCTCCGAGCGAGAACGAGATGGCGGCGGAGTAGTTGAACTCCGAGTACTGGAAGGCGAGGTTGTAGGCGTACAGGTTCGGCGTGTAATCCGGGGTGATCACCGAAGAGGCGGTCGGCTCCAGGACGCGCGGCTCGGTGAAGAACTGCAGCGTGCCGATGATCGTGAACATCAGCGTGAGGACGATCCCCGAGGAGATCATCGGGATCTTGATGCGCAGCGCCGTCTGGACCTGCCCGGCACCGTCGAGCTTGGCCGCCTCGTAGACCTCGCGGGGCAGGCCCTGCAGCGCCGCGTACAGGACGATCATGTTGTAGCCGGTCCACTGCCAGGTCACCACGTTGCCCAGCGAGGTCAGCATCAGGCCGTGCCCCAGCAGGTCGACCTTCCCCAGACCGAGGGCGTGGCTCAGGGAGTTCACCGGGCCGAAGGTGGGGCTGTACAGGAAACCCCACATCAGCGCGCCGATCACCGCGGGCACGGCGTACGGCATGAACAGTGTCATCCGGAAGACCTTGGCGAGGCGGCCGGTGACCTCGTCGATGATGAGGGCGCCGAGCAGCGCCAACCCCAGCATCAGCGGGATCTGCACCACGCCGAAGACCACCACACGCCGCACACCGGCCAGGAAGTGCGGGTCGGTGAAGGTCTGCTTGTAGTTGGCGAACCAGCTGAAGTGGTCACCGCCGACCAGGGTGGAGGTCCGCAGGCTCAGCCAGAAGGCGTACGCCAGCGGCGCCACCAGGAAGGCCGCGAAGAGCAGGCCGAACGGGGTGACCAGCAGCAGGCCCATGGCCTTGTGGCGGGTACGGGCGGACAGCCCCCCGGAGCGCCGGCCCGTCCTGCGGTCGGCGGCGGGGGTGCCGCCGTCCTTCGCGACGGGTCGGCCCAGGGGTACGGCCGCCGTGGATCCCTGCTGTCGGAGCAGGCTCATCTGGATTCCTCCGTGGATACCCCCGCCTTCAGGCGGGGGAGGAAACGGACTCCTGCGGAGCAGGGCAGGGAAAGCCGATGCGCCGCCAGGGCGGATCGGCGTTCACCCCCAACCACCCGCAGGTAGTGGTCGTTTGTGTGGCGTATGGTCGGCGATGACCAGGCTGGCCGGGCCTACCGCCGGGCTGGCGGGATGTCAGGTCTGTGGAGCTGGCGTAAGACTGCTGGGCGTACCAACGTCCCTTGCCGTTAGTTCGGGGCAGCTGCTGTCGGAGAAGCAGAAAGCTCAACCCGCGAGGGAAGAATCTCCCTGCTTCAGCCGGGGGAGAAGTCAACGCATCTCCTTGCGCGTCTCGCGGGGCCCCGGCCGGCGGCGGGCGTACGGCGCTCGCACGCCGCCGCCGGGGGCAGTGATCAATCGGGGACCGGGGCCGGTTACTGGCTGACCTTGAATCCCTGCTTGCTCGCGTAGGAGGTCACCTGCTGCTGGACGTTGTCGTTCACGGCGGACCAGTCGGTCTGGCCCTGGAGGGCCTTGCCGACCTCACTGGTGTCGGTGTTGTAGGCGAAGTCCTGGAACGGGCTCCAGTCGAAGCTGCCGATGCCGTTGGCCGCGGGCACGAACACCTTGTTGATCTGCTGGCCACCGAAGAAGTCGTACTTCTTGTCCCCGAAGTACGAACCGTTGAGGATCGGCTTGGACAGCGGGAAGAGGTAGGCCTGGTCGATGCCGATCTTCCAGGCGGCCTGCGAGGTGCCGAAGAGCTCCCGGGCGACCTCGGTGGCCTCCTTCGGGTGCTTGGTCTGCGAGGTCACGGAGAAGCTCGAACCGCCCCAGTCGCCCTGGGCGGTGCCGCCCGCCGTCCACTGCGGCAGCGGGGCCACGCGCCACTTGCCCGCGGTCGCCTTCGCGACGCTGGAGAGATAACCCGGACCCCAGCCGGCCGCGATGTAGGTGGCGTACTTGCCGCTGCTGAGGCCGTTGTAGAAGTCCGTGGTCGCATACGACTGGGTGTCGACCAGCTTGTTCTTGACCAGGTCGCCCCAGTACTCGTACACCTTCTTGGCGCCGGCGTCGTTGAGCTTCACACCGATGTCCGGCAGCTTGCTCGCCGAGTAGGTGTAGGGGCGGGAGCCGGCCTGCCACATCAGGCCCTGGCGCCAGCCGCCGGCCGTCTCGTCGCTGCCGAAGTCGGTCAGGTACGCCTTCGGGTCGGCCTTGTGCAGCTTGGCCGCCTCCTCCTTGTACTCCGCCCAGGTCGTCGGCACCTTCAGCTTGTACTTCTTGAACAGGTCGGCCCGGTACATCATCGCCATCGGGCCGCCGTCGACCGGGATGGCGTAGACGTGGTCACCGTCGGAGACCTGCTTCCAGGCCCAGTCCACGTAGTTGCCCTGGTCGGCATTGGCGCCGTACTTGCCCATGTCGAGCAGACCCTTGGAGAGCTGGATCGTCGGCAGCTCCTGGAACTCCAGCATGACGACGTCGGGGGCGCCCTGGCCGGCCTTCAGCGCGGTCTTCAGCTTGGTGTACTCGTCCTGGCCGACGCCCGCCTGCACCCAGTCGACCTGGACGTCCTTGTGGGTCTTGTTGAACTGGTCCACGACCGGCTTGAAGGCGGGGTACCAGGCCCACACCTTGATGTGCACCGGGCCGCTGCTCGCGGCACCGCTCCCGCTGCCGCCGCCGTTTCCGCCGCCGCAGGCCGCGAGGAGCACGCCGGCGAGGGCGGCGGAGGTCGCCGCGACGGCGGTCCGGCGGACGGTACGGAGCCTGGGCTGTCTGCTGGAGGACATAGAAATCTCCCGGGTGAGGGTGCCTGAGGGGCAGGGGGACGGAGGTAAGAGGAGGAGATACGGCGAGGTGCGCGCAGGGGGCGCCGGGCAGGCGGAGGTACGGCGTCGACGGGCCGAGGGCATGCGGGTACGCCGGCCCGGGTGGACTGCCCGCCGCAGATCCTGGCGGGCGGACGTCATGGGACGCGGGAGGGTGGGCGTCGGTGACGTCGTGAAGAGGGAGAGACAGGTGTGAGATCAGCGCGCGATCAGAGAACAACGAGTAAAGAGTGATGCCCCATCAGGACGGGTGCGGCTCCCGGCCCGTGAGAGGTTGCTGTTCCCACTACGGCTCCTACGGGTTGGCCCCGTGGGGATTTCCGGGGCTCTCTGCTACGCTCTGCAGCGCTGCAAAAGTGTTAACCGAGAACTTGCCACGCTGCAAGAGGTAACCCCGAGGAAACTTTCAGCGCTGAAACCGACATCCGGGATGAAGGTGGCATATGACTAAGGGCGTCACACTCCGCGACGTCGCGTTGCTCGCCGGCGTCTCCAGCCGGACCGTGTCCAATGTGGTCAACGGCTACGCGCCCGTCTCCGAGGCCACCCGAAACCGGGTGCAGCGGGCCGTGGACGAGCTCGGCTACCGGCCGAACGTGCTGGCCCGTAACCTCGCCGCCGGGCGGTCGGGCCAGATCGCGGTGGTCGTGCCGTACCTGGATACGCCGTACTTCGCCGAACTGCTGCAGGGCATCATCCGCGCGGCCCGGGTGCAGGGGTACAACGTCCTGATCGACCAGACGGACGGCGACGCCGAGCACGAGAAGATGTTCCTCAGCCGCGGCTCCCAGCAACTGCTGTTCGACGGAGTCATCTTCAGCCCGCTCGGCCTCGCCCAGTCCGATCTGTCCGAGCGCGACCCGAGCCTGCCCCTCGTCGTGCTCGGCGAGCGCGTCAGCGACGGCAGCTTCGACCACGTCGGCATCGACGACGTCACCGCCTCCCGCGAGGCCACCGAGCACCTGCTCGACCTCGGCCGGCGCCGGGTCGCCGCCATCGGCGACCAGCCCTACCGCACCGGCGAGGCGGCCCAACTACGCACCCGCGGCTACCGGCTGGCCCACGAGCGGGCCGGCATACCGGTCCGGGAGGAACTCGTCATCTCCACCCCGCGCTTCAACCGATCCGACGGAGCCTCGGCGATGGCCCACCTGCTCGACCTCGAGGAGCCGCCCGACGCGGTCTTCTGCTACAGCGACCTCGTGGCCCTGGGCGCCCTGCACACCCTTGCCGAACGCGGGCTGCGCGTGCCGGAGGACGTCGCCGTCGTGGGCTACGACGACATCGAGGACGGCCGCTACTCCAACCCGCCCGTCACGACGATCTCGCCGGACAAGAAGATGATCGCCGAGACGGCGGTGGAGCGCCTCCTCAAGCGGATCGGCAGCCCCGCCCCCGTCCCCGGAAGGGAGATCCGGGCCCCGCACCGGCTGATCCCACGGGCAAGCACCATCGGGCGGGAACGGCAACCTGACCATGAACACCAAAATGCGCAACACGGATGACCGATCAAAGGTCGTCTTCTTCCCGGTGTTCCTCGGGAGCTGGAGCCGGTGCGCGGCTGCTGGAGCATCCGCCCACGTGGCACGTCGGCCGCACCGATGTCGGAAGGATCGGGGAACTGGACGATGGACTCCGCGTCCCCTGCACCGGTGACCACGATTGCCTGGCGGCCGCTGAACCGGCGGAGCCCGGCGGGATCGCCTTTAGGGGAGCGGGCGGGCGGCGGTCTCGTCCGGGGTGTCGGTGAGGGTGACACGGGCGGTGATGCGTTTGCCGACCGCCTCCCGCACGGCTTCGACGCTCTGGGCGATGGCCGCCACGATCTCCAGACCGTGCTGGCCCACCCGGCCGGCGTCGGCCGGCCGGGCCGCCGGCAGCACCGGCTCGGAGTCCCACACCACCACCTCCACCACCCCACCGGCGATCCGCAGCTCCAACAGCACCGGACCCGGCGCGTACTTGCGGGCGTTGGTGACCAGCTCACTGACCACCAGCTGCGTCAGATCCCGCACCCGGGCCGACACCGCCAGCCCGTGACGGGTCGCGACCTGGGTGAGGAAGTCGGCTGCCCGGTGACGGGCCTGGGCGATACACGCACCGTCCCCCTCCAGAGCGACGGACTTCTGCAGGACGCATCCCGGCGGCGCGCTACAGCCGTCACCCGCTGATCCGTCGTCCATCACGCCGCCTTCGCTCCCCGTTTCACACCCCCGTGCGTACCCGCGCCCGCGGGGATGATGACGCCCGGCGCCTTTTCGATGGTTGCGCCACCCACACGCCCTGCCCGTAGCCTGGGGCCACTTCAGATCAAGGGCCCGGGTAGGTCACCGGCATGGGTGGGGAAAAGGTGACGGATACCGTGCCAATCGACTCATCCGGCCGGCTGTCGGTCGTCTCCACCCACGCCGACGGCATCCTGGTGCTCTCCCTGGCCGGAGAGATCGACCACGACACCGGTCCCATCCTCCGCCAGGCCCTCAGCGACGCCGATCCCCGCATCGTGGTCGACCTGAGCCAGGTCACCTTCATGGACTCCACCGGCATCAACATCCTCATCGCGGCCCACAACGCCCTCGCACAGGCGGGTGGCTGGCTGCGCCTGGCCGCCCCCACCCGCACCGTCCTGCGCACCCTGCAGATCGTCGGCGTCGACGCCGTCATCGACTGCCGCAAAACCCTCCGCCAAGCCCTCTCCGTCTGACGGCCGTCACCCAGCCGACCAGGCGCTGATGTCTGGTACGCACGAGGTCCCGCAGCCTGACTCGGGGGGTGACTGCGGCACCCCTGCCACCCCCCACAGAGCGGGGAAAACCGCGGCCGGGCTGAACTCCCGGCTGCCCTGTACGGACGCTGCCATACTGCGCTGAACAGGTGATAGCCCCTGCCGCCCCGGTCCTCCACGAAACCGGCTTCCTGAGATGCCAGGTCTAGCCACGGCCCGTCCAGAGACCGTCGGCATCCTGCAGGGTGGCGCGGAACCGGTCGATCGTGGCCCGCACATGCGTCGCCTCGCCCCACTCTGCGCCGTACTCCCCCGCAGGCAGACGTCCGTGGCACACGAACTGCTCGGCAACCGCGGCCACATCCTCCGGTGCGGCGTAGACGCAGTGCAGCACCGTCAGCGGACGGCTCCCACCGGAACGGAGGTGGAGGCCGTGCAGGGAGTAGGCCCAGCCGGTGTCCTCATCCCAGTCGAAGCGGATCCCGCCGGTGCGGTCGGCGGTGCGGCTGGTGTCCCGGCCGAGCACGATGGACAGCCGGTCTCCGAACCGCGGAAGGCGGTAATCAGCCCGTACGGTGCCCGGCGGGATGCCCCGCCGCGTGAGGGCGTCGTCGACGGCCTGGAGGTAGGGCCACTGCGGCAGATGGTGGGCCGGTCCGAGGCTCGGCGGGTTGAGGATCACGGCCCCCCTCCACGGCCGGCGAGCCGCATCATGAGGCGCGGCGGAAGACGGCGGCCGAGCCGATGACGCCCAGGCCGAACTTGTCCCGGACGCGGTCGATGGCCGCTTCGGCGACCAGCCGGGCCTCGCGGGCGCCGTCCAGGCTGATCTGCCGCGCGACCTGGCCGGCATCGATGAGGTCCTCGCCCCTCAGGGTGAGCGCGGTCAGCCGGCCGCGCTGCAGGCCGGCGGCGTCCATCAGCTGGTAGGCGATCAGGCGCAGGTCGTCGTCGTGCGCAGACGGCTCGGCAAGGCGGCGGGTCTTCTCCGACCGGCCGTTGCCGGCGAAGGTGAGCGTGAGCGTCATGGCGCGGGCCGCCTGCTCGCGTTGGCGCAGCTGCTGCCCGAGGCGGATGACCAGCTCGAGCAGGGCGGCGCGGACGTCGGCGCCGTCCAGGGTGTGCCGGTCGAAGGCGTGGCGGACGGTGGCGGTGGCGGGCAGGGCGCGGGGGACGACGGGGCGTGGGTCGATGCCGCGGGCCCGGTCCGCCGCGGTGCGGCCGGCGCGGCCGCCCAGCAGGCGCTGGATGGTGGCAGGCGGGGTGGCGGCGAGCAGGCCGACGTAGTGGATGCCGTACTCCCGCAGCACTTCGGCCTGGCGCGGGCCGATGCCGTGCAGGGCGTCGACGGGCAGCTGCCCCAGCCATGCGGCCACATCGCCGGGGTCGACGGCCAGGACACCGCCGGGGGCGGGGATCTGGGCGGAGGCGGTGGCCGCGACGGTGATCGAGGGGCCAACGCCGGCGCGGACGTCGACGCCCAGGCGCGAGAGGGCCCGTACCCGCAGCACCTCCCCCAGCCTGCGGGCGTCCGCACCGTGGTAGCTCGAGTTCCCGTGACCCACGAAGTACGGGTGAACGGCTGGCCGAGGTGCTCGCCATGGTCTCGCCCTGCCTGGGCTGAGCAGACCGAGTGGGCTGCGTGGGCTGAGCGGGGCTCAGGTGGCGGAGCCGGCCGCCGCGCCGGTTTCGAGGTCGGCGCCCCAGCGGTCGATGGACTCCTGAAGGTCCAGCGGCAGCAGTCGGGCCTGCTCGTCCTTGCTCGGCCAGTCCTCGCGCGGCACCCGCCACATCACCTCGAACTCGATGCCGTCGGGGTCCTTGGCGTAGAGCGACTTCGACACCAGATGGTTGGTGGCACCGACCAGCGCGCCGCGCCGCTGGAGCTTCTGCGCGATCTCGGAGAGCTCGCCGAGCGTGCCGACCTCCCAGGCCAGGTGGTAGAGGCCGACCTGTCCGGGGGTGGGGCCACCGGCCCTGGTGCCGACCGCGAAGAGACCGAGGTCGTGGTCGTTAAGGGTGTCCTTCGCGCTGAGGAAGGCGGCGCGGCCGGGGATCTCGACGGCCATCTTGAAGTCGAAGACGTCGGTGTAGAACTCGACGGACCGGGCGACCTCGCGGACGTAGAGGACCGCGTGGTTGAGGCGTCGTACGGGCATGACGGGTCTCCATTGCTTGAGCATTCAAGTACCAGTCGTCAGCGTACACATAAGTTGAGTGTTCAAGTATTGATCTTTCAGCCCGCCAATCCACTGCCCACCAGGCCGTGATGTCAGTTGCGTCAGACGAGATATTGGCTGGAGCCGGTCCACATGGGCGGTGCGAGGCGTGATGCCGCAGCCAGGCAACCGGCCCGCAGGTGGTCGTGGCCGTAACCCCGTCCTCTGTGGAGCCCGCCCGCCGGCGTCACCAACGGGCACCGCAGGAGGGGGCTGTCCCCATCCGTCGAGGCAGCCCCTCCTGTTCTTGCGGTTGTTTATCCGACGGCGTCACCGGCGACGTAGCGGGAGTTGCGGTCGACCGAGTGGTAGATGTCGGCGGCGATGGGGCGGCGGAGTTCCTCGGCGAGGTGGCCGAGGAGTCCGGCCGCGCGGGCCAGGAGAGCGAAGCCGCGCAGCAACTCTGCGGGGAGGCGGAGGTCGGCGAGTGCGGCACCGCACACGCCGGCGCCGTTGAGGGGCAGGGTCCGGCCGAGGATCTCGGGTGCCATGCGGCCGAGGGCCTCGAACAGGGCGAGGTGGGGGCCGTAAACCCCTTCCTCGCGTGCGATGCGGATGATCACCGGTGTACGCGGGTCGCGTTCCTTGTGCACGGGGTGGCCGAGGCCGGGCACGAACCGTTTGGTCGCCTTGCGTTCCGCCAGTGCCTTGCCGGCCAAGACGTCCCACTCCTCGGTGGTGGCCGGGAGCGGGTCTCCCGCGGCAGTGATCACCTCGTCGAGGAAGCGGCCGGTGTCCTCGGTGACGCCGAGGAAGCGGGAGCCGCCGCCGAGCAGGCCGGCGGCCATGGCTCCCTGGATGGACTCCGGTGCGGACAGCAGGGTCAGACGGGCGGCGATGGCGGTGGGGGTGAAGCCATGGTCGGCCAGCGCGACCAATACTGTCTCGAAGAGCCGTACCTCGCCCGCGCTGGGGCGGCGCTGGGCGGCGAGCCAGAAGGCGAGCTCGCCGAAGCCGACCTGGCCCATCAGGTCGTTCGCCAGGTCATGGCCGAGCAGTCTGATGGTGGTGGCATCCGATGTGCCGAGTCCGGTCGGGTACTGGGGCTGTCCGGCAGTCACTGATCCGCGTCCTTGTCCGCCGCGAGCCAGGCCCGCAGCTCGTCGCCGTGCTGGTCGAGGTCGGGGGGAGGGAGGATGTGCCGTGGCGCGGTGGCACTGAAGGTGATCGGGTTGCGGATCATCGGTGTCGCCTGCGGTCCTGAGCCGACGGTGACCACCGGGTCGAGCCCCAGCTCCTTGGCGAGGGCGACACCGCCGTCCACGTGGTTGATCGGTCCGCATGGGATCCCGGCCGCGGACAGTTTCTTGAACCACTCGTCCGCCGGGCGCTCCTTGAGCTTGGCGACAAGGAGCGGGCGCAGCTGTTCGCGGTTGCGGGTGCGGGCCTCGTTGCCGGCGAAGCGGGGGTCCTCGGGCAGCTCGGCCAGGCCGAGTTCGGCGCAGAGTCTGCGGAACTGGCCGTCGTTGCCTGCGATGACGATGAGGTCCTTGTCCGCCGTGGGCAGCGGCTCGTAGGGGAAGAGACTGGGGTGTGCGTTGCCCATCCGGTGCGGGACGACGTCGCCGGCCACGTAGGCGGAGGTGTGGTTCACCAGTCCGGACAGCGCTGAGGACAGAAGATTGACCTCCACGTGCTGCCCGGCCCCGGTCACGTTGCGGTGGTTCAGGGCGGCCAGGATGCCGATGGCGGCGTGCAGCCCCGTCATGACGTCGAACACCGAGATCCCCGCCCGATACGGCGGGCCGTCCGCGTCTCCGGTCAGGCTCATCAGACCCGATGCCGCCTGGACCAGCAGGTCGTAGCCGGGCAAGGACGCCCCACCCGCGGTGCCGAACCCACTGATCGAGGCATAGACCAGTCCCGGGTTGTCGGCGCTGACCATGTCGTAGTCCAGGCCGAAGCGCGTCAGGCCGCCGGGCTTGAAGTTCTCGATCATGACGTCGGCGCGCGAGACCAATTCCCTGGCCAGGCGCAGGTCTTCGGGGTTCTTGAGGTCCAGGGCGATGGACCGCTTGTTGCGGTTGATGCCGAGGTAATAGGTCGAGACCTCGCCCCGGACCGGCGGCACCCAGGTGCGCGTGTCGTCACCGGCGGGCGATTCCACCTTGATCACCTCGGCGCCCATGTCCCCGAGCAGCATGGTGGCGTACGGCCCGGCGAGGATGCGGGAGAAGTCGGCGATCAGCAGCCCGTCGAGGGCTCCAACTGTGTCGGTCATCGGGCGACACCCTTCAACATGTCCGCCATACGGACGACTGTCCGATAGTTTGGCCGACCAGGAGCAGTTCGGCCCGAGGATGCCGCACTCGCCGTTCCAGCACATCGCGCTCAAGGTCACCGAGGAGGTGCAGGACGCCATCGCCCAGCGGCTCGAGGACGCCGGCTGGAAGCCCGAGGAGACCTACGTCCTGGAGCACGGGTACTGCCGGTCCCTGTACACCAGCGACCCGAACGGCCTCCTCCTCGAGTTCACCCTGGACGCCCCCGGCATCGAAGCCTCCGACGAGGAGCGCCGACGGACCGCGCACGCCGAACTCAAGTCGTGGCTCGAAGGTGACCACGTCAGCAACAACACCTACCGCTGAGCCCCAGTGCCGCCGCCCGTACCCACCGCCCATCCATGTGTCCCACGCGGATGGGTACGGGCGGCCCCCGGGCGCTCAGCGGCGACACCGAGTACCGCCCGCCAGACAGGCGACGAGGCGGGTCCGAACATCAGGGCCTTCGCCGGCTCCTCATAGCGGCGATCCGCCGGCCGACGAGGCCGCCCATGGACAAACCGACACAGTGGGCCGGGCGGGGTCGAGCCGTTCGATCAGCTCCACCGCGGCGATGGCCAAAGTGTGCATACCGTAGGGCCCGCCGCCCGGCCGAGACAGGTCTGGCGGTCGACTCGTCCAGGAAGTCGCCGAATGTCACGGCCCGGTGCTGGGCGGACAGTTTGCCGATCACCTTTGCGGTGGCGGTGTTCAGGGCCGCGAACAGGTCAACCGTCCCGTGCCGCACGTAGTCGAAGCTGCGGCGCTCAGGGACACCCGGCACCATGGGCCAACACCGGAGCGGTCCGCTCAAGGGCCTGGATCTGCGGTTTCTCGTCCATCGCGAATACCGCGGCGTTCGCCGGCAGGGCGAGATACGGCCCGACCACGTCACGGATCTGGTCGATCAGCAGCGGATCCGGAGAAATCTTGAAGTCCTGCGTGCGCCACGGCTGCAGCCCGAACGCCCGCCAGATCCGCAGCACACTCCCCATTTCAGGTCGGACCAAGGAGGACTCATGGCCTTCGTGACGGAGGACAACATCACCAGCCTGGCCGTGAAGCGGTGGGCCACCGCCCACTCACCCCGGCTCGCCGAGCTGATGACCGCGCTGGTGTGGCACCTGCACGAATTCGCCAGAGAGGTCGATCTCACCGAGGACGAGTGGATGGCGGCCGTCGAGTGGCTCACCGCGACCGGCCGGATCAGCGATGACAAGCGTCAGGAGTTCATCCTGACCTCCGACGTCCTGGGCCTGAGCACCCTCGTCGTCCAGCTGAACCACCGCTTCTCGCCGCGCGCCACCCCGGCGACCGTGCTCGGCCCGTTCCACATCGACGGATCCCCGGCGGCCCCGTACGGATTCGACATGTCCGACGGCATCCCGGGCACCCCGCTGTTCGTCAGCGGCCGCGTCCTCGGTCTTGACGGCAATCCGCTGCCGGACGTGGTGCTGGACGTGTGGCAGGCCGATGCCGACGGCGCGTACGAAGCCCAGCTCCCGGATATCGACGAGGCGCGGCTGCGCGCGAAATACCGGACCGAAAAGGACGGCACGTATTGTGTGCGCACCATCGCGCCGCGCGGCTAAGTGCTCTGACCGCGTAGGTTCGCCGGGTTGGTGGTCGTGGCGGTTGGATGTGCACTGACGTCCGTCCCGACCGCTGGGGGTGTGGTGGCAGAGCCTGTCCGTGTGCGCAGGTTGACCGATCAGGAGGGGCAGAAACTGCAGCAGATCGTGCGCCGGGGCAGCACCAGTTCGGTGCGGTTCCGGCGGGCGATGATGCTGCTGGCCTCGGCCGGCGGGAACCGGGTGCCGGTGATCGCGAAGCTGGTGCAAGCCGACGAGGACACCGTCCGGGACGTGATCCACCGGTTCAACGAGATCGGCCTGGCCTGCCTGGACCCTCAGTGGGCGGGAGGCCGTCCCCGCCTGCTCAGTCCTGACGACGAGGACTTCGTCGTCCAGACGGCCACCACCCGCCCCACCAAGCTCGGCCAGCCCTTCACCCGCTGGTCCATCCGCAAACTCGCCACCTACCTGCGGAAAGTGCACGGCCGCGTGATCCGGATCGGCCGCGAGGCATTACGGTGCCTGCTCGCCCGCCGCGGCATCACCTTCCAGCGCACCAAGACCTGGAAGGAGTCACCGGACCCCGAGCGCGACGCCAAGCTCGACCGCATCGAGCACGTGCTGGAACGCTTCCCTGACCGGGTGTTCGCGTTCGACGAGTTCGGCCCGCTTGGTATCCGGCCCGCCGCCGGCGCGTGCTGGGCTGCTGCTGGTCACCCCGAGCGCCATCCCGCGACGTACCACCGCACTCACGGAGTGCGGTACTTCCACGGCTGCTACTCGATCGGCGACGACACCCTGTGGGGCGTCAACCGTCGCAAGAAGGGCGCCGCGAACACCCTGGCCGCGCTCAGGTCGATCCGGGCCGCTCGCCCGGACGGTGCCCCGATCTACGTCATCCTGGACAACCTGTCCGCCCACAAGGGCGACACCATCCGCCGCTGGACGAAGAAGAACAGGGTCGAGCTGTGCTTCACGCCGACCTACGCGTCCTGGGCCAACCCGATCGAGGCTCACTTCGGGCCGTTGCGACAGTTCACGATCGCCAACTCCAACCACCGCAACCACACCACACAGACCCGGCCCTCCACGCCTATCTCCGCTGGCGCAACGCCAACGCCCGCCACCCCGACGTCCTTGCCGCCCAGCGTCGAGAGCGCGCCCGCAGCCGCAGTGAGAAGGGCATCCGATGGGGCGGACGAGCGAGGATGGCGGCTTGATCATTCGCTGACGTTCAACGTCGCGCAGTCCGCGACTCCAGTTCGGACAGCACCGCCCGGAGCCGCTCCAGGGCCGCGGTCGTGTCCGGCTCTCCGCGATTTCAAGGTCAAGATGGCAACGACCCATGCCGCTGCCCGCGCCGGTGACCTCGCCGTCGAGCTCGGACGCCGTCTCCAGAGCCTCCTCGACGTCGTCACGATCGATCGGCAGCCCCACGAAGACAATCTCGACGAACAGTCCGGTCCTCCCTCTAAACCCGGCGAACCACAGCGGTCAGAGCACCTAGCTGCTCGCCGGTCGACCGTTCGCCGGCGTCTCGGTTCGCCAGCCGAGGAGGATCGTGCGAAGCGCCTGTTCGGCGAGGTAGCGGGCGCGATCGTTGCCGACGCTGCCGAGGTAACTGAGCGACGCGATGCCGTACAGCGTGCCCCAGAGGATCTCACAAGTCTGGTCGAAATCGGCCAGGACCACGTCGTGTGCAGCCGACCAGGAGGTGAGCAGCTCCTTGAGGACGTCGATGACCGGTTCCGCGACGCGCCGGCGTTCGTCCGCGTCGACCATCGGGTCGTTCATGACCTGGAAGAGGTGGGGGTGCTCGCCGGCGAACCGGACGTACTGCGACGCAATGCGCGTCATGCGCCGGTCCGTATCGGGCTCCTGCGCGGCTTGGCGGAACTTGCTCAGCATCAGGCGGTGACCGTGCGCGACCAACTCCAGTACGAGCGCGTCCTTGTTGGCGAAGTGCTGGTAGACGACGGGCGCGGAATATTCGACATCGGTGGCGATGCGCCGGATCGTCAGGGCCGCGATGCCCTCGGTCTCGAGGACGTGCAGCGCGGCCTCGATGATCCGCTCCCGGGTGTTCGCCCGTTCACGGGCCCGTCTCGTGCTGGTCGGCATGGTCCGTCACTTCGCTTCGATGGTGTCCTCGAACACTAGTCACCGCCTTGACCGCGCCAGGCACCGCGCGTCATAGTTAACGCCGTTAGGAATTATAACGACGTTAGGAACGAGTAGTAAGTCATGATTTACCACATCAACAGAGTCACGATGAAGGCCACTGCGACGCCTGAGCAGATCGAAGGGGTGCTGGAGAGCTGGCGCAATCAGGGCCGGTCGAATCCCGCCATCAAGTCCTTCGTCGTCGGCCGCGACTACACGTACGGCGCGGTGTTCGTCGTCGAACATCTCGACGGTCTCTTCGCCTACCTGACGCACCCGACCACCTACCAGACCGACCACCTCGGGCTGCACCTGGTCGAACGGCTGGAGATCTTCGACGTCAGTGACGACGACCCTGACCTGAACGCCAAGATCCAGGAACTGCACCGGCGCCGCAACGAGCTCAACCCGCAGATCGCCGGCATGCTCGCAGACGTGCCCACCTACACCGGCTCCGGCGTGGACGACTGACCGATACCCCGGAGAAGGAGAAACCGCCATGGCCAAGCACGTCATCATCGGTGCCGGTTCCATCGGTACCAACGTCGCTCGTCTGCTCGCCGAGCGCGGCGAGAGCGTCCGGATCGTCACCCGCAGCGGCTCCGGCCCCGAGCACCCGCTGGTCGACCGGGTCGCCGCGGACGCGTCCGACCCCTCCCGCCTGACCGAGCTGTCCCGCGGCGCGGAAGTGATCTACCACTGCGCCAATCCACCCTCATACACGGTGTGGGAGCGCCTGTTGCCGCCCCTGCAGACGGCGGCCATCACCGCCGCCAAGGCGAACGACGCCGTCCTCGCGCTGACCGGCAGCCTTTACGCCTACGGTCCGCAGCCCGGCGGCCGGATGAACGAACACACCCCCATGGCCGCCACCGGGCACAAGGGCCGTCTGCGCAGACGCATGTGGGAACAGGCCCTCGCCGGGGGGATCCGCACCGTCGAGGTCCGCGGCTCCGACTACATCGGCAAGGACGCCAACGGCATCTACTCCCTGCTCATCAAGTCGGCCCTGCAGAAGGGAAAAGCGGCCTGGATCACCGGCCACCTGGACATGCCGCACACCTTCACCTTCAACGGCGACATGGCACAGGCCCTCATCACGCTGGCCTCGGAAGAACGCGCGTGGGGCCGACCCTGGCACGTGCCGTCCGCGCCGGCCGTCACCATTCGCGAGCTGGCGCGGCGCTACGCCGTCGCGGCGGGCCGGCCACCGGTCAAACTAATCCAGATACCGCGCTCCGTGACGCGTACGGCCGGGCTGATCGTGCCGATCGCCCGCGAGATGGCCGAGATGGACTACCAGTGGTACGCGCCGTTCCACATGGACGCGACGGAGACCGCCGACACCTTCCGCCTGACCGCCACCGACCTCGACACCGCCGTACGCAACGAGGTCAGCTGAACTCCCACCGCCACACCTGCAGGCCGACGGCATGGCCGCCGACACCGTGAACGTTCGTGGTCACGGCACTAAGCGATCCCGATGGACGGCCCGGTCGGTCATCTGATCCGCAAGACCGCCATCAGCCACTTCCGCCCTGCCCACATCCACTTTCTCATCGAGCAGCCCGGCCACGAGCGGCTGATCACCCATCTGTTCCAGCGGGGCTCCGAATTCCTCGACAGCGACGTCGTGTTCGGCACCAAGGACGAACTGATCGTGGACTTCACCGAGGAACCGGCCGGCGACGCCCCCGACGGCGGCACCATCCAGGAGCCCTACCTGCATGCCCGTTACGACTTCGTGCTCCAGCCTCAGGGCAGGGATGGAGCAATGTTGTGAGCTGCGGTCTGCTCCAGTGCTCTTCTTCGACGCTTTCCATGGATGACGGCCGGTCCTGGTCCGCCATCGCCGGGCGGTCTCTGTCGTGCGGCACGGTGAGTTCGGTGGGCTCCCGTGCATGCCGCTACCGGCACCGCCGGGCTGGGCCGTTGCTTCAGTCAGTGTGATGCCGCAGGCCTCTTCGCCCGGACGCAACGGAGGACGGGGCATCGTTCGGCCCGGGGATCTGATCGTGAGGTGCGGTCAGGCCGACGCGGGCCCCGGTCGGCCGAGTCCTTTGAACGAACCCGACGGCGCAGCCATAGAAGCCACTTCCAAAACCCTGGACCCACCGATCTTGCAAAAGAACCCGACCTGACCGTGTCTTGAAAGGCAGGACCGTTATGGCGACACTCGCAGTCATCGGCGCCGGACCAGGCCTGGGCCGCGCCATCGCCCAGCGTTTCGGTGCCGATGGTTTCGACATCGCGCTGGTCGCCCGGGACCCTGTGCGACTCGACGCGCTGGCGGCAGACCTTGGTGCAGGTGGCCTCACCGCCCGTGCCTACCCCGCCGACGTCACCGACCGGCGCGCCCTCGTATCCGCCCTGCAGCGGGTCGAAGCGGAGCTGGGGAGCATCGACGTCCTGGTGTTCAACCCCGCCAACCGGCTTCCTGCGCTGTCCATTGACGAGGTCACCGCCGAGGACACGCTGCGAGAACTGGAGCAGAAGGTACTGGGAGCCGTCACGGCTGTCGGCGCCGTCCTTCCCGGGATGCGTCAGCGCGGCCATGGCTCCCTGCTTTTCACCGTGGGATCGTCGGCCCTCTATCCCGTTCCGGCAATCGGCGCCGTGGGCGTTGCGGCCTCTGGCCTCCGCGCCTATGCCCTCTCCCTTCACCAGGCACTCGCAGCCGAGGGCATCACCGTCGGCCTGGCCGTGATCGACCTCTTCATCAAGCCAGGAGACGGGGAAGCCGATCCCGACTCCATCGCGGAGCGCATCCACCGGCTCCACGTGGACCGCAACCCTCCGGAGGTGAAGATCGGCAGCCTACGGGATAGGGGAACTCCGCCGCCACATGATCGCCGCCCTGCACAAGGCCCCAGGTAAGAGGCCCTTTCTGTTTCCTGACGATCCGTTGGACAGTCAGCTCCGTGAAGCGCGAGGTCAGAGCTGAAGGGGACGAACCTCCGGACCAACCGAACCATCGATCGATCGCTACGTGGACCTGAGGGGCCACGAGGTTTCCGGACAGGCACCCAATAGGGTTGTCCTGAACAAGGAAACGAGGACGAAGTGGCGCCACCCAGTAAGTACTCGCCGG
>NZ_JBSFDB010000082.1:0-25601 GCF_053593695.1 Streptomyces sp. NPDC002144
GCATTCGCGGGGGCGGACAGGCTGCTGCTGATCTCGGCCTCGGTCCCCGTGGGCGAGCGGGTCGCCAACCACCGCCGCGTGATCGACGCCGCGGCATCCGCAGGCGTGTCGCTAGTGGCGTACACGAGCACGACGCACGCGGACACGGCCACCACCGTCATCGGTGCCACGCACAGCGAGACCGAGGCGTATCTGCGGTACCGCGGAATCCCCAGCGTGCTGCTGCGCAACGGCTGGTACCTGGAGAACTACACCAGCCAACTGCCGCAGATCCTGCAGAACGGCGCCGTCGTCGGCGCCGCAGGCGAGGGGCGGATCAGCGCCGCGTCCCGCGCCGACTACGCCGAGGCCGCAGCAGTCGTCCTCACCGCTGAAGGCCACACCGGCGCCGTGTACGAGCTCGGCGGCGACGAATCCTTCACCCTGACCGAGCTCGCCGCCGCGATCTCCGCTGCGGCCGGAAAGCAGGTTACCTACGCTGACCTGTCGGTGACCGACTTCGCCCAGGTACTGGCCTCCGCGGGCCTACCCGCCGAGCTGGCAGAGGTCCTCGCTGACGCTGACCGCGGTATGAACCGCGGCGAGATGTACACCGACTCTGGCGACTTGCGCCGCCTGATCGGCCACCCGCCCGTGACCCTCGCCGAGGCGCTCGCGGCCGCCCTGCATGACTGAGGTTGAACTCGTGATGGGGCCGGGCTCCTTGAAGCCAAGCAACTCGACTCCACCCAACCCGGGACAGTCCGGAGCCTCCACCGATCCCGGAGCAATTCAAAGGTAGGACAAGCTCAGAGCCTGTAAATGAACTGATCATTTAGGGTGCTTGGCGGTAGGGGAGCGTGGGGCGTTCGTTGTCGACGCCGGAGTGCCGGTTTGATGACGCGTGCATGCCCAGAGCGTGACCAGCGTGACATGGCATGTTCATGTGCGATTCGCATGGTTAACGCTTTTGCCCTCGATCCTCGTGATCATGAAATCTAGGAAGACCCTGAGACTGACCCTGCCCATGATGTTCGCCGCCCTCATGCTGACCGTGGCGGGCTCGATGTCCAGTGCGTTCGCGGCGACCGACTGGGTGTACAAGAACGCCTACGAGGGCAACTGCCTCACCGGTTCCACCACGACCAGCAACGTCTGGTCCGGCCCCTGCGATCAGTCGCCAGGCACCTACTGGAACTGGGGCAGTTCGTATACCGCCTATCCCAGCGGGATCACCTACCGCCAGCTGAAGAGCTGGTACACCGGCAAGTGCCTCACCACGGACAACAAGAGCGCCACGAACGCCGTGTGGCTGAGCACCTGCGACAGCGGCCTCAACTCCGGGCAGTTGTGGAACGGCGACGACAACGACCTCACGACCTACAGCGGGGAGAATTATCTGCGCACCTCGGGCAACGGTGATGCCGTCTACTCCACCCCTTGGGGCCAGTCCGGCATCGAAGTCGGACGATGGACCTGGTACGGCACACACGACTGACCACTCCACGACGGGACGAGCGGCCCTGCTGGTTCGGTCGCGAGGAGGAATGGACGTGCATAGTGCTCTGACCTGCGACTCAGTAAACTGAACTGATCGTCGCGGATGGGTGGGAATCGGCGAAGTGACGTGCACTGCCGGGACCTCTTGGCAGCAAGTGCGGTGTTCGAAGCCCGGTCGCGCCAAGAGGTCCTGTCATTGTCGTTGTACGCCCCCTGCCACCCCGCTGTCGCCCAAAATGGGCAAGCTCACTGCCCGTGCCTGGCCTGCCAGTTCGGTCATGGCCGCCGTCATCCGGCTCGGTCCCGCCGCTACACCTCGGACACCACGGACGCGGAGTGGCAGGTGATCGAGGCACCTCCTGCCCGGCATCGGCACCCTGCACGACCTGCGGCAGGCCCACGCCTTCGGCATCCGTTCGGTCCGCGTCGCCACCCACTGCACCGAGGCCGACATCTCCGCCAGCACATCGCCGCCGCCCGCGAGCTGGGTATGGACGTCGCGGGCTTCCTCATGATGTCCCACATGGCCGAACCAGCCGCACTCGCCCGCCAGGCCAAGCTGATGGAGTCCTACGGCGCCCACTGCGTCTACGTCGCCGACTCCGGCGGCCGGCTCACCATGGACGGCGTCCGCGCCTACCGCGATGTCCTCAACCCGGCCACCGGGCTCGGGATCCACGCCCACCACAACCTCGGCCTGGGCGCCGCCAACTCCGTCGTCGCCGTCGAGAACGGCGTTCCCCGCGTTGACGCCTCCCTCGCCGGTCAGGGCGCCGGGGCCAACTGCCCGCTGGAGGCGTTCGTCGACGGGGAACCCGCGAGTGGGCGCACCTCGCCTGGCAGGCCACCAGCGAGCACCGCAACCGCCCGGGCATGTGGGTGAAGTCCCGGAAGTGCGCCGACTGCACCGACCACCTGGAACTGATCGTCGAGCCCGAGCCGCACCGGCCGGAGAACGGCAGTCGTCCGCGATGGGCCCTGGGCGACACGGCACTGGATCGCATCAAAAGTTATCGATCTACCTGATAGTGAAGGAAGGGTGCATAGCGCTAAACTCCCGCAACCTACAACGTGGGGAGGGCCCGAGCATGCGGCGGTGGGCCGAGTTCGTTCTGAGGCATCGCAAGGCGGTAGTGGGGTTCTGGGGACTGGTGCTCGTCGCCGGCATCCTCCTGGCCGGCCGGACGACGAACCGGCTGACGATCGACTTCTCCCTGCCCGGTCAACCCGGCACGGTGACGGCCCACCGCATCGAACGCGCCTTCGGCAGCGGCGGTGACACGAACCCCTATCTGGTCTCGGTCACATTCCCCGCGGGGCAGACCATCACCGGTCACGAGCAGGATGTCGGGCGGGCGTTCGCAGCCGCCGGCACAGCCGTCCCGGGCCTACGGGTGATCGACGAGGCGAACACCGGGGACAAGGCGTTCCGGACCAAGGACGACCGCACGGCCTACGCCCTGGTGTTCTACCGCTTCAACCCGTCACCCAGCCAGAAGCTGCTCACCGATCCGATCCGATCGGCGGCGCAGCACGCCGTGCCGTCGGGGTCTGCGGTCGGCGTGACGGGGGAGGACGTGCTGGCCTCCGGTGGCAACAACGGGGGTGGACCGGGCGTCCTCGGGGAGACACTTCTCGGCGCCGTCGGCGCTCTGGCCGTACTCGCCTTCGTGTTCGCATCCTTCTTGGCCCTGCTGCCGCTGGTGGTGGCCGCGGTGTCGATCCTCGCGACCTTTGTGATGCTGTTGCCGCTCACCTATGCGACTGATGTGTCGTTCATCGTGCAGTTCCTGGTCGCCCTCATCGGCCTGGGCGTGGCGATCGACTACTCGCTGCTGTTCGTCACCCGCTGGCGAGAGGAGCGCGACCACGGCCGGGACAATCACGACGCGGTCGTCGTCGCGATGGAACACGCCGGGCACGCCGTGCTGTTCAGCGGCGTCACCGTCGCGATCGGTCTGCTGGCGCTGGTGGTCCTGCCGGTCCCGTTCATGCGGAGCATGGGCTACGGCGGAGCCCTCATCCCCCTGGCGAGCGTGCTGACGACGCTCACGCTCACCCCGGCGATCCTGGGCGGCATCGGACCGAGAGTCGACTGGCCGAAGATCCGGCACGAGAACCGGGCCAGCCGCTTCTGGAGCCGGTGGACCACTGCTGTGGTACGACGCCGCTGGATCGCCGCCGCCACCGCGCTGGCCGCACTCTTCGCACTGACCGCAGTCTTCCTCGGCATCAAGATCGGTCTCGCCTCGTCCGAGTCACTGGCCAAGAGCGGCCCGGCCTACGAGACCCTGCAGACCCTGGAGCGCGGCGGTGTGCCAACGGGGGCCCTGACCCCCATGGAGGTCCTGGTCCGCACCGACCAGGCCCGCACAGCCGCCGCCAAGTTCGCCGACATCGACGGGGTCAGCAGCGTATTCGTGCCGTCCGGACCGGCCGGCAACCGCGCCGGGCAGAGCATCGTGGTCGTCATCCCCGACCACGAGACCGTGAACTCCAAGAGCGTCGGCGTGGTCAAACGGGTCAAGACCGCCGCGGACGGTCTGCCCGGCGTCCTCGGCGTCGCGGGCATCGGCGCGGCACAGATCGACTTCCTGCATGCCGTCTACGGCAACTTCCCGCTGATGCTCACCATCATCGCCCTGCTGACGTACGTCCTGCTGGTGCGCGCATTCCGCTCCCTGCTGCTGCCGCTCAAAGCGGTCCTGCTGAACCTGATCTCCCTTGCGGCGACCCTCGGAGTGATGGTGATCTTCTGGCAGGACGGGCACGGCTCCGACGCGGTCTTCGGCATCGCGGCCACCGGCGCGATCACCTTCTGGATCCCGCTGATGGTCTTCGCGTTCCTGTTCGGACTGTCCATGGACTACGAGGTGTTCATCCTCTCCCGCATCCGAGAGGAGTACGACACCGGCCGCTCCACCGACGCCGCCGTGATCGAGGGCCTCGGCCGCACCGGCCGGCTGGTCACCAGCGCCGCGCTGATCCTCTTCCTCGCCTTCGCCGCGCTCGCCTCCGGCCCGGGCACCGATCTGAAGACACTGGCGACGGGCCTTGGTATCGGCATCCTCCTGGATGCGACCATCGTGCGGATGTTGCTGGTTCCGTCGCTCGTTTCGCTGTTCGGCCCGTGGAACTGGTATCTGCCCGGCTGGGCGGCCCGCCTGCTGCGCGTGGCGCCGTCGTATGCCCACCCGGAGTCGGTGACGCCCGCGGCGCAGCGGCACACGAGCTGACCCCGGCGGAGCAGAGGGCCCCCGTGCCGCCGATCCTTCAGGTGTCCCGGTCGGTGACCTGCTCGTCGCTGCACGCCTCGGCCTTGGCGGAGGGCCACTGCGCCAACGAGATCATCCCCGTCACCCGGCGGATCAGGTAGAAGGCCAGAGGCAGTTCGGCGAACACGGCCAGTGCCACCGACAGCCAGATTTCCGGAGTACCGAAGGCGAGAGACACGTCGAACCACGCGTCGCAGATCAACAACAGGGCCGTCGCGAGCGCCACCACGATGACGGCGCGGTGCCGCAGCCACCCGAGAAGCGCGGTGGACGCCATCGCGACCACGAGAAGGATGTCGAACCCCACCCAGGTGACGCTCCAGTGATGGACCTGGTATCCGGAGGGCAGCGTCGCCGCCAGCAGCACAGTCCAGGGGACGAGAGCGACGGCGCAGACGGTCAGCAGTTCAAGGGTGTGCCGCCGGTGCCGGCGTGCCCGTTCGAGCAGACCGCTGTCCACAGTCGGTGCGGCGGCCCGTTTGAGGTTGCCGGTCAGTGTGTCGCTCATGCGCCCGTTCCGTTCTCGCCCGTTCCTTTGAGACGCCGGTCGGGGCTGCTGTGGCTGGCGTCCATCAGAGGAACAGCAGTACCGCCGGATTAATGCCCGCCGTGAGGACGGCAGGGGCTGGTCAGCGCAGGCGCGTAACTGTCACGACCGCGTGTCGCGTCGTACCCGCCAGGACGGTCGTGCCCAGCTCAGAACGGAGGACTGATCCCGAGAACTTGACGGCATAGCAACGTGAGGTGTCTGCCTTGATGCGCCTACCGCCAGAAGATCACCCCAGCGGGAAAGCTGTTCGACGTGCACGGTCCATGATCGGTTGAGATACGGCTTCTCAAGCTCACAACGCGCCTGGTCAGAGCAGGTGTTCAAGCGTCCAAGGGCTCGGTCGGCGACTCCAGTCGCACGCGGAGTTCGTGAAGCTGTCGGAGCGGGACGACGGCCCGATCCGGCCGTACTCCCGGGCCGTCGTCCACGAGACGTGGGGGGCGATCTCACCGCCACCGCAGGACAGCACTGTCAACCCGGACCGCAGTGGGGACGTGATGCATACTGCGGTCCACAACCCCGACGCCGGTCCGGACGCCGTCCCCCGGCGCAGCATCGAGGTGTGTTTCATCGCCTTCTGCGCCTGGCGAGCCGGTCCTACCCTGAGAGCCATGCACCCCGCACCTGCAGCACCCCGCCCGGCGCAAGCTTTCTCGACGGCACACGTGCCGTCGGCGGAGCGGCTGCGGGCCTGGGAGGAGCACAACGCCGACGCCCTGATCGCCCTGAAGTGCCGTACGCCGGGCGGCGAGGACTTCCGGGCGCGCGAGGACAACCTCGACCTCGGGCGGGTTCATCTGGCCAGGGTCCGTACGACGGCCCATGTCGTGGAGCGCCCCGCCGATCTCATCGAGCGGCGGCCCACGGGCTCCCTCGCGATCTACGTCTCCCTGCGCGGGGAGGCGCAGTTCGAGCAGGCGGGCAGGTGGCAGATCGTCCGGCCCGGTGACGTTCTGGTCTGCGACGCGGACGGCAGCTTCGTGCGCGGGTTCGGCCACGGGCTGGACGAGCTGGCGGTGCGGGTGGATCGGCGTGCGCTGCCGGACGGTGTGCGGGCCGGGCAGCCGCTCATCGTCCGCCGGGACGAGAGAAACCCGTACGGACGCGCGATCGCCCGCCTCGTCGGACGTGCCGTCGGCGTGGAGACGCCGACCCGGCCCGACGAGCAGACGATCGTCGATCTCGCGTCCGCGCTCGTGGGCGGCGGCACCACCCGGCCCCCTGTCGTCCACCGCGCGCTTGCCTGCGCCCATGTCGAGGACCGGCTGCACGATCCACGCCTGTCGGCCTCCGAGGTCGCCGGCGTGGTCGGCATCAGCGTCCGTCAGCTCACCCGCGTCTTTGCGGACGCCGGCACGACCTTCCCGCGCTACGTGCTCGGTCGGCGACTCGAACTCGCCTACGGCCTGCTGACCGGCCCCGCTGCCAGGGAAGCCCGTACGGCGACCGTGGCGACCACCTGCGGTTTCAGCTCGGTCGCCCACTTCTCCCAGACCTTCCACGCCCGCTTCGGCGTCACTGCGGGCGAGTTGCGCCGTACGGCCGTGAAACGCGGCTGAGGACCCGCAGGATACGGATTTCGGCCGTCCGCCACCCCAATCCGCCGTATGCGACCAGGGCGGGGCGCACGCTGCCTTCAGAACCCCGCGAGAAGAAGGTGAGCGCCCCATGCCCGACTTCAACGACGGTCAGCAAGAGACTGAACTCCCGGCATCGTCACAGGTGGAGACCGATGTCCTGATCGTCGGCTCCGGCCCGGCAGGCGCCTCGGCGGCCCTGTTCCTGTCGACCCTGGGTGTCGACAACATCGTGATCACCAAGTACCGGTGGACCGCGAACACCCCTCGGGCGCACATCACCAACCAGCGGGCGATGGAGATCTTCCGCGACATGGGGATCGAGGACCAGGTCCTGGCCGACGCCACCGAGCACGGTCTGGTCGGCGACACCGTCTTCTGCACCTCCATCGCGGGCGAGGAGATCGGCCGCATCCACACCTGGGGCACCCGCCCCGACCGTGAGGCGGACTACCAGCTGGCCTCGCCCTGCCTCACCGTCGACATCCCGCAGACGTACCTCGAACCGATCCTCGTCAAGAACGCCACCCAGCGCGGCACCCAGACCCGCTTCTCCACCGAATACCTCTCGCACACCCAGGACGACACCGGCGTCACCGTCCGGGTCCGCGACCGGCTCACCGGTCAGGAGTACGACATCCGGGCCAAGTACCTGATCGGCGCGGATGGCGCCCGCTCCCGGGTCGCCGAGGACATCGGCCTGCCCTACGAGGGCGCGATGGACATCGCCGGCTCGATGAACATCACCTTCAAGGCCGACATCGCCTCCTATGTGGGCCATCGGCCGTCCGTCCTGTACTGGGTGATCCAGCCGGGTGCGAACGTCGGCGGCATCGGCGCGGGCCTGGTGCGGATGGTGCGGCCCTGGAACGAGTGGCTGATCGTGTGGGGCTACGACATCGCGGGCGAACCCCCTGTCGTCGACGAGGCCGAGGCGATCCGCATCGTGCGCCAGCTGCTGGGCATCCCGGACCTGGAGGTCGAGATCACTGGCACCAGCCTCTGGGGCAACAACGAGATGTACGCGACCCATCTGCACAAGGGCCGGGTCTTCTGTGCCGGCGACGCCGTCCATCGGCACCCGCCGAGCAACGGTCTGGGCTCGAACACCAGCGTCCAGGACTCCTACAACCTGGCCTGGAAGCTCGCCGCCGTGCTGCGCGGGCAGGCCGACCCGTCGCTCCTTGAGACGTACTCGCAGGAGCGGGCGCCCGTCGCGAAGCGGATCGTCACCCGGGCCAACAGGTCCAGCCGGGAGTTCATCGACATCTTCCAGGCCCTCGGTGTCCTCGACGCCAAGGACGAGGACGAGATGCGGGCCCTGATCGAGGAGCGCAAGGCCAACACCCCCGAGGGTGCGGCCAAGAGGGCTGCCCTCGTGACGGCGATGGAGACCAAGAACTACGAGTTCAACGCGCACGGCGTCGAACTCGGCCAGTTCTATGAGTCCACCGCCGTCGTCTCCGACGGCACCCGTCCCGCGCCGAGCAGGGACGAGGACCTTTACTACACGATGTCCACCAGCCCCGGAGCGCACCTCCCGCACGCCTGGGTCGGCGACAACGTCACCAAGCTCGCCCTGATGGACCTGGCGCCGTACACCCGCTGGACCCTCCTCACGGGCATCGCCGGCGAGGACTGGGCCGACGCCGCGGAGAAGGTCGCGGGCGACCTCGGGATCGCGCTCGAAACGGTCGTCATCGGCCCCGGTCGCGAGGTCACGGACCTCTACTACGACTGGGCCAAGCTCCGCGAGGTCGAGGAGTCCGGCGCGATCCTCGTACGCCCCGACAAGCACGTCGCCTGGCGTTCCATGAGCCTCGCCGACGACCCCGAGGCGGCCCTGCGCGGCGCCCTCGCCCAGCTCCTCGGAAAGGCCTGAACGGTGCGGTTCCTCCACGAGACCCTGCCCCAGCGGGTCGTCTTCGCCCCCGGTGACGCGCCGTCCGCGGTCGCCACCGAGGTGGCCGCGCTGAAGGCGACGAGGGTGATGCTGATCGCCGCGCCCGCCGAGGCCGCCCTCGTCGACCGCGTCGGCGCGGATCTGCCGGTCGCGGTCCGCCACGACGAGGTCGTCATGCACGTTCCCGTCGACGTGGCCGACCGCGCCCGTAAGGCCGCCGCCGAAGGCTCCGTTGACGCGCTGGTGTGCGTCGGCGGCGGCTCGACGACCGGCCTCGCCAAGGCGGTCGCGCTGACCACCGGCCTGCCGATCGTCGCCGTCCCCACCACGTACGCCGGTTCGGAGGCGACGAACGTCTGGGGCCTGACCGAGGGCGAGGTGAAGACCACCGGCGTCGACCCGCGCGTCCTGCCGCGCTCGATCGTCTACGACGCCTCCCTGCTGCTCGGCCTGCCGGTCGAGATGTCCGTGGCCAGCGGCCTCAACGCCCTGGCCCACTGCGTCGACTCGATGTGGGGCCCGCGCGCGGACCCGATCGACCGGGCGCTGGCGGGGGAGGGCATCCGGGGCATGGCGCAGGGCCTGCCTGCCGTGGCCGCCGAGCCGACCGGGCTCGAAGGCCGCGAACAGACTTTGTACGGCGCCTACTTGGCGGGCGTCGCCTTCGCCTCCGCCGGCTCGGGGATGCACCACAAGATCTGCCATGTGCTGGGCGGCATGTTCAACCTCCCGCACGCCCAGACCCACGCCGTGGTGCTCCCGCACGTCCTGGCCTTCAACGCCCCGGCCGTGCCGGAGACCGAGCGACGCATGGCCGAGGCCTTCGGCGCGCCGACTGCGGTGGAGGGACTCGCCGCCCTGCGCGCGGCACTCGACGCCCCGCGCGCCCTGCGTGACTACGGCATGCCCGAGGACGCCATCGCCCGGGCGGTGCCTCCCGTCCTCGCCGCGATCCCCGCCGGCAACCCCACGCCCGTCACCGAACGGAACCTCACCGCGCTGCTCCGCGCGGCCTGGGAAGGAAGTGACCCCGCATGATCAACGACGTGTCCGCGGAGCAGACGGCCCGCGAGGAAGACCTGATCGCACGGGTGCAGCGCTCCTTCGACTCCTGCGCGAACCCCCGCCTGAAGGAGCTGATGCAGGGCATCGTCAAGCACCTGCACGCCTTTCTGCGCGACGTCCGCCTCACCGAGGAGGAGTGGAGCAAGGGCATCGAGTTCCTGACCGCCGTCGGCCATCTCACCGACGACAAACGGCAGGAGTTCATCCTGCTCTCCGACACCCTCGGCGCGTCGATGCAGACCATCGCCATCAACAACGAGGCCTACGGCGACGCCACCGAGGCCACCGTCTTCGGACCCTTCTTCGTCGAGGGATCCCCGCGCATCGAGCCGGGCGGGGACATGTCCTTCGGGGCGGCGGGGGAGCCGTGCTGGGTCGAGGGCACCGTCCGCGACACCGACGGCACCCCGATCGCGGGGGCCAAGATCGAGGTGTGGGAGGCGGACGAGGACGGCTTCTACGACGTCCAGTACGACGACGGCCGCACCGCCGCCCGCGCCCACCTGTTCACCGAGGCCGACGGGAGCTACCGCTTCTGGGGCGTCACGCCGACGCCGTACCCGATCCCGCACGACGGTCCCGTGGGCAGGATGCTGGCGTCGACCGGCCGTTCGCCGATGCGGGCCTCGCACCTGCACTTCATGGTCGAGGCGCCGCAGTGCCGGACCCTGGTGACGCACATCTTCGTCCGGGGCGACGACCTGCTCGACTCCGACACCGTTTTCGGCGTCAAGGAGTCCCTGGTCAAGGACTTCGAGCAGCGCCCGGCCGGCACGCCGACGCCCGACGGGCGGGACGTGGACGGCACCTGGACGCAGGTCCGTTTCGACATCGTCCTCGCCCCCGCCGCGTGAGGAGAAACCGGGCTCACAGCGAACAGCTGGGCGCTGCGGGCCCGGCCTGTCGTCCACGCTTCAGTCGTGAGCACCGAGTTGGAAGAGCCGCGCCTGGAGCAGTTGGAGCGGGCCATCGCGGTCCTGCGCGTCTTCGACGCGGAGCGCGTGCGCGTCTCACGGTGAACGAGGTCGCCCAGCTCACTCCACACGGGCCTCCGCCCGGCGCATCCTCCAGGCCGGCGACCTGGACCTGGGCATACCCAAGCTGCGCTCGGGTAGCTTCTTCCCCAGCCTGCTGGAGCGCCGCCGCCGCATCGACCAGGCCCTGTTCGCCGTCGTGATGGAGGCGTACGTCCACGGGGTGTCCACCCGCTCGGTCGACGAGCTGGTCAAGGCTCTTGGCGCGGACAGCGGGATACTAGCCTGCTCGGCCTCGACGGCGTCCCGCAGCATGAAGGCCAGCTCCTCTGCGGGGTCCAAGGCTGACTCCGGCGGCGTCAGCGGCGGATAGAGGAACCCAGGCGAATCCTGGTATCGCCCGGTGTCCTCATAGCCGGTGGAGAATTCGGCGGAGAATCCCGCGTGGTGCACGGCAGGGCAGCCGGTCTCTTCGTGCCAGCATTCAGCTTTCCAGCTCCGCCCAGCGTCTCGAAAGACCATCCTCCAGAACGCTCAAGGAGTCCATGAGCTCCCGAAGGTCCTTCTCGGTCACATCGAGCGTGACCGACATCAGTCCATTCGCGAGGACGCCGTTCACCTTCTCGTCGCAGGCGGCGGGTTTCGGGATGCAGGTGAAGGAACCCAGCCGTGTGACGCGGACGCTTTCCGGGCGCATCCTCTTCGGAAGGGACTCGATCGCCTGTTCCCTGGTTGCCTTCGTTATATTCCAACTAACGGCGCCTCTCGTGGGCGGATGCGTTGCGAGCGGGTGAATGATTAGCCGGACAAGCACGATTGTGCAGGTATCGGGCAGGCACTATAGGTGCTCGTATGAAACCGGGGAAGTCCCCAAGGACTGAGCCGTGTCCCGGGCCGCGAAAACGCCGGCGATCTCTGACGGCAGCGTCGGACCAGGCCCGCCCCGAGCAGCCTCGCTGCCCAGCCGCTGCTGACCGGCCGCGTGCGACGGTACCCACGTAGCTTTTGCCGATCAGCCACAACACCTTATGCCGCTGTATGACAATCAGCGGCGCCGGTGCCTCCAGCCGCGATTTCCGGGATTTTCATATAGGGGGTGTACGGCTGGAGGGGGCGTTACGGCCGCAGCTAACCCTGAGCTCCAGAATTGCTGTCAGCAATTGCCGGCGCCAGCGGCTGAGGATCATCTTCGGAGCAGTCAGACGGATGCGCGTGGTGCCGTACACGCATATTGTCCCGCAGGACGTCGAACATGCGCTGACGCCGCCGCAGTTCCACCGCATCCCTATGATGCAGTCTCCGGTAATGATTGGATAGAAATACAGAACCGAAGGAGAATACGGATGCACTCACGATAAACATCCATACTGCAGCGTCCCACATATCATCTCCATGACGTTCTTGAATCTTCGGCGGATGCCGCATCTGCGACACCAGCACAACTGAGGAAGCTAGACCGGGTTACGCATGGATGGCGGACTTCTGACTTTTGACGCGATAGCCCGGCGCCGAAGGGTCGGGCTTACCGGTGGCTTCTTTGCCGGTCACGCTTCGAAACGTCGAGTATCCCGTGTGCCGCTACTGCTGTGACCGCGTGGTTCGCCGGGTTGGTCAGGCCGCGGTGGTGAGGGGGCGTCCTTCCCAGCGGATGCCTTTCTCGCCGCGGATGCGGGCGCGTTCCTTGCGTTCTGCGGCCAGGACGCCCGGGTGGCGGGCGTTGACGTTGCGCCACCGCAGGTAGGCGCGCAGGGCCCGGGTCTGAACGGGGTGGTTGGGGTAGTCGGAGTTGGCGATGGTGAACTGCCGCAGTGGCCCGAAGTGGGCCTCGATCGGGTTCGCCCACGAAGCGTAGGTCGGCGTGAAGCACACCTCGACCCCTGCCCTGGCGTTGCCGCCTGCCCGCGTTTGAAGGCCTCGGCGCGGAACACCGCGGGTGCCGTCGCCCTGATCCTCTCGTCGCTGACGTTCGGGCTCGGCATGCTGAGCTACGACTGGTGGCTGCTCACCGTGCCCCTGCTACTGATTGGCGGCGCCTGCTACAAGAAGAAGGCCGCGTCATCTCGTCGCCCGCGAAGGCCTTAGCCTCGATCTTGCGCGAGGGTCCGCCGACGGAGTCGGTGGGCCCTTTTGCTTTCCGGCGCTGGTGGCGGGCAGGTCGGTGGCCCGGTTGTCGCGTCGGGTGGGCGCCGGGTTCCACTGCCCGGGATCGGGTGGTGCTGTCGTCGGGACGGTTGAGGTTGCTGGTCAGCCGGGGGTGGGCAGGAGCATGTGCCGTTCGAGGGCGGCGGTGATCTCGCCGGTCCAGGGCCAGTGCCGAGAGAGGCGGAGAATCCTGCGTCGGCCGGTGGTGACGAGCTGAGCGGCCGCGGAGAACAGGCGGAAGCGCAGCCGGCGGCGTTCCCAGAGTCGGGCCTTGCCGGTGAGAGCGAGCATGGGCGTCCAGGCCAGCAGGTCGAGGGCGATCTGGACGATCTCCAGCCAGACCTTGTTCTGGGCGGTTGTGTGCAGGGGCAGGTTACGCAGGCCGGTGACCCGGGCAGCCCGGATACGGTCCTCGGCCCGGGCCCGCAGCCGGTGACGGAGTTCGAGCTCGGCGATCGGCAGGTGGGGGGTCTTGGTCGCGAAGCACGTGATCCGCATGCCGTCCGCGTCCGTGATCCTCAACTGGGCACCAGGAAGGGGCCGTTCCTTTCGGACGATCAGTCTCATGCCCTTGGGCCACACACGGCCGGCAACGTCCTGCCCGACGACTTCGGGTGGGGCGGGTACGTCGACTGACGAGCCGGACGGTACGCGTCACCGTCAGCACCACCCCGAGGGGCCCGCCATGTGTGAGCCCCTCTTTTGTGCGCCTAGATCTGACACATCGTCAGTTGCGGTGCTGCAATGCGCGTCGCAAGCTCAAAGGCCCGGAGTACCCACAGCTTCCGCACAAGCTCGGCATCCACGCGAGCATGGCGGGCTCGGGAAACGATTCATCACTCCCAGTCAAAACTGAAGGCCTGGTGCCACATCATTCATAACCCATGCTTGGGCATTGCCATGCCCAACGGGCGAAGCTGCCGCTATTTCAGGTGAATATCCTAAGGCTGGTTATGCGGCAGACGAAAGGATCGTCCTACCCTCGTAACCGCTCGAGTTGTTCCGGACGTCGTGTGCATCCGCTCTTCCGGGCTCGATCACCTTCGGGGGTTTGCATGATCCAGGAGTGGGCCGGCCGTGACTGTCTCGGCCGCACTGCTCGCCTCGGTTGGCTGCGTGTCACGAAAGCAGGTAAAGCTCTGTCTGGGGGTGCCGTGGTGGCCCTGGCCCTCGCAGCGGGCACGGTGGTGGCCGTCGTCGTGCCGACGGGCATCGCAGTGCCGGCCGCACATGGGGCAGCGGCCGGGTCCCTCCTCGCGCGCGCCCGCACCGCCGCGGGAAGAGTCCGTTTACGCTTCACGTTGTCGGCCATCTCGGTCGCCGCAGGCGGCCTGCACTATGTCCTCGTAAATCAGGTGGCTGCTTCGAGGACGCTTGCTGCGGGCGTCTTCTCATCCGATGTCCGGGTGCTGGTTTGCGTCGGGGTCGCCGCATGCCTGGGGGCCGCGGTCGCCGCGCTGGTGATGGCGGCCACGGAGAGCGGTACGACCCTGATCCGGCTACGGCGGCTGCTGGACGGCTGGCTGGTCGCAGGGTCTCTGCTCACGGTGGGCTGGGTCCTGCTGCTGCACCGCGCAGACCGGGTCGATGACGTATCGACATCATTCCTTGGTCTCGCCCGTGTGGTGGCGGACATCCTCGTTTTCGGGCTGCTGGTCGCCCTGCGGTTCTGCCTGCCGCACGCCCAGCGCACCGCGACCACGGTGGCCGTCCTGGCGCTCGCTGCTCTGGCCACGGGCGACGTGCTTCGGATCCTGCCACCGGAGCCGGGCGCATGGGACGGGACCCCCCTCGCCGCGGCAGGCTCGGTGGTCGGGCTGTTCCTCGTCGCCGTGGCGCCGTGGCTGCCGGGCGGCGTCAGCGTCGTGGGGTTCGACCAGCGGATGATGCCCGTCATCGGTGTGGTGGCGGCGTTCGCGCCCGTGGTCTTCTGCGCGCTGGCCATCGCGGCGCACACCGTCGCCGGCGGCCCCATCGACACGGTGATGTCGGCATTGGCCGCTTCGGTGCTTCTCGCGCTCGGCGTCCGCCAGGGCGTCATCCACGCCGACCACTTGAGGATCACTCATGAGTCCGCGGTGCGTGAGGATCACTACCGAACGCTGGTCGACCGCACCTCCGACGTGATCACGATCGTCTCACCGGACGAGCGGGTAGTGTACGTCAGCCCGGCCGCCCTGTGGGTCTACGGCTACCGACCCGAGGACCTCTTGGGCGCTCGCCTGCCTCTGTACACCCACCCGGACGACCGCGAGACGCTGATGCAAGCCGTCCAGACGCTGCGGCAGGACGCCGAATCGGAGATCCGCGGGCCGGGCCGACGGGTGTCATGCCGGATACAGGCTGCCGACGGTAGCTGGCGCCACGTCGAGTCGACGATCAACCACCACCCCGATGGACTGATCTTCATCAGCCGCGATGTCAGCGAGCGGGTCGCTCAGCAGATGCAGTTGGAGCGCCTGGCCTTCCACGACGCACTGACCGGCCTGCCCAACCGGGCCCTGTTCGCCGACAGGGTCGCCCACGCTCTGCGCAAGCGGACCACGGTGGAGATCCCGCCCGTGGTGCTCTTCATGGACCTGGACGGCTTCAAAGCGGTCAACGACTCGGCAGGGCACGCGGCAGGGGACACTGTCTTGAGGCATGCCGGTCGTCGGCTCCAGGCATCCGTACGGGCCGGGGACACCGTGGCCCGCCTCGGCGGCGACGAGTTCGCAGCCCTTCTCGAGTGGGAGGCGGGAGCACATCCCTCGAGTGCCAAGGAGGTCGCTCAGCGGATCCTGACCGCGCTGACGCAGCCGTACCCGATCGGCACCATGAAAGCAGAGGTGTCGGCCTCCATCGGCATGGCAGTGGCCGTACCGGGCATCACACCGGACCAACTGCTGCACCAGGCAGACCTGGCCATGTACGCGGCCAAAGCCGCCGGCAAGGGCCGCATCCGCCTGTACCACGCACAGCGCCCGCACGCCCACTGCGGCACACCGAACCGCTGATAAGACCGCACCTCGTCGAACGTACGGCGTGATCGCCGACCCCGCCTGACAGCTCCCGGCACCGGCCGCCGCCCCATCCTCACCTTGAGCTGACCTCGGATTCGTGGAGTGGTCTGCCCTGGTTCTGATGGAGTCGGGTTGCTGGCCACTCCGCACTGGGCTTGCTCAGCCCGGTGGAGTACGAACTCCAGACCCCACCAGTAGCCTGAAACCAAGCAACTCGACTCTCCCAACTCGGAACAGTCCGCGGACTCTACGAAACCCGGGACAGCTCAGGGCCATCAGGCCCGGCTGTGCTGGCCTGATGGGCAGACGCAGCGTGCGGCTGGGCGGGCAGCGGCATTGGGCCTGCTGGCGTGGAACCGTCCTCGGGCCGGGCGCCGGGTCAGGGATGCCAGTCGTCCTGCCAGGCGGGGTGGAGTTCGAAGGGCAGCGCGAGGGCTTTCATGGCCGCCAGGGCGACGACGGAGTCCAGCGGCCAGCCGCACTGTTCCTGCTCGCGTCGCATGCGCTGTTCGCAGTCGGCCAGGACCACGAGACCTACGGCTCGATGACGGACATCATTGCCGCCGTCCGCTGATGTTCTCATCCCGACAGGCGCGCTCCGTCTCCGGTGTTGCTGGGGGCTGACGGTTGGTGGTACCTGCGGTATGCCGTCTGCATGAGGTACACGCAGGACGGCGGGCTGATGAATCCGAACGGCGGGCCTTTCATGAGCGGTCGCGGATGGAGGCGGCTGAGCGGTTCGTGTGCGGGGACGACAACTGGTGTTCTGCGAGGGCGACCTCGAGACGCACGGCTTCGAACCCGGCGGCTGGCGGCGCAACCCCAGCGACGACCCCGCGTGGCGCGAGGCCTACCTGGACCGTGCCGCACGGCTGGTGGAGCGCGACAAGAACCACCCCTCGGTCATCGTCTGGGCGCTGGGCAACGAGTCCGGCACCGGAGCCAACCTGGCTGCCGCAGCCGCGTGGATCCGGCAGCGCGACAACAGCCGCCTGATCCACTACGAGGGCGACTTCGCGAGCTGCGCGTACGTCGACCTGTACTCCCGCATGTACATCGGTGTGGACGAGCTGGCCGCCATAGGACGCGGCCAGGAGGCACCGACGGCTGATCCGGCCGACGACGCACACCGCCGCGCCCTGCTGGCCGTGCTGTGCGAGTACGGACACGCCATGGGCACCGGCCCCGGCGGGCTGTCCGAGTACCAGCAGGTCATCGAGGCACATCCGCGGCTCATCGAGGCACATCCGCGGCTGGTCGGTGGATTCATCTGGGAGTGGATCGACCACGGCATCGCCTGGCTCACCGGGCAGGAGGACCCCCACACGTTCTACGCCTACGGCGGCGACTTCGGCGAGGAGGTCCACGACGGCAATTTCGTCGCCGACGGGCTGCTCTTCCCCGACCGCACGCCGTCGCCGGGCCTGGTCGAGTACAAGAAGGTCATCGAACCGGTCCGGATCCACATCGACCCGGCGACCGGGCAGATCAGCGTGCACAACCTGCACCACGTCCGAGACAGCGGCTACCTGGACTTCCGGTGGACCGTCGAGGACGGCGGCGAGCCGGTGGGCTCCGGCGGCCTGACCGTGCCCGCCACCGCTCCGGGCGCGACGACAGCCGTCGCATGGCCCGCCGAGGTCACCGCCGCGCTCGATGCGGCGCGCAAGAACGACTCCGGCCACGAGGTGTGGCTGACCGTGACCGCGGTGCTCGCCGCCGACGAGACCTGGGCCGCGGCCGGTCACGAGATCGCCTGGGCCCAGGGGCTGGTCATGGCTCCGGCCGCCTCGCCCGTCCCCTTCACGCCGGCACCGGCGATCGCCCGCGACGGGTACATCGCACTGGGTCCCGCGCGGTTCGACGCCCGCACGGGGGTGCTGACACGGCTCGGTCACCTGGAGCTCGACGGTCCCAGGCTGGACGTCTGGCGGGCCCCGGTGGACAACGACCTGCTCAGCGCCTTCGGCGAGGCGCAGATCGGCGCTTGGCTCGCCGCCGGACTGCACCGGATGCGCCACGATGTCCTGGTTGTCGAGCCTCGTCTCCGGCTTCCGCTGGGAGGACTCGGTCGGCCCACGCGAGAAGCGCCCGGTCCGCCGCGACCTCGCCTGGCATTCGCTGGAGTCGAACCAGGTCGGCCTGGACGAGTTCGCCCGCTGGCTCAAGCTCACCGACTCCGAGCTGATGCTCGCGGTGAACCTCGGCACACGCGGCATCCTGCCCGCCCTGGACCTGCTCGAGTATGCCAACCACCCCTCCGGTACGACCCTTTCGGACCTGCGTGTCGCCAACGGCCCACCGGAGCCGCACAACGTGCGCATGTGGTGCCTCGGCAACGAGATGGACGGACCCTGGCAGATCGGCTTCATGACGGCCGACGACTACGGCAAGCTCGCCGCCCGTACCGCCGGCGCCATGAAGATGGCCGACAAGGACCTCGCCGAGGGCTGGCTCTACCTCGCCTGCTGGCTGGACCTTGCCACCCGCGAGGTGGTCGGCTATGCCATGGCTGACCATCACCGCGCCGAACTCGTCGTCGACGCCGTGGACACGGCCCACGGCCGGGGCCACCTGCAGCCTGGCTGCGTGATGCACAGTGATCGCGGAAGCGAGTACACATCGACCCAATTCCGGGACCGGATACGGGAGTTGGGGGTGCGGCAAAGCTGCGGGCGCACCGGATCATGCTTCGACAACGCCGCCGCTGAAAGCTTCTGGGCCCTGCTCAAGGAGGAGATCGGCACCCGGACCTGGCCCGACCGGGCCACCGCCCGCGCCGAGGTCTTCAACTTCATCGAGACCTTCTACAGCCGCCGCCGCCTGCGCAAGCACAAGATCTTCGGCTACCTCACCGCAGCTGAGACCAGGCAGCGGCAACAGCACTCCCTCGCCGCATAACCATCGAGTGTCCAAGATCACGGGGAAACTTCACCATCGGGCGGCCCCACTCTTACGGGACACCAACTCGGCACGTCAGAACGGGTACCCGCGTGCACGCGGCCTTGACGGTGCCGGTGAGGTCGACCTTGACGATGCCGTCGGGGACCAGCTCGGCGCCGAAGCGTTCGGCCCGGGTCCGCATGTTGTCCATCAGGCCGGGGCCCATGATGCCGCCCGGGAAGCAGGGGAGGTACTGCACCTCGGTCGTCTGCACCAGTGCGCCGCCGGCCGTGACCGCGCCCTCGAAGGCCAGCGGCTTCAGCGAGGCGCGCGCGGTGTAGGTGTACCCGGCGGGACCGCAGCCGATGACGATGACGTTGCGTATGTCCCCAGCCGGCTCGGTTGCGGTGCTCATGCCTGGGGCTCCGGCGCGATCTCCTTGATCAGGCCCTCGACCAGCACCTTGATCTCGTCCCGGATCGGGCGGACCGCCTCGACGCCCTGGCCCGCCGGGTCCTCGAGCTGCCAGTCGAGGTACCGCTTGCCGGGGAAGACGGGGCAGGTGTCGCCGCAGCCCATGGTGATGCAGACGTCGGACTCCTTGACCGCGTCGACGGTGAGCATCTTCGGGACCTCGGCGGAGATGTCGATGCCGACCTCGGTCATGGCCTCGACGGCTGTGGGGTTGACCTGCTCGCCCGGGTTGGAGCCGGCGGAGCGGACCTCGACACGGTCCCCGGCCAGGTGGGTCAGCCACGCTGCGGCCATCTGGGAACGGCCGGCGTTGTGGACACAGACGAAGAGCACGGAGGGCTTGTCGGACATCAGAGGTCTTTCTTGGTCTCGCGCCGTAAGCGGCGGCAGAGGGAAGGCACCCATGCATCAGCACCCAGTGGTATCAGTCACCACTGATGTGAGAGTATCAGCGCATGCTGACGTCAGTCGACACTGATCTGATCCGGGTTCTGGCCGATCCGCTCCGGTTCCAGATCGTGACTCTCCTCGCCAAAGAGACGCTGTGCACCACCCACCTCGTGGAGGAGACGGGTGCCAAGCAGACCAACCTCTCCAATCACCTGAGAGTGCTGCGCGAGGCCGGGATCGTGGAGACGGAGCCGTGCGGCCGGTTCACCTACTACAAGCTGCGCGCGGACGTCATTGCATCGCTTGCCGGACAGTTCGCCGAGCTCGCCGAGTCCGCCCGCAGCGCCGCCGGCAACAAGCGGTCCTGCCCCTGACCTGTCGCCGCCCCTGGCAACCGCACCGAGGAGTTCTTGTTGACCGCCACCCACGAGTCCGCCGCGGAATCGGCGCCCGACGCCGCCCCGCAGCCCGCTCCGGGCGCCGCCCCGCCGCGTACCCCGCTGGTCGCTCGGGCCGCCGCCGAACTCGTCGGCACCGCGGCCCTCGTCGCCGTCGTCATCGGCTCCGGCATCCAGGCCACCGAACTGACCAAGGACGTCGGGGTGCAGCTGCTGGCCAACTCTCTGGCCACCGTTTTCGGTCTCGGTGTGCTGATTCTTCTGCTCGGCCCGGTCTCCGGTGCGCACTTCAACCCGGTCGTCACGCTGGGCGAGTGGTGGACCGCCCGCCGTGGCGGCGCCGGGGTGACGATCCGCGAGGCGGCCGTCTACATCCCCGCGCAGATCGCGGGTGCCATCGCGGGCGCGATCCTGGCGGACGCGGTGTTCGGCAAGCCGCTCGTGGAGTGGTCCACCCACGACCGCTCGGCCGGGCACCTGCTGCTCGGCGAGGTCGTTGCCACGGCGGGTCTGGTCCTGCTGATCTTCGGCCTGGCCCGCACCGGCCAGCTGCGCTTCGCGCCGGTCGCGGTCGCCTCCTACATCGGCGCCGCGTACTGGTTCACCTCGTCCATGTCCTTCGCGAATCCGGCGGTGACCATCGGCCGCGCGTTCACGGACACGTTCGCGGGCATCGCCCCCCGCTCGCTTGCGGGCTTCATCGGCATGCAGCTCGTCGGCGGCGTGGTCGGGCTGGCGCTGGTCGCGCTCATCTTCGGGCCCGATCGGAAGACGGTGCAGTGACGCAGCCCGCAGCGTGTGCCCCCGCGCGGAAGCCGGTACGAAAAACGCGCGCGTCAGCGTTTGCGGTACACGTCTAATGGGGGCGTGATTGATCAGCCATCATCCGCGTTGTTCATTATGGACGACGACCCGGACGCGTTCACGCTCATCGTGGACACCGCGAACGGGGCGTATGTCCGCCGAGTGCGTCAGGCGCTGCCCCTTCCGCCTGGCGTGGAGCATGGACCGGGTGCGGAGGTGGCGGCACACGCCGCTGCAGCCACCTGGGGGCTTTCCGACTTCGTCTTCCAGTCCGCTTACGCCGACAAAGGTTCCGGGCGGCGCGAGCTCGGCGACAGGCTGCTGATCACCGGCGGACGCGGTGCCGTGATCCAGGTCAAGGCCCGCACGATTCCGCCCAAGGGTGCGGACACCGAGGTGGCCTGGTTCCACAAGGTCGCGACCAAGGCCATGCGCCAGGCCAAGGGCACCGTGAGGCAGCTGTGGCTGCTGCCGGCCGACATGATCAACGGTCCCGGCCGCACACTGTCCGTCGACGGCAACGCCTAGGAGTGGATCGCCGTGTTCTTGCTGGACCACGAGCAGGTGCCCGACGAGATGATCTGCTCGCTGGAGCCGATCGGCATACCCGCGATTGCCCTGACGCGCAGGGACTGGGACTTCCTCTTCGATCAGCTGCGCTCCACCACCGCCGTCCTCGACTACCTCTTCCGGGCCGCCGCCAAGTCGGCCGTCGCCCTGGGCGAAGAACCCGTGCGCTACTACGAGTTCGCTGCAGCTGACGCCGAGGGGTCCCCGGCCCCCTCAGCCCCGATGTCGCCGCACTCGGCGGAACACACTTCTCCGTTCCGCTGCTCCCGCAAGTGCCGGCGGGTGTGGAGCAGGCCCATCGGGTCATGCGGATCATCATGGAGGACGTCGCGACCTCAGCCATCAGATCGCAGATCAGCGAGCCCAACCGGCTGCTCCTCTTTCCGACCTGGACAAACTGCCGGTCGGTGCGCGTGCCGAATGGGGGCAGCTGCTGCTGGACATGCTGGCCGACGTACGCGAAGTGCCGGCCGACGAGACCAAGTGGCGCTGGCGCCGTTCCATCGACCCCTCCTGAACCCGTCAGCTCATCTTCGGATGCGCCACGCGCTTCGGCCCCGAGGTGGAAGCCGCCTTCCAGTCGTATGTACTGCTGCGCCACCATCAGCTCCATCAACAGACCGGCCTGGCCGAACAGACCTCCACCCTCGGTGTTCTGCTCACCCCGCGCACCGACGGCAGCCGCCCTTGGGACACCACTTTGCTGCGCACCGAGGGCGACAACGACCTGACATCTGAGGAAGTGGCGAGATACACCCAGCTCTGGAATTCCCGGCCTGCTGAGGCCGCTTGAGCAACATCTGCGGCGCATGATGCATGACGAGCCGAGACGTCTGACTCGAAGACCGTCGTGGCAGCGGCCGATACGACGGCCGCACGCTCGCGCAGCCGCCACGCCGGACACGGCCGTGCTCCTCCTGCTCCCGGCTGCTGTCAGGCCGCGGCCGGGGCGATGGTCAGCAGCTTGCCCATCGCGGCCAGCACGGACCGTTCGACCCGGTAGTACACCCAGGTGCCGCGGCGCTCGGAGGTGAGCAGCCCGGCGTCCTTGAGCTTCTTCAGGTGGTGGGAGACGGTCGGCTGGGAGACGCCGACGTCGGAGATGTCGCACACGCACGCCTCGCCGCCCTCGTGCGAGGCCACGGCGGAGAACAGGCGCAGCCGAACCGGGTCGCCGAGCGCCTTGAACATCCGCGCGGCCGTCTCGGCCTCCTCGGCGGTGAACGGGCGCTCGGTCAGCGGAGGGCAGCACGGCGCCACGGCCCCGGACGGCTCGGGTTTGAGTAGCGGCAGCACCTTCGTATTCGACATGCATCTATGTTGACATACGTCGAACCAGGGTGAGGGGATCATCCGTGGGCGAAGGCGCCGGTCAGGCGGCGGGCGGCCCGGCCGGCGTCCCGGCCGATGCCGCGCAGGGAGTCCGACGGCAGACTGCGCCGCCAATCCGGTGGTAGTGGCGGGGCCACGATCCTGGGGGCTGGCCGGACGCCTCCAGGGCCACCGGCCGCAGCCCCGCCGCGCAGTGCATGTGCGGCGGCCAGCCCGGACTGCCCGCAGCCGAAAGGGCGGCGTCGGTGGATTCGATAAATGTCTATGTTGACGTCTATCAATACAGGTGTCATGCTGGCGAGCGCAATCCATCGACGAATGTCGAAACAAGAGGAGTCGATCGTGAACGCGCCTGCCACCGCCGACTTGCCCGTCGTCGTGATCGGAGCCGGTCCCTCGGGGCTGGCCGCCGCCGCCCATCTCGTCGAATACGGCATCGAGCCGCTGGTCCTGGAAGCGGGGCCGGCCGCCGGGGCGGCCGTGCGCGAGTGGTCGCACGTGCGGCTCTTCTCGACTTGGGGCGAGGTCGTCGACCCGGCCGCCGAGAAGCTCCTCGCTCCCACCGGCTGGGTTCGCCCCGACCCGGCCGCCTACCCCTCCGGCAGGGACTGGGCAGAGCTCTACCTCCAGCCCCTCGCCGACGCCCTCGCAGGCCGCGTCCGCACCGGCGCCCGGGTCACCGGAGTCTCCCGGGCGGGACGTGACCGGATCGTGGACGCCGGCCGCGAGCAGCAGCCGTTCGTCGTCCATGTCGCGTACGCCGACGACCGCGAGGAGCGCCTGTTCGCCCGCGCCGTGATCGACGCCTCCGGCACCTGGACCACCCCCAGCCCCGCAGGCGCCAGCGGCCTCCCCGCCCTCGGTGAGCGCGCGGCCGCCGACCGGATCACCTACCGCGTCCCGGACCTGAAGGACCCGGCCATCCGTGCCCGGTTCGCGGGCCGGCGCACGGCGGTCATCGGCACCGGCGCCTCCGCCTTCACCGCACTCGCCTACCTCGCCGATCTGGCCAAGGCCGACGGCGGGGAGGGCACGAAGGCGGTGTGGATCCTGCGCCGGGGGATCTCCGGCGCCACTTTCGGCGGCGGCGAAGCCGACCAGCTCCCCGCCCGCGGCGCGCTCGGCCTCGCGGCGAAGGCCGCCGTCGACGACGGCCACGCCCACGCGGTCACTGGGTTCCGCACCGAGACCATCGAGCGGGACGGCGACGGCCGCCTGGTCCTGGCCGCCGAGGACGGCCGCCGCCTCGACGCGGTGGACGAGGTGATCGTACTGACCGGCTTCCGCCCCGACGTCGCGTTCCTGTCCGAGCTCCGCCTCGGCCTGGACGAGCGCCTCCAGGCCCCGGTCGCGCTCGCACCGCTGATCGACCCCAACCAGCACTCCTGCGGCACCGTCTACCCCCACGGCCACCGCGAGCTCGCCCACCCCGAACCGGGCGTGTACCTGGTGGGGATGAAGTCCTACGGCCGCGCCCCGACGTTCCTCGCCATGACCGGCTACGAGCAGGTCCGCTCCGTCGCGGCCGCGATCGCCGGCGACCTGGAGGCAGCCGACCGCGTGGAACTGACCTTGCCCGAGACTGGCGTCTGCGGTGGCGCCGGCCTGTTCGACGCGCCCGACGCCGCTGCAGGCGACGGCGACGGCGGCTGCTGCGCGCCCGCGCCGCGGCTCGTCCAGCTGCCATGACCGCGAAGGCTGACGAGCATGCCCCAGCGGGCGGCTGCTGCGGCTCGTGACCGACCTGGGACGCATCAACTCGCAGGGCCGCAGCCGGAACGGGGACCGGCCGCGGCCCCGCGCCGCCCTGCCCGCCCTCTGCGCCACGCAGATCGTGAGCTGGGGCATCGTCTACTACGCCTTCCCCGTCCTCAACCCGGAGATCACCGCCGCAACCGGCTGGCCGGCCGGCACGACCACCGCGGCGTTCCCTCGCTCTCGTCGTTTCCGCCCTTGCCGGGATCCGCGTCGGCCGCATCCTCGACCGTCGCGGCCCCCGCGCCGTCATGACCACCGGCTCCATACTCGGCGCGGCCAGTCTGCTGATCGTGGCTGTGGCCCCGAACATGCCCGTCTTCACCGCCGGCTGGGCGCTGGCCGGACTTGCGATGGCCACGACCTTCTACCAGCCCGCCTTCGCCGCCCTAACCCGCTGGTGGGCCCCGACCACGTGCGCGCCCTGACGATCGTCACCCTCGCCGGCGGTCTCGCCTCCACCGTCTTCGCTCCGACCACCGCGGCCCTCGCCGACCACCTGAGTTGGCGGGCCGCCTACACCGTGCTCGCCCTGGTCCTGGCCGTCATCACCATCCCCGCCCACGCACTCGCCCTCAAAGGCCCCTGGCCCCCAGCGCCTCCGCCCCCGACCCACGCTTCCAGCGACGCGACAGCCGTCCTCCGCAGCCGGCCCTTCTGGATGCTGGCCTGCGCCCTGACACTCTCCGCGTTCGCCGTCTACGCAGTCGTCGTCGTCCTCGTCCCGCTCTTCCTCCAACGGGGCTTCACCCGCGCCCAGGCCGCCTGGGCCCTCGGCCTCGGCGGCGCAGGACATACTCTCGGCCGCACCCTGTACGCCGCGCTCGCCCGCCGCACCGCAACCACGACCCGCATGGTCACCCTCATCGCTCTCGGCCGCGCAATCACCGCTGCTCTGGCCCTCGTTCCCGGCCCGTACGCCCTGCTGACCGCCGTCGCCGTCATGGCAGGCACGGTCCGCGGAAACTTCACGCTGCTCCAGGCCACTGCCATCACCGACCGCTGGGGCACCACCCACTACGGCCGCT
>NZ_JBSFDB010000083.1:0-24651 GCF_053593695.1 Streptomyces sp. NPDC002144
GCGATCACCGGCCAACACTGGCTCGACGACCGCCCCCAGCGTTTCCCGGACGCGCCCGGCCCGGTTCCGCCCGCGGCGCGCCACGCCCGCGGGCACCGCTCGGCCCAAGCGGCGCGGACTGCTGAAGTACTGGCGGCAGTACCTGGCGATCTCGCCGTTCTACCTGATCTTCGCCGCGTTCTCCTTCTTCCCCGTCTTCTACTCGCTCTACCTGGCCTTCCAGCGCTGGGACGGCATGGGCACCATGCAGTTCGTGGGCCTTCAGCAGTTCCGGTTCCTGTGGGACGACCCGGTCTTCTGGCTCTCGATCCGCAACACCCTGGTGATCTGGGTGCTGTCCACCGTGCCGACGCTGCTGGGTGCCCTGGTGCTGGCGACGCTGCTGCACTCGGTGCGCCGCTTCAAGGGCTTCTACCGCATCGCGCTGTACGTGCCGAACGTGACCTCGATCGTCGCCGTGGCGATCTTCTTCGGCGCGGTGTTCAGCAACAACTTCGGCCTGGTCAACGCGATCCTGGGCACGGTCGGCATCTCGCCCGTGCCGTGGCTGAGCAACCCGTGGCTGATCAAGGTCGTCATCGCGCTGCTGATGACCTGGATGTGGACCGGCTACAACATGATCATCTACCTGGCCGGCCTCCAGGCGATCCCGACCTCGATCTACGAGGCGGCCAAGATGGACGGCGCGGGCCCCGTCCGCACCTTCTTCCAGATCACCGTCCCGATCATGCGGCCGATCATCCTGTTCACGGTCATCATCTCGACCATCAACGGCCTGCAGAGCTTCAGCGAACCGCAGGTCCTGTTCGCCAGCAACGCCGCCAACGCCAACCTCGGCGGCCCGGGCCAGGCGGGTCTGACCACGCTGCTGTACTTCTACCAGTCGGCCTTCCTCAACAACGACTACGGCTACGGCGCGGCCATCGTGTGGGCCTTCTTCCTGCTGATCGTCGTCCTCGTCGTCGTCAACTGGCGCATCACCACACGAGGGAGGAAGGCATGACCGCGGTGGACGACACCACGCACCGCGCCCCGCGCGCGAGGCGGCTGCGCCGCCCCAAGGGCCTGACCGCCCACATCATCCTCATGCTCTCCGTCGTCGTCTCGATCTTCCCGTTCCTGTGGACGATCGTCATGGCGACCAACACCACCCAGGACATCTACAAGAGCCCGCCGAAGCTGACCTTCGGCTCGCACCTGCTGGAGAACATCCGGCACGTGCTGCACACCATCGATTTCTTCGGGTCGATGTTCAACACGATCATCGTCGCGTGCGCGACGACCGTCCTGGTGCTGTTCGTCGACTCCCTGGCGGCCTTCACCTTCGCCAAGTTCGACTTCCCCGGACGCAAGATCCTGTTCGGCGCGCTGCTGCTGTTCATGATGCTGCCGCTGCAGCTGGCGATCCTGCCCCAGTTCATCCTGATGTCCAAGATCGGCTGGGTCGGCATGCTCAAGGCGCTGATCCCGCCCGCGCTCGCCAACGCCTTCGGCATCTTCTGGCTGCGCCAGTACATCGAGAACGGCGTGCCCGACGAACTGCTCGACGCCGCCCGCATCGACGGCGCCGGGTTCTTCCGCCAGTACTGGAACATCGCGCTGCCGATGATCAGGCCCGCCCTGTCCTTCCTGGCCATCTACGCCTTCGTGGGTGCCTGGAACGACTACGTCTGGCCGCTGGTCGTGCTCACCAACCCCGCCCACGTGACGCTGCAGGTGGAGCTCGCCCAGCTCAACGTCGGCCACACCACCGACTACAGCATGGTCATGGCCGGAGTGCTGATGGCCGCGCTGCCGCTGGTCGTGGTGTTCGCCGTCTTCGCCCGCGGGTTCATCGCGGGCGCCACCGAGGGAGCCGTCCAGGGCACCTGAGCCGGTGCCGTGAGAAAGGGGGTGGGCGGTGACGTACGAGATCGGCGGACGCGGCAAGGTGCTCGTCGTGGGCATGGACGGTCTGCGGTACGACCTGCTGGCCCGTTCGCCGGAGGCGGCGCCCGTGCTGCACGCCCTGATGGCCACGGGTGCCCACGGCAGCAGCCTGCTGCCCTACGGCGAGGTGGACGGCCAGGCCCCGGACGGGCCGTCCACCAGCATGGCCTACACCGACTCCGGGCCCGGCTGGTCGAGCGTGCTGACCGGGGTGTGGCCCGACCGGCACGGCGTGCGCGGCAACGACTTCGCCGGCGCCGACTACGCCCGCTACCCCGACTTCCTGACCCGGGCCGTCACCGCCCGGCGCCGGCTGCGCACCGCTGCCGTGGTGTCCTGGCCGGAGCTGATCCGGCGCGGCACCCTGGGCCCCGCCATCGGCCGCCGGGTCCGCTACGACGGCGAGTCGGACGGCTACGCCACCGCCGACCGCCTCGTCGCCCGCACCGCGGTGCGCTGGCTCACCCAGGACGACCCCGACGCCGTGTTCGTGTACTTCGGCGCCACCGACGAGGCCGCCCACGCCACGGGCCCGCACAGCCTCGCCTACGAGCAGGCCCTGCTCACCCAGGACATCCACCTCGGGTGGCTGCTGGCCGCCATCGAGACCAGACGCGCCGACCCCGCCCGCGCGCGGGAGCGCTGGACGGTCCTGGTCACCACGGACCACGGGCACCTCGACACCGGCGGCCACGGCGGCGACACCCGTGCCGAGCGGGAGGTGTTCGTCGTCCTCGCCGAGCCCGGCATGCCCGGCGGCACCCGGCTCGACACACCCCGCCTCGTCGACATCGCCCCCACCGTCCTGGACCGGCTCGGCGTCCGCGTCGACCCCGCCTGGGGCCTGCAGGGCCGGGTCCTGCACGGCCACGGCCACTCCTGCCACACCTCGAACTCCCCCCTCCCACCCCCGACTTCGGAACGGTCATGACCGACGCACCCCGCGGACCCCGCCCCGTCGACCCCCTCATCGCCCTGCGCCCCTGGGAGGCTCCCGAGCTGACCTCCTGGGGGCGCCTGCCGATGAACGCCGTCGACCGGCGCCCCGGAGCCCTCTCCCTGGACGGCGACTGGCGTTTCCAGCTGCTGCCCGCTCCGGACGCGCCGGTCGGCGGTCCCTGGTCCACGGCCCGGGTCCCCGGCGCCTGGACCCTGCAGGGCACGGACGACCTGCCGCAGTACACCAACGTCCGCATGCCGTTCCCCGACTTCCCGCCCGGCTCGCCCGACGCCAACCCGACGGGCGTGTACGAGCGTGAGGTGGACGTGCCCGGCGAGTGGGCCGGACGCCGGATCGTGCTCCAGGTCGGGGCCGCCGAGAGCGTGCTGCTGGTGCACGTGGACGGGCGGCCCGTCGGAATCTCCAAGGACTCCCATCTGGCCGCCGAGTTCGACCTGAGCGAGGTCGTGCGTCCCGGTGAGCGGTCCGTGCTGCGGCTCACCGTGGTCAAGTGGTCGGACGCCTCGCACATCGAGGACCAGGACCAGTGGTGGCACGGCGGCGTGACCCGGTCGGTGCTGCTGTACGCCACCGACCCGCTGCATCTCGCCGACGTGACCGTGCGGGCCGCCCACGACGGTGAGCTGCGCATCGACTGCCGGGTGCGCGACGCGCGCGGCGCGCTGCCCGACGGCTGGTACGTCAGCGGTGAGCTGGAGGGTCTGGCGCTCACCCAGGACAGCGAGTTCGACCGCGTCAACATCGAGGACGACCGCGTCTCCGACTTCCTGGGCGAGGCCCGCATCCACACGGTCGTCCCGGACGTGCGCACCTGGAACGCCGAGACGCCCGAGCTGTACGACCTCACCGTCCGGCTGCACCGCCAGGACGGCACGGTCGCCGACAGCTCCCGCCACCGCGTCGGCTTCCGCGACGTCGAGATCGCCGGCCTTGACCTGCTCGTCAACGGCGAGCGGGTCTTCATCCGGGGCGTCAACCGGCACGACTTCCACCCGCTGACCGGCAGGACTCTCTCGCGGGAGGACATGCGCGCGGACCTCGTCCTGCTCAAGCGCTTCGGCTTCAACGCGATCCGCACCTCCCACTACCCGAACGACCCCACGCTCTACGACCTCGCCGACGAACTCGGCTTCTACGTCGTCGACGAGGCGGACATCGAGTCCCACGACCACGCCCACGAGATCGCCGACGACCCCCGCTATCTGAACGCCTTCGTGGACCGGGTCTCGCGCATGGTCCTGCGCGACAAGAACCACCCGTCGATCATCATCTGGTCACTGGGCAACGAGTCCGACTACGGCGCGAACCACGACGCGGCGGCCGGCTGGCTGCGCCGCCACGACCCGACCCGGCCGGTCCAGTACGAGGGCGCGGCCAAGCTCGACTGGGCGGCGACCGACGACGCCTCCGACATCGCCTGCCCCATGTACGCCCCGCTGGAGGACTGTGTCGCCCACGCCCTGTCCGGCCGGCAGACCAGGCCCCTCATCCAGTGCGAGTACTCCCACGCGATGGGCAACAGCAACGGCACGCTGGCGGACCATTGGGCGGCCATCGAGTCCACGCCGGGGCTTCAGGGCGGGTTCATCTGGGAGTTCTGGGACCACGGAATCCTGCAACGCGTGAACGACGGCCAACCAGTCGGGCGCGCGGGCGCCGGGCTGTACGACAACGGTGTCACCGCGCCCGGCCACCGCTGGGCGTACGGCGGCGACTTCGGCGAGACCATCCACGACGGCGCGTTCATCGCGGACGGCGTGGTCTTCCCGGACCGCACCCCGAAGCCCTCCCTGTACGAGCACCGGGAGATCGCCGCGCCGGTGCGCATCGAGTGCTATAAGCACGAGGGCATCGTCCTCGGCAACCACCAGCACTTCCGCGGCCTGGACTGGCTGACCGGCACCTGGGAACTGTCCCTGGCGGACGGCCGTACCCTGACCGCGCCCGCCGAACTGCCCGCGCTGCGGCCCGGCGAGACGGCGGCCGTGCCGCTGCCCTTCGAGGTGCCGCGGGACGGCGGCGAGGCCTGGCTGACGCTGCGGGTCACCGTGGCCGAGGACCAGCCGTGGGCGCCGGCCGGCACCGAGCTGTGTGTGCCGCAGGTCCGGCTGCGCGGGCCCGAGACGCGTCAGGGCACCGTCATGGACCGGCCCGTCGAGGTCGACGACGAGGGCCTGCTGGTCCATCCCCTGCTGGCCCGTGCCCCCGCGCTGTCGCTGTGGCGGGCGCCCACCGACAACGACGAGCTGGGCGGCATGGCGCTGCGCTGGCGGACCTGGGGGCTGGACTCGCTGGTCCGCAAGGTCGTGTCGGTACGGCGGGACGGCGGCCGGGTGAGCGTTGACGCCGAGTACGCCGGCACCGTCGGGGTGGTGCGGCACCGGCAGGCGTTCACGCCGGTCGAGGGCGGTGTCCGCGTCGACGAGGAGGCCGAACTGCCCGCGGAGTTCGACGACGTCGCCCGGGTCGGGTCGGTGTTCGAGACCGCGCCGGGCCTGGATCTGCTGGACTGGTTCGGACAGGGCCCCTGGGAGTCGTACCCCGACCGGGCCTCCGGTGCGCCGGTCGGCCACCACTCCGCCCCCGTCGACGAGTTGTTCACCCCTTATCTGCGTCCCCAGGAGAGCGGCGGCCGGCACGGCGTACGGCACTTCACGCTGTCGGCACCGGACGCGACCGGTCTCACGGTCGTGCTGGACGAGCCGCGGCAGGTCTCCGTCACCCGGCATCGCGCCGAGGACCTGACGGCCGTCACCCACCACGACGAGCTGGTGCCGCGCTCCGGCTGCGTGGTGCACATCGACGCGGCACACCGGGGGCTGGGCACGGCCTCGTGCGGCCCCGACACCTTCCCCGAGTACCGCATCCCCGCGGGCGTCCACCGCTGGAGCTGGACCCTGCGCGTTCTGTAGAACTCCCCCCTTTCCTCGTCACCTTCTCTTCGCCACTTCTTCTTCGCCACCTTTACGGAGCACACGTGTGTACTTCGCATGACCACAACGAGGGCGAGGCCGCGCAGGCCGGTGCCGGAAGACGCAGCTTCCTGCGGGCCACGGCGCTGCTCGGCGCCGCCGCCACGGCCGCCGCCTCGACCGGGGTCGCGCTGCCGGCCGTGGCCGAGGCCGCCGAGAAGGGCGGCCGGCGACCGGACACGGACAGCCGCCGCTTCACGCTCGCGGTGATGCCCGACACCCAGTACCTCTTCGACGGCCCCAGCATCGACCCGGCGCCCATCGAGGCGTCCCTGCGCTATCTGCTGGAGCACGCCGAGGACGACAACATCGTCTTCCTGTCCCACCTCGGCGACCTCACCCAGAACGGCGCGGAGGCCGAGTTCGCCGCGATCAGCCAGGCGTTCGGGATCCTCGACCGGCGGGGCGTCGGCTACAGCGTGCTGGCCGGCAACCACGACGTGCGGTCCTCCACGGACGACCAGCGCGGCGCGAGCCCGTACCTGGACGCGTTCGGGCCGCAGCGTTTCAAGAGCAGGTCGACGTTCGGCGGCGCCTCCTCGGACGGCTACAACAGCTTTCACCTGTTCCGTGCGGCCGGCCGGGAGTGGCTGGTGCTCGCGCTGGACTGGCGGCTGTCGGCGAAGGGGTACGCCTGGGCGAAGGACGTCCTGGCCAAGCACCCGAAGACGCCGGTCATCCTGACCACGCACGAACTCGTCGTCGAGGACGACCAGTTGTCGGACTACGGCCAGCAGCTGTGGGACCAGTTGATCGCCGGCCACGACCAGATCTTCCTCACCCTCAACGGCCACTACTGGCCCGCGGGCCGCGCCACCCGCAAGAACGCGGCCGGCAACGAGGTGCATCTGCACCTGACGAACTACCAGAACCGCTACTTCGGCGGCGCGGCGATGATCCGCCTCTACCACTTCGACCTGGACCGGAACGTCATCGACGTGGAGACGGTCTCGCCGTGGATCCTCGGCCGGGCGGGCAAGGGCCTGAACGAGCTGGAGCGGCAGGAGATCGAGCTCAGCGGCGACGCCGACCGCTTCTCGGTCGACATCGACTTCGCGGACCGCTTCTCCGGCTTCGACCCGGTACCGGCCCGTCCGGCGCGGCCCGCGTCGAGGGTGCTGATCCCGGGGACGGTCGCCTACTGGCGGTTCGACGGGCCGGTCTCCGGGACCGTCCGTGACCTGTCCGGACGCGGCAACGACCTGGGCCTCGTCACGGTGGGCGGCGGCGCGCTCGGCTGGTCCTCCGACCACCACCCCGACCAGCCCGGCCACGGCAGCCTGGAGTTCCAGGGCTACAAGTCGCCGCTGAAGGGCGCGTACCTGAAGACGGTCGACGGTGCCCCGCTCAACTCGGCGACGTTCAAGGACGGTTACACCATCGAGGCGTTCTACCGCCTCCCCGCCGACTGGGACCCGGACCACAACGCCTGGTCCGGAATCGTCAGCCGCACCGGCACCGGAGGCGCCGCCGGCAAGACCGGCGACGACCCCGACGAGCCGCTCGCCACCCTCTCCCTCTCCAACGGCCGCGAACCCCAGTGGGCCATGCGGCCGCTCAACCAGGAGGGCATCGCCACCAACTGGGGCCAGGAGACACCGCTGGAGACCTGGTGGCACGTCGCGGTCGTCAACGACGGCCGGCACACCACCCTCTACGTCGAGGGCTGCCCGGTCGTCCGCAACCCGAAGGCCGCCGCGACCGGCATCACCTCCGTCGGACTGCCCTGGCTGCTCGGCGGCTACGAGTACGCCGGCAAGATCGACCAGATCCTGCACGGCCGCCTCGGCGACGTGCGGATCGTCGCGCGGGCGCTGCCCGTCACCTCCTTCATGACCCACTGACGCCCTCGACGAGGACCTTCGAAAAGATCATGACCGAGCAGCAGCTGCCCTCCTGGGCCGATCCCTCCGTCTCCCCCGCCCACCTCGACGCCCAGGGCGTCTCCAGGCGTCAACTCCTGCGTCGCGCGGGCCTGTTCGGCGCCGCCTTCGCCCTCGGCCCGGCGGCCACCCCTGCGTTCGCCGCCCCGCGGCCCGGCCTCGGCGGTGAGGACCCGCGTCTGGCGTACCTCGTCGGCGACCACCATGTGCACTCCGTCTACAGCCACGACGCCAAGTACACCTTCTCCCAGCAGGCGCGGGCCGCCGCCAGGTACGGCCTGGACTGGATGGTGTTCAACGAGCACTCCAACTTCGGGCACGCCTACTACGGCGCGAAGATGGAGCACGCCGAGATCCTCGAGGCCCGCGCCGAGAACCCGCGCCAGCTGATCTTCCAGGGCCTGGAGTGGTACATCCCGGCCGCCGAGCACTGCACGGTCTTCGCGGCGCCCGGCCCCCACGAGACCGACCTGCTCACACAGTTCGAGCTCGCCTACGACGGCAAGCTGCTCGGCTACACCGACGGCTCCGCCACCGGCACGGACACCGCCCGCAACGAGGCGCACGCCGTCAAGGCGATCAAGTGGCTGGCGGAACAGCGCCGTTCGGGATACGTCGACGACGTCCTGGTCCTCGCCAACCACCCGCTGCGGCTGGGCATCGACTCCCCGCACGAGATGCGCAACTGGCGGGACGCGGCTCCCGAGATCATGATCGGCATGGAGGGCGCTCCCGGCGCCCAGGGCGCCGCGATCCCCGGCTGGCGCAGTTCCACCTCCATCCGCGGCGAGTACGAGAACAAGCCGTCCGCGCAGTCCTGGGCGGGCTACCCGGCGGACGCCTATCTGACGTACGGCGGCTTCGACTGGGCCACCGCGACGGTCGGCGGCCTGTGGGACGCGATGCTCGCCGAGGGCCGCCTCTTCACGATCACCACCAACTCCGACAACCACCGCACGGTCTTCGACACCTGGAAGAACGGCGACTGGCCGGCCGGGCAGAACTTCGACAACACCGGCAAGCTGCCCGACCCGGTGAACACCGACACCCCCCAGCCGGGCAGCGACTTCTGGCCGGGCGAGTTCAGCCGCACCCACGTCGGCGTGACCCGCTACGGCTACCGCGCCGTGATGGCCGGCCTGCGCGCGGGCCGGGTCTGGCTGGACCACGGGCATCTGCTCGACGGACTGGACGTCCGGGTGAAGCGGGACTGCGACGCCGGCCGGGGCGTGACGCTGGGCGGCCGGCTGCGCGTCCGCAAGGGCGAGAGGATCACCCTGTACGTCACCGTCACGACCGCCTCCCGGGCCAACCCGCAGGGCATCCTCCCGGAGTTGGCGCACGTGGACGTGATCCGGGGCGCGGTGCGCGGACCGGTGACCGACCGGGACACCTGGAAGGCCCCGGACACCAGGGTCGTCCAGAGCAGGGACGTCTCGGGCCGCAAGGGGACGTACACCCTGCGCGTCCCGCTCACCGCCGGGGACGAGTCCTTCTACGTCCGGCTGCGCGGCAGCGACGGCAACCGGCACGGCGCCGGCTACCTGGGCGCGTCCGTGGACCCGCACGGGCCGGTCCCGCACGAACCCGGAAACGGTGACCCGTGGGCGGACACCTGGTTCTACTCGAACCCGGTCTTCGTCGACGTGGCGGGTGGCTGAGCCGCACTGATCGATGACGTCGTACCGTGGGCCGCATGAACGGTGAGGAATCGTCCTTGCGGCCCCAGTCCCTGCTGCTCACCTTCCTGGGCGACCAGGTGCTGGGACGGGACGTCTGTGTGTACTCGGGCAGCGTGATCGACGTGTTCGAGCGGGCCGGCGTGGGCGAGCAGGCGACGCGGTCGACGCTGACCCGGATGGTCAAGCGTGACCTGCTGCGGCGCCAGCGCGAGGGCCGCCGTATGTACTTCGGGCTCACCGAGCACTCCACGGCGGTCCTGCGCGACGGCGAGCGGCGCATCTGGCAGACGGGTGCCGTCAACCGGGACTGGGACGGCACCTGGACCCTGCTCGGTTTCTCGCTGCCGGAGTCCTGGCAGCGCCAGCGTCACGACCTGCGCTCCAAGCTCACCTGGAGCGGTTTCGGCCCGCTGTTCAGCGGTCTGTGGCTGGCGCCCGGCGAGGTCGACGTCTCGGAGCTGGTCTCCGAGCTGGGCCTGTCGGCCCATGTCAAGGTCTTCCGCGCGCACGCCGACGCCGGCACGGACATCGGCGCGATGATCGAGGAGACCTGGGACCTGTCCGAACTGGGCGCCGGTTACCAGGAGTTCGTGCGGCGCTGGCAGCCCTGGGAGACCGCGACGGCGGCCCCCGAGGACGCCCTGGCCCGGCGGCTCGTCCTCCAGGCGGAGTGGCTGCGGATCATCCGCCGCGACCCCCGACTGCCGGTGAAGCACCTGCCCGACGACTGGCCGGCGGAGGGGGCGGAGAAGACGTTCCGGGCGGTGTACGACCAGCTCACACCGCCCGCCCGGGACGCCGCGACGCGCCTTCTCGACCTGGTGCCGGTCCGCCCCGATCAGGCGTAGAAGCGGGACAGGCTCTGCAGGACGGCGGCCGGCTTGGTGCCGCCCTCGATCTCGATGGTGCCGTCGACGGTGATCTGCACCCCGCCCGGCACCTCCTCGACCTCCGCCAGCTTGCCGACCAGGCGGATGCGCGAGCCGACCTTCACCGGTGAGGGGAAACGGACCTTGTTCAGGCCGTAGTTGACCTTCGTGGTGACGCCCTGGACGTCCAGCAGCTCGGTGAACAGCGGGATGAAGAGGGAGAGGGTGAGGTAGCCGTGGGCGATCGGGGCGCCGAAGGGGCCCTCGGCGGCCTTCTCGGGGTCCACGTGGATCCACTGGTGGTCGCCGGTGGCGTCGGCGAAGGTGTTGATCCGCTCCTGGGTGACCTCGATCCACTCACTGGTGCCGAGGTCGCTGCCCGCGAGCTTCTTCAGTTCGTCGATGCCGTTGACGGTGATGCTCATGGAGTTCCTTAACTGTTGCCGTACCGGTTGCGGACACGGGACTTGAGGAGTTTCCCGGAGGCGGTGCGCGGCAGTTCGTCCGCCAGCACCACCGACTTCGGGATCTTGTACTTGGCGAGGCGTCCGGCCAGCGAGGCCAGCACCTCGTCGGGGTCCACCCGGACGCCCTCGCGGGGGACGACGACCGCCCGCGGCACCTCGCCCCACTTCTCGTCGGGCACGCCGATGACCGCGCACTCGACGATGCCGGGGTGGGCGAGGAGCAGGTCCTCGATCTCGGCGGGGTAGATGTTCTCGCCCCCGGAGATGATCATGTCCTTGATGCGGTCGACGATGTGGACGTACCCGTCCTCGTCGACCCGGGCCGCGTCCCCGCTGCGGAACCAGCCGTCCGCGAAGGAGGCGGCACTCTCCTCGGGCAGCCCCCAGTAGCCGGGCATGACGTGCGGCCCGCGGACCACGACCTCGCCGGTCTCGCCGACGTCGACGGGTGTGAGGTCCGGCCGGACGACCCGCACGTCGCTGAAGAAGTGCGGCACGCCCGCCGAGCCCGCCTTGCTGACGGCGTGCTCCGCGTCCAGGAAGAGCGTGCCGGGGGACGCCTCCGTCATGCCGTAACCCTGCAGGAAGGTCAGCCCGCGCTCCTGGTACGCGGCGATCAGCGGTGTGGAGACCGGGGAGCCGCCGCAGGTCAGGAGGCGCAGGGAGGACAGGTCCGCGTCGGGCCAGCGCGGGTGCCGGGCCACCTGTTCGAACATGGTCGGCACACCGAACATGAAGGTGATCCGGTGTTCCTCGATCAGGTCGAAGGTGGCGTTCGGGTCGAAGGCCTCGACCAGGACGCAGGTGCCGCCCTTCAGCAGCACCGGCAGCGTCAGCATGTTCAGGCCGGCCGTGTGGAACAACGGCGCGGAGACCAGGGCGCGTTCGTCGGCGATCAGGTCGTGGTCGATGAGGACGTTGACCGCGTTCCAGGTCAGGTTGGCGTGGGTGAGCATGGCGCCCTTGGGGCGGCCGGTCGTCCCCGAGGTGTACATGATGATGCAGGTGTCGTCGGGGGCGACCGGCTCGTCGACCGGTTCGGCCGGGGCGCCGGCCACCGCCTCCTCGTACTCCGCGCCCACCTCGACGTACGCCCGTACGTCGGTGTCGCCCGGCAGCCCGGCGACCAGCCCCGCGTGCGAGGGGCCGTAGACGAGCGCCTTCGCGCCGGAGTCGGCGAGCTGGAAGGCGATCTCCGGGCCCGCGAGGCGGGTGTTGAGCGGCACGAACACCGCGCCCAGCGTGCCCGCCGCGAACAGGGTCTCCAGGTAGGAGGGGTGGTTCGGGCCGAGGTAGGCGATGCGGTCGCCGCGCCGGATGCCGCGCGAGCGCAGGGCGTGGGCGAGGCGGGTGGTGCGGTCGTACAGCTGCGCGTACGTCAGCGAGGTGCCGCCGTGGATCAGGGCGGTGCGGTGCGGGGTCTTGCGGGCCCGGCGTGCGGGCCACGACCCCAGTCCCTCGTTGCGCATCTACGGCCCCTTACGGCTTGGCCAGCCCGAGCAGGCGGGCGGCGTTCTCCTTGAGGATCCTCGGCTTGACCTCGTCCTTGACCGGCAGCTTCTCGAAGTCGGCGAGCCAGCGGTCGGGGGTCAGGACGGGGAAGTCGGAGCCGAAGAGGACCTTGTCCTTCAGCAGCGTGTTCGCGTACTGCACGAGCTGCGGCGGGAAGTACTTCGGCGACCAGCCGGACAGGTCGATGTGCACGCCCGGCTTGTGCGTGGCGACGGCGAGGGCCTCGTCCTGCCAGGGGAAGGACGGATGCGCCAGGATGATCCTCAGATGCGGGAAGTCGGCCGCGACGTCGTCGACGTGGAGCGGGTTGGAGTACTTCAGGCGGATGCCGCCCCCGCCGGGGACACCGGCGCCGATGCCCGTCTGGCCGGTGTGGAAGAGGGCGATGGTGCCCGTCTCCTCGATCAGCTCGTACAGGTCGTACGCCACCGAGCGGTCGTTGGGGAAGAAGCCCTGGATGCTCGGGTGGAACTTGAAGCCCTTGACCCCGTACTCCTCGACCAGGCGGCGGGCCTGCTTCACGCCGGCCTTGCCGCGGAAGGGGTCGATGGAGGCGAAGGGGATGAGGACGTCCGCGTTGGCGGCGGCGGCCTCGGCGACCTCCTCGTTCGGGACGGGCGCGGTGCCGGTCGCGGACTCGGCGTCCACCGTGAAGATCACGGCTGCCATCCTCCGCTCCCGGTAGTAGGCGGCCGTCTCCTCGAGAGTCGGCTTCCGCTTGCCCTCGACCTTGAAGTAGGCGGAGGAGGCGTCGTGCAGATCGTCGTCCAGGGAGGAGTGCCCCTTGGAGGAGACCTCCGCGTGGGTGTGGACGTCGATCGCGACGAGGTCGTCGACGTTCATCGAGGGGGACATCACGCCTCCGGGAACTTGGGCGCCGGGATGCCGACGCTCTGCGGCTCTGCGCCGACCGAGGTGGCCCAGACGTCGGCCAGGCCCTGCGGGGTCCAGCCGCCGTCGGCGTACGCCGCCCTGATCTCCTGCGGATGCGACCAGAGTGCCACCTTGTCGCCGCCGATGCCGATGGCCTGGCCGGTGATCTGGCGGGCGGCCTCGGAGGCGAGGAAGGGCACGAGGGCCGCGCAGTCCTCGGGGGTGCCGAAGCCCTCGCCCTTGCGCAGGAAGTCCGGGAAGGGCTGCCCGTTCCTCAGGGCCTCGATGTACGGGGCGAAGGCGGGGATGGTCTCGGTCATCGCGGTGGCGGCCACCGGGACGATCGCGTTGACGGTGATGTTCGCCCGGCCCAGCTCCATCGACCAGGTGCGGGCCATGGCGGCGATGCCGGCCTTGGCGGCGGCGTAGTTCGTCTGCCCGAAGTTGCCGCGCTGGCCGGCCGGGGAGCCGACCAGGATCAGGGTGCCGCCCTCGCCCTGCTCGCGCATGCGGACGGCGGCGGCGCGGGCGCAGGTGAAGGTGCCCTTGAGGTGGGTGGTGATCACCGCGTCGAATTCGTCGTCGGTCATCTTCCACAGCACCTTGTCACGCAGGATGCCGGCGTTGGTGACCAGGACGTCCAGCCGCCCGAACTCCTCGACGGCCCGGTTCACCAGGCGGTCCGCGGCCTCGGAGGTGCCGACCGGGACGACCTCGGCGACGGCCCTGCCGCCCGCCTCGGTGATGGACTTCACGGCCGCCTCGGCCACGGCCTCGTCCACGTCGTTGACGACGACGGACGCGCCGTGGGCGGCCAGGGCGTGCGCATAGGCCAGTCCGAGGCCCCGGCCGCTGCCGGTGACGACGGCGACCTTGCCGGTGAGATCGATGCTGGGCACGGGTGGAGTCCCTTCAACATGGGCTGCGGCTTCGAGATCGAAGCTAAGAGCAATAATTGTTGACGTCAATAGTTGTTGGCGACCTCCGGGTGGGACATGCTGGAATCTGCACCGAGAAGCGCGCCCCTCGCGGGGCCGAGACCAGGGAGCCCGCCATCAGCCGACAGCACGCCAAGAACGCAGCCTCGATCGACGCCGACGAGCCCTGGATGCGCACGCTGCACGCGGACACGGGCTATCTGCTCTACCGGCTCGGCCTGCGCTCGGGGCAGTTGTTCAACACGTTCCTGCAGGAGTCGGGGCTGCGGCTGCGGCACTACGCCGTCCTGCGCTTCCTCGCCGGCTCCGAGGGGGCCCTGCAGCGCGAGCTGAGCACCCGGCTCGGGTACGACCCGAGCGCGATCGTCGGCCTGGTCGACGACCTGGAGAAGCTGGGCTTCGCCGAGCGCCGCCCCTCCCCAGACGACCGCCGCAGCCGCATCGTCGTCCTGACCGGGGACGGCCGCGCCTTCCTGCGCGACACGGACGAGGCGGGCCTGCGCGTGACCAACGACCTGCTGGGCCCCCTCGGTCCGGCCGAGCGGGAGACGCTGCACACGCTGCTGCTGCGGATCGCCGAGGACGGACTGGGCTGACCTCGCGCGCGCACTCCGCGGGGGTCGATGGTGTGCAAGTTATTGACTGCCGAATAAAGAGTGCCTAACTTCACCGGGGTTTCGTCCCGCACGCCCCACCGGAAGGGACCTCACGTGAAGACCCGCATCCGCCTCGCCGCGCTGACCCTCACCCTGGGCGCGACCGCCGCCGTACCCGCCCAGGCGGCCACGGACGCCCATGTCGAAGGCCGGCTCCCCTCGGGCGCCACGTACTCGATGGACGTGCCCGCCCACTGGAACGGCACCGTGCTGCTCTACAGCCACGGCTACCGCCCCGCCGGTGCGCCCAACCCGGCGCAGGACTCCCCCGACGCCACCACCGCCGGCAAGCTGCTCGGCGAGGGCTACGCGCTCATCGGCTCCTCGTACGCCACGACCGGCTGGGCGGTGACCCAGGCGGTACCGGACCAGCTCGCCACCCTCGACCTGTTCACCGCCGAGTTCGGCACCGCCCGGCGGACCATCGCCTGGGGCACCTCGTACGGCGGCCTGGTCACCACCACCCTCGCCGAGCGGCACGCGGACCGCTTCGACGGCTCGCTGTCGATGTGCGGGCTGGTCCAGGGCGGGGTCGCCAACTGGAACAGCACCCTCGACCCCGTCTTCGCCCTGCGGACCCTGCTCGCGCCCGGCGAGAACATCCCGCTCACCGGCTTCGCCGACCAGGCGGCGGCCGTGAGCGCGGCCAAGGCCCTCACCTCGAAGGTCTCCGCGGCCCAGCAGAGCGCCGCCGGCCGCGCCCGCATCGCGCTCGCCGCCGCCCTGCACGACATCCCCGGCCACAACGACCCCGCCCAGAGCCGGCCGGGCCCGACGGACTGGGACGGCCAGGAGCGCAACCAGTACACGGCCGTATCGGGTCTGCTGCAGCTGCCCGCCTTCAGCTGGCGGCAGGAGGCGGAGAGCCGGGCCGGGGGCAGCATGTCCTGGAACACCGGCGTCGACTACACCGCGATGCTGGGCCGGTCCCCGCTGTACAAAGAGGTGACGGAGCTCTACAAGGAGGCGGGACTGCCCTTGCGCACCGACCTCGCGGCACTGAACCGCGCCCCCCGGATCTCCGCCGACCCCGCGGCCGTGCGGTGGATGCGGCACACCAGTGTGTTCGGCGGCCGGCTGAGCGACCCGCAGCTCGACATCCACACCACCGGCGACGGACTGATCCCGGTCCAGGCCGAGAGCGCCTACAAGCGGGCCGCCACCGCGGCCGGCTCCGGCCGGCTGCTCAGCCAGGCGTACGTCGACGGCCCCGGACACTGCGCCTTCACCTCCGGCGAGATGCTGGGGGCTCTGCACACCCTGGAGCACCGCCTCGACACGGGCCGCTGGGACACCTCGCCGGCGGTCCTCAACTCCCGTGCCGCGCGCGAGGATTCGACGTCCGCGGCCCGGTACGTGAACTACCGCCCCGCCCCCTACCCCCGCCCCTACGACCTCGCGCACCCGGGAGACGCCCGGCCATGACCCTCCGCTCCGCGCCCGACCGGCTGCTGTCCGTGCTCGCCGCGTTCGACCACGAGCACCCGGCGCTGTCCCTGACGGACATCAGCCGGCGGGCCGGGCTGACCCTCACCACCGCGCACCGCCTGGTCGGCGCGCTCACCGACTGGGGCGCGCTGGAGCGGGACACGTCCGGCCTCTACCACGTCGGGCTCCGGCTCTGGGAGGTCGCGGCACTCGCCCCGCGCGGACTGGCCCTGCGGCAGATCGCCCTGCCGTACCTGGAGGACCTGTACGAGGCCACCCACGAGAACGTGCAGATGGCGGTGCGGGACGGGAGCGAGGTCGTCTACATCGAGTGGCTGTCGGGGCGGTCGGCGGTCGGCGTGCACATCCGGGTCGGCGCGCGCTGGCCGCTGCACGCCACGGGGGTCGGGCTCGCGCTGCTGGCGCACGCGGACCCGGACTCCCAGGACGAGTACTGCGCGGGCCCGCTCGCGTCCTTCACGCCGTACACCATCACCGACCCGGCACGGCTGCGCCGGGTGCTGGCCGAGGTACGGCGCACGGGGGTCGCGGTGAGCAGCCGGCAGGTCACCGACGACGCCCTGTCGGTGGCCGCCCCGGTACGCGGACCGGGCGGCACGGTGACGGCCGCGGTGTCGGTGGTGGTACCGCAGACCGACGCCCAGATCCCGGTCCTCATACCGGCGGTACGGCTCGCGGCCCGAGGAATCTCCCGAGCGCTGGGCTGGCGGCCGCCGAAGGAGCCGTGAGCGACATCGCGAGGGCTGACGGTCCCTGTTCCTCCGGTCGCATATCCCTCTCATCGGCGAGGCGCACGCCTGCGCTCCTCGGGATACTGGAACGGCCCTTGTCCGAGGAGCCGCTCATGTCCCCGTCCTCCTGGATCGCGCGGATCGCCGCGCGGGTGCGTGCCGCGAATCCGTACGTCGTCGACACCGCCCTCGCCGCGCTCGTGCTGTTCGCCGTGTCCCTGCAGTGGCTGTTTCCCGACGAGGGCGACGACCGCCTCAGTTGGCAGGGCTGGCTGCTCGGCACGGCGACCGCGGTGCCGCTGGTGTGGCGGCGGCGCGCGCCCTTCGCCACCGCGTGGGTGATCTCCGCGGCGACGCCCGCGATGGCCGTCTACCACGCGCCCCCACCGGACGTGGTGTGGGGCGGCCTCGTCGTGCTGTACACGCTGGCCGCCCGCTCGCCCGCCTGGCAGCGCCGCCTGATGCTGGCGGGCTGGCTGCTCGGCACGACGCTGACCATGCAGCACAAGGAGAACGCGCGGCCCTTCGAGTACGCCTTCCATCTGCTGACGATCCTGTGCGCGTACGGGCTCGGCACGCTCGCCCGGGTGCAGCGCGCGTACACCGACGCGGTCGAGGACCGGGCCCGGCGGCTGGAGGGCGAGCGGGCCGCGGACACCGCACGGGCCATCGCCCAGGAACGGGCCAGGATCGCCCGGGACATGCACGACGTCCTCGCCCACGCGGTGAGCCTGATGGTGGTGCAGGCGGAGGCGGGACCGGTCGTGGTGCGCAGCGATCCGCAGCGCGCGGAGGCCGCCTTCGACGCGATCGCGACGGCCGGCCGGGACGCGATGGCGCAGCTGCGGCGGATCCTCGGCGTGCTCAAGGAGGAGCCCCGCGACGGTACTTCACCCCAGCCGGGGACGGCGGCCCTGCCCGGGCTGGTGCGCCGGGTCGGTGAATCCACCGGTCTGCGCGTGGAGTTGCGCACGACGGGCGAGCCGCGGGCGCTGCCGCCGGACGTGGAGGTCGCCGCCTACCGGGTGGCGCAGGAGGCGCTGACGAACACCGTGAAGCATGCGTACGCTGCCTCGGCGACGGTCGAACTGGACTGGACGGAGGACGCGTTGACCCTGACGGTGACCGACGACGGACGGGGCCCGGCGGGGCCGGGCGGCGGACACGGGCTCATCGGCATCCGGGAGCGGGCCGCCGCCTGCGGAGGCAGCGCGGACACCGGTCGGGGACCGGACGGCGGCTTCCGGGTCGCCGTACGGCTGCCCGTCGCGGCGGACCGGCAGGCGGCGCTGGGGTGAGCATCCGTGTGGTCGTCGCCGACGACCAGGAACTCGTGCGCAGCGGGTTCAGCATGATCCTCGAAGCCCAGCAGGACATCGAGGTCGTCGCGGAGGCCGGGGACGGCGCCGAGGCGGTCGCGGCGGTGCACCGGCACGCGCCGGACGTGCTGCTCCTCGACATCCGCATGCCGGAGATGGACGGACTGGAGGCGGCCCGGCGGGTGTGCGCCCAGTCCGCGTGCAAGGTCGTCATGCTGACGACGTTCGACCTCGACGAGTACGTGTACGAGGCGCTGTACGCGGGCGCCAGCGGCTTCCTCCTCAAGGACGTGCGCCGCGACGACCTGGTGCACGCCGTGCGCGTGGTCGCGGCCGGCGACTCCCTGCTCGCGCCCACGGTGACCCGGCGCCTCGTCGCGGACGTCGTCCGGCGCCGCCGGGAGGAGACCGCCGCCTCGGCCACCCCGCAGCGTCTGGAGGTCCTGACCGCCCGCGAGGTGGAGACCCTGCGGCTGCTGGCCCGCGGCCTGTCCAACGCCGAGATCGCCACGGCCTTCTTCGTCAGCGAGCACACCGTCAAGACCCACGTCAGCAACGTCCTGGCCAAGCTCGGCCTGCGGGACCGGGTCCAGGCGGTGATCTGCGCGTACGAGACGGGTCTGGTGGCACCCGGGGCTCCCTAGCCGAGCTCCTCGAAGAGGGTCAGCTGGAGCGCACCCGGGGCCTCCAGGCGCGAGTTCAGGGAGTTCCAGGGCGTGCGGGTCGGTTCGGCGAGGACGTCGGCTCCGGCGGCGGCGAGCCGTGCCGTGACGGCGGTGGAGTCGTCCACCTGGAAGGCGACCCGGATCCGCCCGGCCACGCGCCGCCCCACCTCCACCTCGTCGATGAAGGCGGCGTGCCCCGGATCGGTCAGCTCCAGGGTGGCCCGGCCCGCCTCCAGGATGGTGACCCGGCCGTCGGGGGACGAGAAGGCGGCACGCTCGGGAAGGCCGAGGACGTCCCGGTAGAAGCGCAGCGCCTCGTCGTAGTCGGTCGCCGTGACGACGAGACGGAGTTCGCGGACGGGGGATTCCTCGGACACGGGGCGCTCCTCGACGGCCGGGTGTGGTGCGTCGGTCAACCTCCGCCGCGACCGGAACGATTCCCGCCTCCCCCTGGAGAGTGAGCCGCACCCCCGTCTCCCCCGTGCGGCCGAGGACTCGAAACCGCTCGCTCCGGCGATCCGGGGGCGCCCCCGCCCGCACGAGCCTGAGGGCATGTCCACCGACGCCCCGCTGGGAGGGACCGTGCTCTGCGTCCTCGCCCGGACGGCCACCCGCCGTCCGCTGACCGTGATCCTGCTCTGGCTGCTCTTCCTGCTGCTCGGCTTCGGGCTCGGGACGGGCGTCTTCGGGCGGCTCTCCGACAACGTGCCCGACGTCCCCGGCACCGAGTCCGAGCACGCGGCCCAGTACCTCGACCGGACCGATCCGACCGGTGAGTCGATCACCGGGGTCGTGGCGGGCGTCGCGGTGACCGACGCCGGCCTGCGCACCCAGGTCGAACGGGCCGTCGCCGACGTGCGTCGCGTTCCCGGGGTCGCCGCCGTACCGGATCCGTACACCACCCGCGGGCTCACGGCGCGCGACGGGCGCGCCCTGATCGTCCCGGTCACCCTCGAGGGCGGTCTCGGCGACGACGCCGAGGAGCAGGCCGTCGACGCGGCCGCCGCGCGCATCAAGCGGATCGAGGCGCCCGACGTGCACGTCAGCGGCGGCCCGTTGCTCGGCAAGCAGCTCGGCGAACGGGCCCAGGAGGACGTGCGCGACGCCGAGTTGATCTCCCTGCCCGTCGTACTCGCCCTGCTGCTCGTGGTGTTCGGCGGACTGCGCGCGGCCGGGCTGCCGCTCGTGATCGCGGTCAGCGGGATCGCGGGCGCGTTCCTGGCGCTGTTCGGCTTCAGCCAGGTCACCGACGTCTCGGTGTACGCGATCCAGGTCACCACCATGCTGGGGCTCGGACTCGCCGTGGACTACGCCCTGTTGATGCTGGTCCGCTTCCGGGAGGAACGCCGGCACACCGAGGACGTGGTCGAGGCCGTGCACCGTACGGTCGCGGCGGCCGGGCGGACCGTGCTGTTCTCCGGGCTCACGGTCGCCGTCAGCCTCACCGGACTGCTGGTCTTCCCGAGCGTGTTCCTGCGCAGCATGGGCCTCGCGGTGGCGGCGGTCGTGGTCGTCGACATGCTCGCCGCGGTGACGCTGCTGCCGGCACTGCTGACGCGGTTCGGCGCGCGGATCGCCCCCGCGAGGACACGGCCACCGGGCGAGGAGGGCCGCATCTTCGCCCGCCTGGCGCGCTTCGCCGCCCGCCGCCGGATCGCCGTGCTCGCCACCGTCGTACCGGCCCTGCTGGTCCTCGCCCTGCCCGTCACCGGCATGCGGATCGAGATCGGTGACGCCACCCAGCTCCCCTCGAGCACCGAGGCACGGCAGTTGTACGACACCGTGGGCGCCCACTTCCCGCCCGGCACGGGCGTCTCGCCGGTCACGGTCGTCCTGAGGCCCGGCACCGACGCGGCGACCGCCGACCGGATCCGCGCCCTGTCCCCGACGGCCCAGACCCGTGCGCTGCCGGGCGGGGCGACGATCGTACAACTGCAGCCGCCCGGCCCGGTCGACGGCGCGGCGGCCACCGGCCTGGTGAAGCGGGTGCGGGAGCTGCGTGGCGCGGAGCCGGTCCAGGTCACCGGGCAGGCCGCCCGTCTCGTGGACTTCCGCGCGATGCTCGCCGACCGGGCGCCCTGGGCCGCCCTGACCGTGCTCGTCGGCATCTTCGCGCTGCTGTTCGCCTTCACGGGCTCGGTACTGATCCCACTGCGCACGATCCTGACCACGCTGCTCAGCCTGGGCGCCGCGCTCGGTGTGGTGGTGTGGGTCTTCCAGGACGGTCATCTGGCCGGGGCGCTGGGCGCCGAGGGTCTGGGCGCCCTGAGTCTGACCGCGCCACCGCTGATCGTGGCCATCGCCTTCGGACTGGCCATGGACTACGAGCTGTTCATCCTGGCCCGCATGCGCGAGGCGCGCCGGCTGACCGGGGACGACCAGGAGGCCGTGGTGACCGGTCTGCGCCGCTCCGGGCGCGTGGTGACCTGCGCCGCGCTGCTGCTGGCCGTCGTCTTCGGCGCCTTCATGACCGGCGGCTTCTCCCCGATCCTGCAGATCGGCCTCGGGCTGACCCTCGCGGTTCTGATCGACGCGACGGTCGTACGGATGCTGCTGGTCCCGGCGACGATGGCGCTGCTGGGGCCGCGGGCGTGGTGGGCGCCGAGGCCGCTGCGGCGGGCGCACGAGCGGTTCGGGGTGAGCGAGGAGGCTCCAAGGCCGGTCGAGCCGGCGCACCTCTGAAGCAGGAAGGCACGCACGGAAACGGCCGGGCCCCCGGGGAGTCCTCACCGGAATCTCAGGAAGCGGCCCGGCCTTTCAAAGGATCAGCACATACGCGCGGCGCAGGATCCATCCGGACAAGGTGGAAATCCCAGGAAGGCCTGCCGTGGGCGTCTCGCACATATCGAACCGGTCCCCGCAGCGGTCGGGGAGGTGGTCCCGGCGCGGTGTGCTCGGCGCGCTCGGCGTCGTACCGGCCGCCGCCGTACTGAGCGGGTGCAGCGGTTCGGCGGGCGCCTCCGAGGACACGGCCACGCCCGCCGCGTCCGCGAAGGCGGCGGCGAGGAGGCCGACGGTCTCGGTCACCCCCGCCGACGGCACCAGGAAGGCCGACTTCGCGAACCCGGTCGAGGTCACCGTGACCGACGGCACGCTCGCGTCGGTCAAGGTCACCGGCAACGACGGCTCGACACTGGCCGGTTCGTTCAACGCGGCCAGGACCCGGTGGACGTCGGCGAGAAACCCGTACTCGGGCACGAAGTACACGGTGACCGCCACCCCGGAGGGCGGCTCGGCGCGCACCGCGACCTTCACCACCAAGTCGCCCGGCGCGATCTTCGTCGGCTACTTCACGCCCGAGGCGGACTCGACCTCCGGCGTCGGCATGCCCGTGTCGGTCAACTTCACGCACGCCGTGAAGGACAGGGCGGCCGTGCAGAAGGCCATCACCGTCACCGCCGAGCCCGCCGTCGAGGTGGTGGGCCACTGGTTCGGCGACACCCGGCTGGACTTCCGGCCCGAGACGTACTGGGCGTCCGGCACGAAGATCACCCTCAGCCTGCGGCTGAAGGACGTCCAGGGCGCCGAGCACGTCTACGGCGTCCAGCACAAGGACGTCACCTTCCACATCGGCCGCGCCCAGATCAGCACCGTCGACCTGGCGGCCAAGAAGATGGTGGTCGAGCGGGACGGGGAGACCATCGCCACCTACCCGGTCTCCGGCGGCAACGCCCAGCACACCACCTGGTCCGGGATCATGGTGATCAGCGAGCGGTTCCAGCAGACCCGGATGGAGTCCTCCACGGTCGGCCTCGGCGACGAGTACGACATCCCGGACGTGCCGCACGCCCAGCGCCTGACCACCTCGGGCACCTTCGTGCACGGCAACTACTGGGCGTCCGCCTCGGTGTTCGGCCACGAGAACACCAGTCACGGCTGCGTCGGCCTGCACGACGCGAAGGGCGCGAACGACCCCTCCGTGGACGGCTACAAGTTCTACAAGAGCTCGATGCTCGGGGATGTCGTCATCGTCAGGAACTCCGGCGAGCGCACGGTGGATCCGGCCAACGGCCTCAACGGCTGGAACCTGTCGTGGGCCCGGTGGAAGGCGGGGAGCGCCGTCTAGCACCAAACGCCATTCATGGGGTGAACTCACCCGCGCCGGAAGGACTTTCCTTGTTTTAAGTCTTGACGACCGGTGTGGGCGGGAGCACATTGGGGCCACTTTGAGAGCGCTCTCAATCGGCACCCCGCAGCCATCCCCGTACCCGAGAGGCACCCCCATGAGTGCAAGCTCCGGCACACCGAGACGGCGACGCGCGCTCGTCGCCGTCCTCAGCACGCTCGGCCTGGCGGCCGCGCTCGCCACGGCCGCCACCCAGTCCGCCGACGCCTCCGCCCCCACACCCCCGTCGGGCTGGACCCAGGTCTTCCTCGACGACTTCAACGGCTCGGCCGGCACCGGCGTCTCCACCTCCAACTGGCAGTACGACACCGGAACCTCGTATCCGGGCGGCCCCGCCAACTGGGGCACCTCCGAGGTCGAGACGATGACCAGCAGCACCAGCAACGTCGCCCTCGACGGCAGCGGCAACCTGAAGATCACCCCGATCCGGGACGCGGCCGGCAACTGGACCTCGGGCCGTATCGAGACCAACCGCACCGACTTCCAGCCCCCGGCGGGCGGCAAGCTGCGCGTCGAGGCACGGATCCAGATGCCCAACGTGACCGGGAACGCGGCGGCCGGCTACTGGCCGGCGTTCTGGATGCTGGGCGCGCCCTACCGGGGCAACTACCAGAACTGGCCGAGCGTCGGCGAGCTCGACATCATGGAGAACGTCAACGGCATCAACAAGACCTGGGCCACCATGCACTGCGGCACGGCCTCGGGCGGCCCCTGCAACGAGACGACAGGCCTGGGCAGTTCGACGGCCTGCCCCAACACGACCTGCCAGTCGGGCTTCCACACCTACACCATGGAATGGGACCGCTCGGTCAGCCCCGAGGCGATCCGCTTCTCCGTCGACGGGGTCACCTACCAGACGGTGACGGCCGGTCAGGTGGACGCGACGACCTGGGCCAACGCCACCAACCACGGCTTCTTCGTCATCCTGAACGTGGCGATGGGCGGCGCCTTCCCGGCCGCGTTCGGCGGCGGACCGACCAGCGCCACCGAGTCCGGGCATCCGATGCTGGTGGACTACGTCCAGGTGCTGTCGTCCAGTGGGAGCGGTACCACCACTCCTCCGCCGTCCGGCAACCGTGACGCCTACAGCGCCATCCAGGCGGAGTCGTACGACAGCCAGTCCGGCGTCAGCACCGAGACCACCTCGGACACCGGCGGTGGACAGGACGTCGGCTACATAGCCAACGGCGACTGGGCCCTCTACAAGGGCGTCAACTTCGGCTCCACGGCGGCCGGGCAGTTCTACGCCCGGGTGGCGAGCGGCGCGGCGAGCGGGGTGAGCGGCCTGGTCCAGGTACGCCTCGACAGCGCCACCAGCACACCCGTCGGCAGCTTCGCCGTCGCCAACACCGGCGGCTGGCAGTCCTGGACGACGATCCCGGCCAACATCAGCGCGGTCACCGGCACCCACGACGTCTATCTGACCTTCTCCAGCGGCCAGCCCGCGGACTTCGTGAACGTCAACTGGTTCGACTTCGGTCACTGACGGCGCGGTTCACGGAGCGAGGGGCCCCACGCCTTGGGTCGAACCACAGCCCAGGACGGTGGTCGCCCCACCGCCCGGCCACCAGCTCCGCGACCGTGCGCCTCCTGGAGTCCATGGAGCCGCAGGTTAGTTG
>NZ_JBSFDB010000084.1:0-23121 GCF_053593695.1 Streptomyces sp. NPDC002144
CGTCCGTGAGCTCGTGTCGCCGCACCATACGGGCGTCCTGCCCGGCCAACTAGGAGATCCACCCCGCCCACCAAGAGCCATCAGAAACGACCTAGCCCCTGAGGCGTACACGGCGCGGCCGGCGGGCCGTCGGATGGATCCGGCGGCCCGTTGTCGTGCCCGTCCGGCACACTCGGGTCCATGGACATCCTGATCAGGCCGGTGGAACCCGGCGAGTACGGCACCCTCGGCGAGATCACCGCCGGGGCCTACGTGCAGGACGGTCTGCTGGCCTTCGGCGAGAGCGACTGGTACCTGGAGGAGCTGCGGAACGTCGCCAAGCGGGCGTCGGCCGCCGACGTGCTGGTTGCCGTCCGCGACGGCACCCTCCTCGGCGGCGTCACCTTCGTCCCCGCCGGCGGCTCGATGGCCGACCTGGCCCGCCCCGGAGAGGCCGAGATCCGCATGCTGGCCGTGGCCGGCGCGGCCCGCGGCCAGGGCGCCGGCGAGGCCCTCGTACGGGCCTGCGTCGACCGCGCGCGAGCCTCGGAGTGCACCGGCGTGGTGCTGTCCACCCAGCAGAAGATGCACGCCGCGCACCGCATCTACGAGCGCCTGGGCTTCCGCCGGGCACCCGGCCGCGACTGGAACCCGATCCCCGGTGACGCCTTCACGCTCCTCACCTACGAGTTGACGCTCTGACACGCTCCGAAGTCGCCGCGACACAACATATGGGGGTGCTGTTCCTACCCGACACAAGATGTATGCTCAACCTCGCTGTCGCCGCAGGGGAATCCGGTGCGAATCCGGAACTGTCCCGCAACGGTGAACCCGCGCACACCCGTGCGCGGAGTCAGTCCGAGGACCTGCCGACAGCGCACCCGGCCACACCGGCCCGGGTGCCCTGACGTCCGGGCCTCGCGGAATGGGCCGGTGGACGCGAAGCGCGCCGCGCTCGTGTGCTGCCCCCTGCCCGCAAGGCCCCGTGCCGAGCGAGGGAGAGCCCCACGTGACCATCGCGCCAGCCGATCCGGCTTCAGTGGCGACGGAGACCGACGGTCTGGGAACCGCACTGCTGCGGACTCTGACCGAGTTCACCGCCGACCTTCCCGACGCCGACCCCGGCCGGGTCGCCGCCGCGGCCCTGCGCGGCCGGTCGGCGCAGGCCGACGAGGCGGAGCTGCGCGAGCTGGCCACCGAGGCGGCGGCGGGCCTCATCTCCGAGGACCCCGCCTACAGCAGGCTGGCCGCTCGGCTGCTGACCATCGGCATCGCCGCCGAGGCCGCCTCGCAGGGCGTCACGTCGTTCACCGAGTCCGTGGCGGTGGGGCACCGCGAGGGCCTGATCGCCGACCGGACGGCCGAGTTCGTGCGCGTCCACGCCGACCGTCTGGACGCGCTGATCGACCGCCGCGCGGACGACCGGTTCGGCTACTTCGGCCTGCGTACCCTGCACAGCCGCTACCTGCTGCGCCACCCGATCACCCGCAAGGTGATCGAGACGCCCCAGCACTTCATGCTGAGGGTGGCCGCCGGACTCGCCGAGGACGACAGCCGCCGCGCCCTGGACGAAGTGGCCTCCCTCTACGGCCTGATGAGCCGCCTCGACTACCTGCCCTCCTCCCCCACCCTCTTCAACTCCGGCACCCGGCACCCCCAGATGTCGTCCTGCTACCTCCTCGACTCCCCGAAGGACGAGCTGGACTCCATCTACGACCGCTACCACCAGGTCGCCCGTCTCTCCAAGCACGCCGGCGGCATCGGCATCGCCTACTCCCGCGTCCGCGCCCGCGGTTCGCTGATCCGCGGCACCAACGGCCACTCCAACGGCATCGTCCCGTTCCTGAAGACGCTGGACGCGAGCGTCGCCGCCGTGAACCAGGGCGGCCGGCGCAAGGGGGCCGCGGCCGTCTACCTGGAGACCTGGCACTCCGACATCGAGGAGTTCCTGGAGCTGCGCGACAACACCGGTGAGGACGCCCGCCGTACGCACAACCTGAACCTCGCGCACTGGATCCCGGACGAGTTCATGCGCCGGGTCGACGCCGACGAGCGGTGGTCGCTGTTCTCCCCGGCGGACGTGCCCGAACTCGTGGACCTGTGGGGCGAGGAGTTCGACGCGACGTACCGGCAGGCGGAGGCGGCGGGGCTCGCCCGCAGGACGCTCCCGGCCCGCGAGCTGTACGGCCGGATGATGCGCACCCTCGCGCAGACCGGGAACGGCTGGATGACCTTCAAGGACGCCGCCAACCGCACCGCGAACCAGACGGCGACCCCCGGTCATGTCGTCCACTCCTCCAACCTCTGCACGGAGATCCTGGAGGTCACCGACGACGGTGAGACGGCCGTGTGCAACCTCGGCTCGGTCAACCTGGGCGCCTTCGTGGCCGGCGACGGCCTCGACTGGGAGCGGCTGGACGAGACCGTCCGCACGGCGGTCACCTTCCTCGACCGTGTCGTCGACATCAACTTCTACCCGACCGAGCAGGCGGGCCGCTCCAACGCCAAGTGGCGCCCGGTGGGTCTGGGCGCGATGGGCCTGCAGGACGTCTTCTTCAAGCTGCGGCTGCCCTTCGACTCGCCCGAGGCCAAGGCCCTGTCCACCCGGATCGCCGAGCGCGTCATGCTCGCCGCGTACGAGGCCTCCGCGGACCTCGCCGAGCGGAGCGGCCCGCTGCCCGCCTGGGAGAAGACCCGTACCGCCCGGGGCGTGCTGCACCCCGACCACTACGACGTCGACCTCGCCTGGCCGGAGCGCTGGGCCGCGCTGCGTGCGCGGATCGCGGCGACCGGCCTGCGCAACAGCCTCCTCCTCGCCATCGCGCCGACCGCGACCATCGCCTCCATCGCCGGTGTGTACGAGTGCATCGAGCCGCAGGTGTCCAACCTGTTCAAGCGCGAGACGCTGTCCGGCGAGTTCCTCCAGGTCAACTCCTACCTGGTACGGGAGCTGAAGGACCTCGGCGTCTGGGACGCCCGCACCCGGGAGGCCCTGCGCGAGGCGGGCGGCTCGGTGCAGGACTTCGCATGGATCCCCGAGGACGTACGACGCCTGTACCGCACGGCGTGGGAGATCCCGCAGCGCGGCCTGATCGACATGGCGGCGGCCCGTACGCCCTACCTGGACCAGTCCCAGTCCCTGAACCTCTTCCTGGAGACGCCGACCATCGGCAAGCTCTCCTCGATGTACGCGTACGCCTGGAAGCAGGGCCTGAAGACGACGTACTACCTCCGCTCCCGCCCGGCGACCCGCATCGCCCGCGCCGCACGGGCGACGGTGCCCGTACCGACGGCGGACGCCGTCGCCTGCTCCCTGGAAAACCCCGAGTCCTGCGAGGCCTGCCAGTAATGCCCAGCAACCAGAACCTGCTCGACCCCGGCTTCGAGCTGACGCTGCGTCCCATGCGCTACCCGGACTTCTACGAGCGCTACCGGGACGCCATCAAGAACACCTGGACCGTGGAGGAGGTCGACCTCCACTCCGACGTGGCCGACCTGGCGAAGCTGTCCCCGATGGAGCAGCACCTGATCGGCCGGCTGGTCGCCTTCTTCGCCACGGGCGACTCGATCGTGGCGAACAACCTGGTGCTCACCCTCTACAAGCACATCAACTCCCCGGAAGCGCGGCTGTATCTGTCGCGCCAGCTCTTCGAGGAGGCCGTCCACGTCCAGTTCTACCTGACGCTGCTGGACACCTATCTTCCCGATCCGGAGGACCGGGCGGCCGCCTTCGACGCCGTCGAGAGCATCCCCTCCATCCGTGAGAAGGCGGAGTTCTGCTTCCGGTGGATGGACTCGGTGGAGAACCTGGACCGGCTGGAGTCCCAGGCCGACCGCCGCCGGTTCCTGCTCAACCTGATCTGCTTCGCCGCGTGCATCGAGGGCCTGTTCTTCTACGGCGCCTTCGCGTATGTGTACTGGTTCCGCAGCCGGGGTCTGCTGCACGGTCTCGCCACCGGCACCAACTGGGTGTTCCGCGACGAGACGATGCACATGTCCTTCGCCTTCGACGTGGTCGACACCGTGCGCAAGGAGGAGCCGGACCTCTTCGACGACCGGCTGCGGGAGCAGGTGACCGCCATGCTGAAGGAAGCGGTGGAGGCGGAGCTGCAGTTCGCCCGCGACCTGTGCGGCGAGGGGCTGCCGGGGATGAACACCGAGTCGATGCGGCAGTACCTGGAGTGCGTCGCCGACCAGCGCCTCACCCGCCTCGGCTTCGCCCCCGTGTACGGCTCCGAGAACCCCTTCTCCTTCATGGAACTCCAGGGCGTCCAGGAACTGACCAACTTCTTCGAACGCCGCCCCTCGGCCTACCAGGTGGCGGTGGAGGGCACGGTCGACCTGGACGAGGACTTCTGACGGACCCGACTGTGGTAAGCCAGGGGAATGATCGGCCGCCTCCCTCTCGATGAGCAACTCGACGCCCTGCGCACGGTGTTGTCCCGCAACGACGTGCTGACGGAGGTGCTGGCGCGGACCGCGACGCTCGGCCTGCCCGGGTGGTATCTGACGGCCGGGTGCCTGTTCCAGACGGTGTGGAACGTCGTCACGGACCGGCCGCCGGCCCATGGCATCAAGGACTACGACGTCTTCTACTTCGACGACCGTGACCTGTCCTGGGAGGCCGAGGACGCCGTGATCGAGGCCGGCCGGGAGGTCTTCGCCGGCCTCCCGGCGGAGGTCGAGATCCGCAACGAGGCGCGTGTACACCTCTGGTACGAGGAGAAGTTCGGGGTGCCCTGTCCGCCGTACGCGTCCAGTGAGGCGGCGATCGACAGTTTTGCTGCGACGACCTGTTGTCTGGGGGTGCGGCTGGAGGGGGACGGGCGGTGGCGGGTGTATGCGCCGCACGGGCTGAGTGATGTGTTCAATCTCGTCGTACGGCCCAATCCGGTGCTCGCGCCGAGGACCGTCTACGAGGCCAAGGCAGCCCGATGGCGCGCGCAGTGGCCGGAGTTGACCGTGTTGGACTGGCCATAAAGGATCCATCCGTCGTCCATGGAGTTCCTATGGAGCGGCAAAGTTCTTCCGGCGCATCTGTTCCGCCGCCCCGCGCCCCGGCTACCTTCCTGCCGTCCTGTCATGTCACCCACAACAGCACCACAAGCGCACCACAGCGATGTCACAGGACGCTCCATGTAAACCCAATGTGTCATGCCCATGACGAAAATCGCGCACAGCCGCCGCTACGCGCGTCACAGGCCTGCCACCAGCGTCGAGAACCCCACTCCAACGACGGAGGCAGTACCCCCATGCGTGAGAAGTCCCGACGGAGTCTGCGAAGACTCCTGACCGCAGCCCTCCCCGCCCTCGCCCTCGGCGTCGCCGGACTCGTCGCCGCTCCGGCGACCCAGGCCCAGGTCCAGACCCAGGCCACGGCGACCTCGTCGCACTCCCGCGTCACCCAGAACGCCCAGGCCCTCACCTCCCCCGCCCGGCAGACGTTCCACTCCACCGGCAAGGCGGGCCAGAAGGTACCGACCCAGCACCTGTGCGGCACGCCGACCCCCGGCCACGCGGCCTGTTTCGCCCAGCGCCGGACCGACATCAGGCAGCGGCTGGCCTCCGCGGTGGCCGCCGCCGCGCCCTCCGGCCTCAGCCCGGCCAACCTGCACAGCGCCTACAACCTGCCCTCGACGGGCGGCTCGGGCCTGACGGTAGCCGTGGTCGACGCCTACAACGACCCCAACGCGGCCTCGGACCTGGCCACTTACCGCTCGACCTACGGCCTGTCGGCGTGCACGGTGGCCAACGGCTGCTTCAAGCAGGTCGGCCAGACCGGTTCGACGACCTCGCTGCCGAGCAACGACACCGGCTGGGCCGGTGAAGAGGCCCTCGACATCGACATGGTCAGCGCCGTCTGCCCGAACTGCAACATCATCCTCGTCGAGGCCAACTCCGCGAACGACACCGACCTCGGCATCGCCGAGAACGAGGCCGTGTCGCTCGGCGCCAAGTTCGTCTCCAACAGCTGGGGCGGCTCCGAGTCCTCGTCGCAGACCAGCGAGGACACCTCGTACTTCAAGCACCCGGGTGTCGCCATCACCGTCTCCGCCGGCGACTCCGCCTACGGTGCCGAGTACCCGGCGACCTCGCAGTACGTGACGGCGGTCGGCGGTACGGCCCTGTCCACGTCCTCCAACTCCCGCGGTTGGACCGAGTCGGTGTGGCACACCAGCTCCACCGAGGGCACCGGCTCCGGCTGCTCCGCCTACGACCCGAAGCCGAGCTGGCAGACGGACTCCGGCTGCTCCAAGCGCATGGAGGCCGACGTCTCCGCGGTCGCCGACCCGGCCACCGGCGTGGCGGTCTATGACACCTACGGCGGTTCCGGCTGGGCGGTCTACGGCGGCACCAGCGCCTCGTCCCCGATCATCGCGGGCGTCTACGCCCTGGCCGGCACCCCCGGCTCCAGCGACTACCCGGCGAAGTACCCCTACAGCCACACCAGCAACCTGTACGACGTCACCAGCGGCAACAACGGCTCCTGCTCGACGTCCTACTTCTGCACCGCCGGCACCGGCTACGACGGCCCGACCGGCTGGGGCACCCCGAACGGCACCACCGCCTTCACCTCGGGCAGCACCTCCGGAAACACGGTGACCGTCACCAACCCGGGCAGCCAGTCGACGACGACCGGCAGCTCGGTCAGCCTGCAGATCAAGGCGAGCGACAGCGCGGGGGCCACGCTGACCTACAGCGCGAGCGGCCTGCCGACCGGGCTGTCCATCAGCAGCTCGTCCGGCCTGATCTCCGGTACGGCGTCCACCGCGGGCACCTACCAGGTCACCGTCACCGCGAAGGACTCGACCGGCGCCTCCGGCTCGGCCTCCTTCTCCTGGACGGTCGGCTCCAGCGGCGGCACCTGCACCTCGACGCAGCTGCTCGGCAACCCCGGCTTCGAGTCGGGCAACACCACCTGGACCGCCTCCAGCGGGGTCATCACCAACTCCAGCAGCGAGAGCGCCCACGGCGGCTCGTACTACGCCTGGCTGGACGGGTACGGCTCCAGCCACACCGACACGCTGTCCCAGTCGGTGACCGTCCCGAGCGGCTGCAAGGCCACCTTCACCTTCTACCTGCACATCGACACCGCGGAGACCGGCAGCACGGCGTACGACAAGCTGACGGTCAGCGCGGGTTCGACCACCCTGGCGACGTACTCGAACGTCAACGCCGCCTCGGGCTACGTGCAGAAGTCCTTCGACCTGAGCTCCTACGCGGGCTCGACCGTCACCCTGAAGTTCAGCGGTGTCGAGGACTCCTCGCTCCAGACCAGCTTCGTCGTCGACGACACCGCCGTCACCACGAGCTGAGCACGGCTTGATCCGGGCCCCGGTCGCCGCCTTCGCGGCCGGGGCTCCGGCATGCGCGGCCGGGGCTCCGGCATGCGCGGGCGTGGATCCGGCCTGCGCGGGTGTGGATCCGGCATGCGCGGGCGTGGATCCGAACATGTGGGTGACACGTCAAAGAGGAGAGGAGGCCCCCATGCGCCGATCGATCCCCCACACGACCCTCGCCGTCGCCGCGCTCGCCCTCGTCCTCGCCGGCTGCGGCGGCCAGGCCGACAGCGGCAAGGGCGGCGGAAGCAACAGCGTGTCGTCCTCTCCCACCCCCACGACCTCGTCGTCACCAACCCCCACGAGCCCGTCCTCTCCGGCCCCCACGAGCCCGTCCTCTCCATCCCCCACCACCTCGCCCACCCCGAGCTCCACGGGCTGTACGCCCGACGCCACGCTCGACGCCCGCGACAGCGGCCGTACCGTCTGCCTGGCGGTCGGCGACACGCTCCGGATCAGTCTGGACGGGACGTCCAAGCGGCCCTGGAAACCGGTCACCGCCAAGGGCTCCGTCCTTCAGGCCACCAACAGCGGCATCGTGCTGCAGCCCGGCGACGCGAACGCCGCCTTCAAGGCCGTGGCGGACGGCAGGACCCGGCTGGAGTCCACGCGGCCGTTGTGCGCCGCCCAGACGGGCCGGGTCTCGTGCCTGGGGATTCAGGAGTGGTGGGTCACCGTGGTGGTGAAGTAGCGCCGCCCGAGGACCGGGCGCTCCCGCGCGCCGAGGCCCTCGGCCGCAAGGCGGGCCCGTTCGGCCTCGCGGATCTGGCGGTCCACCCGACGGTCGTGCGCGAGGCCGATCACGGACGGGAGCACGATCAGGGCGAGGAGTCCGAGAACGAACAGCATTCCGATCAGTCCTTCGATGTGTGCCGTATCCATAGACACCACTGTCGCGCCGTTGACACCTTACAAACAGTGGCAGGACTGCCGTAGAGCCTCGAAAAACTGCCAATCCTGAGGCACACTGGAGACATGCTCCAGAACGTGGCCGCCGTCGTGCTGGACGGCGTGAACCCCTTCGAACTCGCCGTCGTCTGCGAGGTGTTCGGCATCGACCGCAGCGACGACGGACTGCCCGTGTACGACTTCGCGGTCGCCTCCGCCGAGGGGCCGGTGCTGAGCACCCGCGGCGGCTTCTCCATGCAGGTCGAGCACGGTCTGGAGCGGCTGGAGGAGGCCGACCTGATCGCCGTGCCGGCCGGCGCCCACTACGGGAGCAGGGATTTTCCACCGGAGATGCTCGAGGCCCTGCGCCGCGGGGTCGACCGGGGCGCGCGGGTGCTCAGCGTCTGTTCCGGTGTCTTCGTGCTCGCCGCCGCCGGGCTGCTGGACGGCCGGCGCTGCGCCGTGCACTGGCACGACGCGGAGCAGCTGGCGCGCGCCTACCCCCGGCTGACGGTCGAGCCCGACGTCCTGTACGTCGACGAGGACCCGGTGATCACCTCCGCGGGAACCGCCGCCGGTATCGACGCCTGTCTGCACATCGTGCGCAAGGAGCAGGGCCCGGAGGTCGCCAACAAGATCGCCCGGCGCATGGTGGTGCCGCCGCACCGGGACGGCGGGCAGGCGCAGTACATCGAGCGGCCGCTGCCGAGGAGCTCGTGCGACACCGTCGGCGAGGTGCTGGCGTGGATGGAGCGGCATCTCGACGAGGAGGTCACCGTCGAGCAGCTGGCCGAGCGCGCGCACATGTCGCCGCGCACCTTCGCCCGCCGCTTCCAGCAGGAGACCGGGACGACCCCCTACCGCTGGATCCTGCGCCAGCGGGTGCTGCTGGCCCAGCGGTTGCTGGAGGCGACGGACGAGACGGTGGACGCGATCGCCGGGCGGGCCGGGTTCGGCAACGCGGCCGCGCTGCGGCACCAGTTCATGCAGGCGGTCGGCACCACGCCGAACGCCTACCGGCGCACGTTCCGGGGGCCCGAGGCGGCCGCCTGAACGTCGTGGGGCGTCTCAGTCGTTGGCGACCACGGGATAGCGGGGCTCGTTCTCGGCCATCTGCCGCAGCGCCTCCTTGCGCTCGCGCTTGGAGAGCCGGTCGATGTAGAGGTATCCGTACAGGTGGTCGGTCTCGTGCTGCAGGCAGCGGGCGAAGTAGCCGGTGCCGCGGACCTTGATCGGGTTGCCCTTCTCGTCCTGGCCGGTCACCTCGGCGTAGTCGGGGCGGGCGAGCGGCGCGTACGCGGTGGGCACGGACAGGCAGCCCTCGTTGCTGTCGTCCAGCCGGCGCTGGTCGGCGGGCAGGTCGACCAGCTTGGGGTTGCAGACCACGCCGACGTGCCGGGCGCCCTCGTCGTCCCCACAGTCGTAGACGAAGACCTTCAGGTCGACGCCGATCTGGTTGGCGGCCAGGCCCACGCCCTCGGCGGTGCGCTGGCTGGCGAACATGTCCGCGACCAGCTGCTCCAGCTCGGGGCCGAACTCGGTGACGTCCTTGCACTCCTTGTGCAGCACCGGGTTCCCGACGACCGTGATCGGCCGCGAGGTGCCGCGCTCGCGCCAGGCGGCCTCGCGCTCCTCGGCGTCCCCGGTGTCGATGACGAAACCCTCGTCGTCCACGGGAAGCACGCCCGCGTGCTGCTGATCGGTGTCCTGCTGCGCCATGACCGACGTATGCCTTCCTGCAACCATGCCAATTCCGGGAGTACAGCCTAAAGGCAGTTCGGCGGGGAGGTCCGGTCAGCAGACTTCTTCGAGGTCCCGCCAGTCCCTGGAGTCCGGGCTGTCCGCCACCCACCCGTCCAGCAACCCCCGTACCAGCGAGGCCGGCGCCGCCACCCCGCATTCCCGCTCCGGTACCCACATCTGCCCGTCGGTGCGGTGGCCGAGGGGGCCCGGGTGGCCCGGCTCGCTGTGGTCGTGCGGGTCGAGATGCTCGCCGTCGCCCTCGTCGGAGGGCATACGGGACTCGCTGCACATCCGGCACAGCAGCCGGACCGACGACGACCAGTCCTCCGCCGCGAACCCGGCGTCGGCGGCCAGTTGCTCCAGCGCGTCACGGTCCGCCTCGGTCGCCGCCTCCAGCAGCACCACCCAGGTCGGCACCGGCGAGGGCGCCCACAGCTCGATCTCGTCGAAGACGGGGTAGGCGTGCCCGGCGGCCGTGGTGCGCTCACCGTGCGGAACGCCGTCGTGCAGGACGACCTCGCCCCAGCGCCGTCCGGACGACGGCAGCGGGATCGACAGCACCTCGATCCGCGCGGGATCCAGCCGCCGCCCCCACACCACCTCGGCCTCCCCCTCCGGGGACAGTCGTACGGCGGCGCTGCCCAGGTCCATGCCGAGAGGTTCGCCGGACGCGGTGGCGACGCCCGGCACCCGCAGCCCGTACGCCTGCCAGGCCCGCCGGGCCAGCGGCCAGTCCTGCAGGGCCGTGGCAGCGATGCCGACGTTCCACCAGTCGGGCGCCCCGGTCTCCCGGTCCAGCAGTGCGACGGCGCGCAGTCCGGCCGCGCGGGCCTGCTCCCAGTCGTGCCGGAACTTGTGCAGCAGGGCGAGGTTGAACCAGGACTCCGACAGCCAGGGCTCCAGATCGGCGGCGCGCGTCAGCAGCGCGCCCGCGTCCTCGTACCGGCCGTCGCCGATCAGCGTGAAGGCGCGATCGGTGGCCTGCCGCCAGGAGGCGGAGGGCCGGTGCCGTCCCTTGCCGAAGATCCTCACGATTCCCGCCTGCCAGTTCCGTGGAGTGGGCCGGCCCAGAGCCTGGTGCCCCCGGACACCCTCTCATTCGCATCCAACCACGTGCGGCTGGAAGGGCGCTCATTACCCATGGGTTACCCAGCCGAGGGGACGGTCAGACAGTCCCTGGCGAGGACCCGAGCGAGCGATTCCACCACGTCGGGCGCGTAGTCACCGGCGGTCGCGAGGCGCAGTTCCTCCAGCGCCGTCAGGGGTCCGCCGGGTCCGGCGCCCTGCACCTTCTCCTCGTACGCGTTGACGGCCCGCACGATCCGGGCCGCGACGGGCTGCTCCCGGTAGGGGTCGGCCTGCCGCTCGACGACCACGGCGACGGCCGGATCGACGCCGGTCTGGCGTACGACGGCTCCGCCGAGCAGCGCGATCCGCCGCTGCTCGGGGCCGGGCAGGCCGGCGGTGGCGCCCGCGGGGACCGGGTCGACGAGGCTGAGCTGCCCGATGTCGTGCATCAGGGCGGCGGACTCCAGGACGGCCAGCTCGGGCCGGGTGAGCCCGAGGTCGCGGCCGACGGCCCGGCTGAGTTCGGCGACCCGGCGGGCGTGCCCCGGCGGGGTGTAGCCGGCGATCTCGGTGGCGCGGGCGAGGGAGGCGATGGTCTGCCGGTAGGTGGTCCGTACGGCGGCGTACCGCTTGAAGGACAGCTGGGTGAGCAGCAGGGGCAGGCAGAAGACCGGGAGCGCCCAGAGGCCGACGACCGCGACCGCGAGCGCCATCACCGCGCCGGTCGCGCAGACCGCCGACCCGATGCCGAGCAGGGCCCGCAACTCGTCCCGCAGCAGCGGGCCGAAGGGCCAGCCGGTGCGGGAGTGGGCGAGGGCGGCGGCGAGCACGCAGTCGCACAGCACGGTGAGGGTGAGCAGCGCGAGCAGCAGCAGGGCGTAGGCGGGTCCCTCCCAGTGGTCGAACACCCCGCGGCTGTAGAGGGGTTGGAAGCAGACGGCGGCGAAGGCGACGGACAACACACGCCGGGCGAGATGGTCGAGGACGGGCCCCTGACCGCGCGCCACGTGCGGTACGCAGCCGAGCAGCGCGGCCGCGAGCACGACGGCGACGACCTGTGCGGCCCCGTGCCGGGAGGGCTCCTGGGCGTTGGCCCCGAGCAGCGCGTACGACAGCGCGCCGGCGGCTCCGAGCGGCGCGGCCTCCCTGACCCGGGCGCCGGTCCAGCGGTTGAGCTCACCGACGGTGACGAGCACACCGAAGGCGAGGGCGGTGGGGCGCTCCTCCATACCGTTCCAGAGGGTGACGGCCAACGAGCCACCGGCGAGGAGTGCGGCCCCGGCATGGATGAGCGCGGTGAGCGACGGGCGGCACGGCCGCAGCCGTACGATCATCTGCGCACCCCCTGCCGGCCGGCGACGGGTGGCGCCGGGACACCGTAACGGCCCTCGACGCCCGTCCACCGAACGACGCCCGACGAGCCGCCCGCCGGGAACGCGGTCCCGGCGGGAACGAGCCCGGCCCACAGCGCTCCGCGCGACCACACCGTCATCGACGGACCCCCTCCCGGTCGGTGGTGGGTGGGGACGGTGCTCCGGGGCGCTGCTCGTCCGCCGTCACGGCGGGATGCCAGCCCTCCCGGGCCAGGGCCCGCACCAGCGCGGCGACCATCCGGGGGTCGAACTGGGCGCCCGCGCACCGTCCGAGCTCCTCCAGCGCGGCCGGGACGGGCCGGGCCCGGCGGTAGGAGCGGGTGGAGGTCATCGCGTCGAAGGCGTCGGCGACGGCCACCACCCGTGCCGATTCCGGGATCTGGCTGCCCATGAGCCCGTACGGGTAGCCGCTGCCGTCCAGCCGCTCGTGATGGTGGAGCACGGCCGCCCGCGCCTCCCCCAGGAACCCGATGCCGCGCACCATCTCGTGCCCGTACTCGGGATGCAGCTCGATCACCCGCCGCTCCTCGGGCGTCAGCGGCCCGTCCTTCCTCAACAGCCGCGTGGGGACGCCGAGTTTGCCCACGTCGTGCAGGATCCCGGCGAAGCGCAGCACCTCGACGCGGGCGTCGTCCATGCCGAGTTCACGCGCGATCATCATGGAGGCCTGCCCGACCCGCTCACTGTGTCCGCGGGTGTACCCGTCCTTGATGTCGACGGCCTGGACGAGTGCGCGGATGGTCGCCCGGTGCGCGGCCCGCTCACGGTGGGACTGTGCGAACACCCACCAGGACACGCACATCGGCAACAGCACGAGCAGGGCGGCGACCGGGCCGTACGGGCTGCGCCACAGCACGGCCATCATGAGCCCGGCGAGTCCGTGGACGGCGACGGGAGCGAGGGACCGTACGAACAGTCCGCGCCAGGCCCGCCGTACCGGAACCCGTTCGGCCAGCGCGAGGATCCCGCCCTCCAGGGCCGTCAGGGCCAGGCAGAAGGCCAGGACCGCCGCTCCGGCGGCCACCAGCACGTACGGGAAGTCGGGCGTGAGGACGGCGTCGCGTCCGCCGAGCGCCTCGTGCACCCGCCCGGCGACCCAGACGGCGAGCGCCAGTTGGGCCGCCCGCCGGATCCGCCGCAGCGCGTACGGGCGTTGCTCGACCCGGGAGAGCAGCGCGCCCGGCAGCGGGACCAGCGCGGCGGCGGGCGGCGGCAGCAGGAAGGCGCCGGCGAGCAGGACCGGGTAGAACGTTCCGGCGAAGCGCCGACGGGCGGCGGCCTGCTCACCACCCGCGTACAGCGCGGCGAGCAGAACGACCGCCCAGCAGGGCGTGTGCGTCTCGGGCAGCGGGAGCAGACAGCACAGAGTGACGACGACGAGCCCGGCGACGTACGCGCGTGCCCGTGCCGGTACCGCCTCCACGCCCACGCCCTCCCGTCGTGCCCGTTCCGGCAACGGAGCCTAGGGCGCGGGGCGTTGCGAAGGGGCCGCTATGGGGGAATCTGCGGGCATATAGCCTCAGGATTAGCCCGTTCGAGTGAGCGGTGGTCGAACGTTCAGCCCGGCACGTCCTCCGCGAGCACCTTGCTCAGTTCCTCCACGGCGGCCGGTGACTCCCGCTGGAACGCGGCGAGGTCCAGGCCCTCGTCGCCCATGACGGTGAGCAGCGCTCGGTCGCCCACGGACGTGACGACGACATGGCCCGAGCCGCCCCGGACGACCACTTCGCGCAGCGGGCCGGCGCCCGTGTGGTCGGCCATGCGGCGGCCGACGCCGAGGGTCGCGGCGGCGAGGGCGGCGACGGACTCGGCGTGCACGGATTCGACGTCGGCGACGACGAGCAGGCCGTCGGCCGTGGACAGGACGCTTTCGCTGACCCCCATCACCCGGTCGCGCAGCGAGGCCAGGATGTCGGTGAGAGCGTTGGCGGAATCACGCGGTTCGGACGAGGGGTTTTCGGTCATTGACACGTGCTCCTTGCTCCGGGCGCCTGCGGTGGCTCGTTCGAACGCGTGGTCTCGGGAAGCCCGCCCAGCCCTCTCATGACGCGCCGCAGGGTCTCCAACGAGGGCTGATCCGCGGCCAGTTCCTCGGGCGAGGGAATGGGATACGCGTACAGCCCGGACCTGCTCCGGTTCACATCACGGACCGGGAGGGGCGGCTTGGCGGGCGAGGGGGTGGCGGTGGTCGGGGAGTCGGGGGTCGATGAGGGCTCGACGGTTCCTGAAGGCTTCGTTCGCGCGGGTTCCCTGCGTCGGGGGGTTTCCCGCGACCGGGGTTCCTCGCGGCGATCCTCGCCCGGTGCGTCGTCCGGTGCTGGGCTCACAGGGCACCCTTCTCACCGCGGTCCGGGGCCGGAGAGGTGCCGCCCGGTCTGCGCCTGGGCAGGGGGCCGGCGGCCGGGGCGGCCCCGGTCGCGGCAGGACTCCCCGGGGTGAGACGGGGCGCGGTGCTCGGCCGGTCGCCGGTCGCCGCCCCGGCCCCCCAGAGCACCAGCCCCAGCGCCTCCAGCCGGACCAGGTCCAGCAGGACGGGGTAGAGCCCGCGTCCGAGGGCGAAGGCGAGGTCCCGGGGCGTACGGCGCCCGTTGACGCCACCGAGCAGCTCCCGGTACCGCTGCGGCAACCTCGAACCGTCGTCCGCCGTCAACCTCGGCCGCAATCGCGCCAGTTCGCCCGGTGTCCTCCCGGAGCCGGCCAGCGAGGCGATGCGGCGGGTGGTCTCCTCGGTGAGGTGGCGGGGTTCCACCCCGGACGGGGTGAGGAGCGTCGGCTCCCGCTCCCCCGTCTCCCAACCGCCCACCGGACTCAGCGCCATGGCGAAGGCGGCGTCGAAGACCGCGGCGGTGCACACCACTTCGAGTTCCGCCGCTCCGATCAGTCCGGCCGCCACCAGATGCCCGCCCAGCCGGTCGGCGTCCGGTTCCGCGGCGCAGGCGGCGAGCCACGCGGCGTCGTCGATGCGCCCCGGCGTGAGCAGGACCGATGTGGCGCTGGGCGCGCCGGGCGTCTCGATCGCGCCGACGAGACCGTCCCGCAGATGGATCGTTCCGCCGGGCGCGCCGGAGACCCGGACGGTACCGGTGAACTCCCCCTCGCGCAGTCCCTGCAGGAGCGCCGGGACGTTGCGAGCGGTGGGCGTCACGCCAGCACCTCCGCGAGCCGGTCACCGAAGCCGCGCAGGGCGAGCGCGACGTTGGAGCGGTCCCGGTCCAGACCCGCGGTCAGCAGCAGGGGGTCACCGGCCGGCCGTACGACGCTGAACAGCATCTGGTGGCGCCGGCGGCTGGTGAGGACCACGCTCTCCAGCTCCCCCTCGGCACCGGCCGCGCCGAGACGCTCGGCGATCAGGGTGGCGAACTCGCTGCTCTCCGTGCCGTCCCCGGCCTCCGTGACGTCACCGGCTGCGCCGTACACCAGCCCGGTCACCGCGTCGACGAGGGCGACACCCGTGACCCCGGGAGAGTCGAGCAGCCGTTCCAGGGAGGACTGGAGAGCCGTCACTTTTTCCCCCATCGACCCCCCAAGCCCATACCTCACGCATTAGTTTGAACGTCAAGTTTCGCCAGGCACGCCAAATTTGGCGCGAAGTGACGCACATGTCGCTTGGGTTCGATCGTAGTTGGCCAGGCATCGACCGGTCAGCAGCACGGAAGAATTGAGGTAACCGGTGAACATCGAGACCGCGCTCAAGGAAGCCATGACCATGGACGGCGCGATCGGCGCCGCCATCGTCGACTATGAAAGCGGCATGTCCCTCGGCACTCTCGGCGGCGGCCAGGGCCTTGACCTGGAACTCGCGGCGGCGGGCAACACCGAGGTGGTGCGGGCCAAGATGCGCACCCTGGCCTCGCTGGACATGGACGACGTGATCGAGGACATCCTGATCACGCTGGGCAAGCAGTACCACCTGATCCGCCCGCTGAGCAGCAGCAAGGGGGCGCTGTTCTTCTACGTCGCCCTGGACCGGACGCGCAGCAACCTGGCGCTCGCCCGGCACGGGCTGAGGCGGATCGAGAACGGCCTGGAGATCTGACCGGACGCGCACGGCACGACCGGGGGCGGTCGCCCGGTAGCGCTCAGGACTCCTGGGGCGTCGCCGGCGCGGCCGCCACGTCGCGCGGTGGCACGGCCTGCCCGGAGCGGATCAGCTCGATCCGCCCCATCACCTTGGACCGCAGGTCCGTCGGCACGTCGTCATGCCCGCAGCAGCGCTTGACGAGCTTCTTCACGGCCTCTTCCAGGCCGTACTTCTCCAGACACGGCGAGCACTCCTTGAAGTGCTGCTTGAACTTGTCGCGATCGACTTCCGGCATCTCACTGTCGAGGAACTCGTACAAATGATCGAGTACCTCGCTGCAGTCCGTCTCGTGCGGCTCTCCGCAGCTCATGAGCCCGAGCCTTTCGCTTCGTCCGAGTCTCCGGCGCCGGCCGGGACCAGCCCGCGCTCACGGGCGTAGTCCTCGAGCATGCCGCGCAGTTGACGGCGGCCCCGGTGCAGCCGGGACATCACCGTACCGATGGGTGTCCCCATGATGTCCGCGATCTCCTTGTACGCAAAGCCCTCTACGTCGGCCAGGTACACGGCGATACGGAATTCCTCGGGGATCGCCTGGAGCGCTTCCTTCACGTCCGAGTCCGGCAGATGGTCGAGCGCCTGCGACTCCGCGGAGCGCAGACCCGTCGACATGTGCGACTCGGCACGGGCGAGCTGCCAGTCCTCGATCTCCTCGGCCGCGGAGCGCTGGGGTTCGCGCTGCTTCTTGCGGTAGGAGTTGATGAACGTGTTGGTGAGGATCCGGTACAGCCACGCCTTGAGATTGGTGCCTTCGCGGAACTGGTGGAAGGACGCGTACGCCTTGGCATACGTCTCCTGCACCAGGTCCTCCGCGTCCGCCGGGTTGCGCGTCATGCGCAGGGCGGCCGAGTACATCTGGTCGAGGAATTCGAGCGCGTCCCGCTCGAAGCGCGCACTGCGCTCCGACGTCGACTCCGCGCTGACGCCCTGGCCCTCGGGCAGCTCCGCCTGGCCGTTGTCGGTCCCTGCGTCGGTCCCAGTGACCGGACCCACCTCCTCAAGATTCCGGGTGGCATCGAAACCGGTGCCACCGGAATTGGAGGATAGACGACGACCCGTCCCCGCCGCCCCTCGAATCGGGGTGGTCTTGGCCGCAGTCAGCACCGTCCAGTCCAGGTCAGCACGGTTGCTGCGGCTCGGGCATGTGGTCGAACCCATGCGGCGGACTTCCTCTCCCACGACGTCGGTGCTGGTGGTTCAGCACTTCTGTCCGCCTCAACAGAGGTCAGGTCCGCAACATTCCCAGGCGGTCACCTCAGTGACCCGGCCCATTTCACGACGGCGTCCGTGACGATCGCCACGGCCTGCTCCGGTCCGAGCTCCGCCCGCTTCGGCACGGCGAACCCGTGATCGGCGAACGGCACCTCGACCAGTTCGTACGTCCCGTCGGGAAACTCCTCCGGCCTGCCGAAGGGATCGTTTCCGCCCTGTACGACCAGGGTGGGCACCCCGGATCCCAGCAGTTCCCCGGCGCGCGACTTCTCCGGCCGGCCCGGCGGATGGAGCGGGAAGCTCAGGGCGAGGACGCCATGGGCGCCCAGCTCGGTCGCCGTACGGCAGGCGACCCGGGCGCCGGCGCTGCGGCCCCCGGAGACCACCGGCAGCCCGAGCTTGGTCAGGGCGGGCCAGATGCCGTGCCAGCCGACGTCCAGCGTCTTCGGCGCCGGCGCCACCTTCTTGCCGGCGACCCGCCAGGGTTGCTCCACCAGGGCGACGGTCACGTCGTGCCGCGGCAGGACATGGGCGAGCGCCTGGAGGTCGCGCGCCTCGATGCCTCCGCCGGCGCCATGGCTCACGGCCAGCACGAGCCGTGCGTCCTGGGCCGGATGCCAGGTGATGCGGGCGTCCCCCGCGTCCGTAGCGATGATCTCGGTCGTCACGTCAGAACAGTGTGCCCTCTTCGGGACCTTCCAGCTCCTTGAGCAGCTCCGGGCCGTTGTTGCGGACGTTGCTGACGGCGGTGGAGACCGGGTAGGCGCGCATCAGGCCGGGCGGCGGAGGCTGCAGCAGGGAGCGCAGGTCGTCGAGGCCGGTGCGGGAGGGGTCGAGCCAGGAGTCCCAGCGGTCCGGGGTGAGCATCAGCGGCATCCGGGGGTGGATCTCGGCCAGGGAGTACGGGCCCTCGGCCGGGGAGACGGCGAGCGGGGTCGTCTCCGCCTCCGTGGTGATCACCGAGCAGGTCACCCACCAGGCCTGCGGGTGGTCGTCGGGGAGGGTCTTGTCCCGCCAGAACTCGTACAGCCCGGCCATCGCGAACACCGAGCCGTCGGCCGGCAGCACGAAGTAGGGCTGCTTGCGCGGCCGCTTCTTCCTGCCCTCGACCTCCAGGTCCCGCTCCTGCTTGCCGGTGACCCACTCGTAGTAGCCGTCGGCGGGGATGATGCAGCGCCGGGAGGAGAAGGCCCGCTTGTACGCCGGCTTCTCGTGGATGGTCTCGGCGCGGGCGTTGATCATCCGCGCGGCGCCCTCGGGGCTCTTCGACCAGCTCGGCACCAGCCCCCACTTGAGCTTGCGCAGCTGCCGAACCGGCCGCGGTTCGTCCACGTCCTTAAGAGGACGGTCGAGGACGGCGTAGACCTCCTTGGTGGGGGCCACGTTGTAATCGGGCGCCAGAGTCTCCTCGGGCTCCGGCTCCCACCTCTCGATCTCAAAGATTCCTGCGAGATCCTCTGGCCGACGACTAGCCGCATACCTACCGCACATACGTGCCACACTGCCAGATCCGCCGAGCCCACCGGGAGTCACCGCTGAACATGGACAGCACCGCATCCTCTCTCGCGTCCCTGTGGGACCGCGTCTTCGGCACCCAGCCCGACCCCGACCTGTGGGTGGTGATCGCGACCCTGGTCGCCGCGCTCGCCGTCACCGTCCCCCACGACGTCTGGCGCATCGCGCGCAACGCCATCACCATCGCCCACGAGGGCGGCCACGGCCTGATCGCGCTGCTCACCGGCCGCACCCTCACCGGCATACGCCTGCACTCCGACACCAGCGGCCTCACCGTCAGCCGCGGCAAGCCGCACGGCATCGGCATGATCCTCACCGCGGCCGCCGGCTACACCGCTCCCCCGCTGCTCGGCCTCGGCGGCGCGGCCCTGCTCGCGGCGGGCCACATCACGCTGCTGCTGTGGCTGGCGACGGCCCTGCTGCTGGCCATGCTGGTGATGATCCGCAACGCGTACGGGGCCCTCACGGTGGTGCTGACCGGGGGCGCGTTCCTCCTGGTGTCGTGGCTCGCGGGACCCCAGGTGCAGGCGGCGTTCGCCTACGCGGTGGTCTGGTTCCTGCTGGTGGGCGGAGTGCGCCCGGCCTTCGAGCTGCAGGCCAAGCGGATGCGCGGCGGCGCGGGCGACTCGGACGCGGACCAGCTGTCCCGGCTGACGCACGTGCCGGCGGGGCTGTGGTTGTTCCTGTTCCACGCGGTGTCGCTGTGCTCGCTCATCGGCGGCGGCCGGTGGCTGCTGGAGGTGTGACGGAGCGTCGACGGCGCCGCACCTGTGCGACGGCCGGTGCCACCCCCTCCTTATAAGGTGAACCCATGGCCCACAACCCCGCCGAGCACACCGCCCTCTGGCCCGCCCCCCACGCGAGCGGAGCCGTCGACGCGACGGTCCACGTACCGGGGTCCAAGTCGGTCACCAACCGTGCCCTCGTCCTCGCGGCCCTGGCGAGCGAACCCGGCTGGCTGCGCCGCCCCCTGCGCTCCCGCGACACCCTGCTGATGCTGGGCGCGCTGCGCGCGATGGGGGTCGACATCGAGGAGGGGGTCGGCCCGGACGGCACCGGCGAGACCTGGCGTGTGCTCCCGACGGGCCTGCACGGCCCGGCGACGGTCGACGTCGGCAACGCCGGCACGGTGATGCGCTTCCTGCCGCCGGTCGCCGCGCTCGCCGACGGCCCCATCCGCTTCGACGGCGACCCGCGGTCGTACGAGCGTCCTCTGCACGGTGTGATCGACGCGCTGCGCGTCCTCGGCGCCCGGATCGACGACGACGGCCGGGGCGCGCTGCCGCTGACCGTGCACGGCGGGGGCGCCCTCGACGGCGGCCCCGTGGAGATCGACGCCTCCTCCTCGTCCCAGTTCGTCTCGGCCCTGCTGCTGTCCGGCCCGCGCTTCAACCAGGGCGTCGAGGTCCGGCACGTCGGTTCCTCGCTGCCGTCGATGCCGCACATCCGGATGACCGTCGACATGCTGCGCGCGGTCGGCGCCCAGGTCGACACCCCGGAGTCGGGCGGCGAGCCGAACGTGTGGCGGGTCACGCCGGGCGCGCTGCTGGGCCGGGACCTGACGATCGAGCCGGACCTGTCCAACGCCCAGCCGTTCCTGGCCGCCGCGCTGGTCACCGGCGGCAGGGTCGTCATCCCGGACTGGCCCTCCCGCACCACCCAGCCCGGTGACCGGCTGCGCGAGATCTTCACCGAAATGGGCGGTTCCTGCCAACTCCTCGACTACGGGCTGGTGTTCACCGGTTCGGGTGGCATCCACGGTATCGATGTGGACCTGAGCGAGGTCGGCGAGCTGACCCCCGGCGTCGCGGCGGTCGCGGCGCTCGCGGACTCCCCCTCGACCCTGCGGGGCGTGGCCCATCTGCGGCTGCACGAGACGGACCGGCTGGCCGCGCTCACCAAGGAGATCAACGAACTCGGCGGTGACGTCACGGAGACCGCCGACGGCCTGCACATCCGCCCCCGCCCGCTGCACGGCGGGACCTTCCACACCTACGAGGACCACCGCATGGCGACGGCCGGCGCGATCATCGGCCTCGCGGTGGAGGGCGTGCGGATCGAGAACGTGGCGACGACGGCGAAGACCCTGCCGGACTTCCCCGAGCTGTGGACCGGGATGCTCGGGGCGTAGGGGTTTCCGCCATGCGCCGCTACGGCAAGCACACCGACGAGGACGACATTCGCAGCCGCCCGAACCGCAAGGGCACCCGGCCCCGCACCAACATCCGCCCCGCGCACGAGGACGCGGCCGAGGGCATGGTGCTCACCGTCGACCGGGGACGGCTGACCGTCCTCGTGGACGACCGGATCGTCATGGCGATGAAGGCCCGCGAACTGGGCCGCAAGGCGGCGATCGTGGGCGACCGGGTGGCCCTCGTCGGCGACCTGTCCGGCAAGAAGGACACCCTGGCCCGCATCGTCCGCATCGAGGAGCGCAGCTCGGTGCTGCGCCGCACGGCCGACGACGACGACCCGTACGAGCGCGTGGTGGTGGCGAACGCCGACCAGCTCGCCATCGTCACGGCCCTCGCCGACCCCGAACCCCGCCCGCGGCTCATCGACCGCTGCCTGGTCGCGGCCTACGACGGCGGCCTGGACCCCCTGCTGGTCCTGACCAAGTCGGACCTCGCCCCGCCCGACAAGCTCCTGGAGCTCTACGGCGACCTCGACATCCCCTACGTGGTCACCAGCCGCGAGGAACTGGAGAACGGCGACGCGGCGGACCGGGTGCGCGAGCAGCTGGACGGCAAGATCACGGCGTTCGTCGGCCACTCGGGCGTGGGCAAGACGACGTTGGTCAACGCGCTGGTCCCGGAGGACCGCAGGCGTCTGACGGGCCATGTCAACGCGGTGACCGGCCGCGGCCGGCACACCACCACCTCGGCGCTGGCCCTCCCCCTCGCCGGGGACGACGGCTGGGTGATCGACACCCCGGGCGTGCGGTCGTTCGGCCTCGCGCACATCGATCCGTCCCGGGTCATCCACGCCTTCCCGGACCTCGAACCCGGCACGGTGGACTGCCCTCGTGCGTGCAGCCACGACGAACCCGACTGCGCGCTGGACGCGTGGGTCGCCGAGGGTCACGCCGATCCCGCGCGCCTCTACTCCCTCCGCCGGCTGCTGGCGACCCGCGAGCGCAAGGAAGGCGACTGACCACCGCGTTGTTTGGCTGTACGTCAGCTCGGTAAGTGCATAATCGCACCGAGCTGGACATACGGGAGGACAGCACATGGCGTGGCTGCTGGTCATCGTGGCCGGGATACTCGAGACCGGCTTCGCCGTGTGCCTCAAGCTCTCCCACGGATTCACCCGGCTCTGGCCCACGATCGCGTTCTGCTGCTTCGCCCTCGGCAGCTTCGGCCTGCTCACCCTCTCCCTGAAGAAACTCGACGTCGGCCCCGCCTACGCCGTGTGGACCGGGATCGGCGCGGCGGGCACGGCGATCTACGGCATGATCTTCCTCGGCGACCTGGTCTCCACCCTCAAGATCGTCTCGATCAGCTTCGTCATCATCGGCGTGATAGGACTCCAGCTCTCGGGATCGGCGCACTAGGCCACCCACCACGACGCCCGCCACACCACCCACCGCCACGCCCGCCACACCACCCACCGCCACGCCCGCCCCACCGCGCGCCGCCCGCCCACGGCTCCGTCCCGACTCGCTGGCCGGCCGCCTTTTTTCCGCGCGGCGTACGCGGCGGGGGCCACGGGGGCGCACCTGAACGGCCTGACCGGGCAAGGCCCCCGGTGCCGACCTGGACGCCCGACCAGGCCAGGCCCACCGAAGTGCCCACCTAGCCGCCCAACCCGACTGCGCGGCTAGACCACGACTAGGTCGTTTCTGATGGCTCTTGGTGGGCGGGGTGGATCTCCTAGTTGGCCGGGCAGGACGCCCGTATGGTGCGGCGACACGAGCTCACGGACG
>NZ_JBSFDB010000085.1:0-22811 GCF_053593695.1 Streptomyces sp. NPDC002144
TGGGGGCCTCGAAGGCAACGCGTCTGCATAGGTCCTCTCCCGCTGGCGCGGTGACCGGCGGGCGTCTCCCGCCACCAAGGAGTGTGCACGGATGAGGTCTGCACGACGGCCTGGGGCCAGACGGTGCTGACCGCGTCGGGCAGGGCACTCAGCCCGTCGCAGACCAGCATGAGCACGTCGCGGACGCCTCGATTCTTGATCTCGGTCAGGACGGTCTGCCAGTACTTGGCGCCCTCGCCGCCGTTCCCGGCCCACAGGCCGAGGATCTCGCGGTAGCCGTCCGCGGTGACCGCGACGGCCACGTAGATCGGCCGGTTGGCGACGTGACCATCCCTGATCTTGGTTCTGTCGACGATCTTGTGATCCGGACGGTTGAACGGGACGTGCTGACTGTTCGCGATCATGCATCGCGTGCTCTCGTGATGTGCTCTTGGAGCTGTTTCCGTACCTGTCCCCGCTGCTGATCGAGGAGGTCGAACGACGGCCGGAAAAGGTGGTGTTGAGGACGCGGGTGCGGGCGACGACTGGGGCCTGTCGGTGCGGCCAGAGGTCGGCTCGGGTGCACGGTCGGTACGTACGGAGGTTGCGCGATGTCGCCGTTGGCGGGCTCGGCGTGGTGATCGAGTTGTGCGTACGCCGATTCCGCTGCGAGAACCCTGACTGCACAGCGGTGACGTTCGCCGAACAGATCGCGGGGCTGACCACCCCGCACAGTCGCTATAGCCCGCTGCTGCGTGGGGTGTTAACGCGGATCGGGCTGGCGCTGGCCGGCAGGGCAGGAGTCCGACTCGCGGCCGCGGCCGGTATCACCGTGGGCAAGGATACGCTGCTGCGGCTGGTCAGAGCCCTGCCCGACCCGGAGGTCGGCGAGGTGGAGGTACTCGGTGTCGATGACTTCGCCTTCCGTAAAGGCCGCCACTACGGCACTGTGCTCATCGACATGGCCACCCACCGTCCACTGCATCTCTACGACGGACGTGAGGGAGAGGACCTGGCTGCCTGGCTCCGCGGGCACCCTGAGGTGAAGGTCATCTGCCGTGACCGTTCCGGCGGATACGCGGAAGGTGCACGGGTCGGGGCACCGCAGGCAGAGCAGGTCGCTGATCGCTATCACCTGTGGGCCAACCTCGGGCAGGCGGTCGAGAAGTCGGTGAACTCCCATCGTTCCCGCCTGACCGAACCAGTTCCCGGAACTGACGGTAGCTCCGATGCCCTGGAGGCGGAGCCCGAGGAGGTTCAGCCATCGACGGAGCTGAAGATCGTGACTCGATTGCGTGAGCAGCATGCTGCCGCCCACGAACTGTGGGAGAAGGGTATGTCCAAGGCGGCGATCGGCCGGAAACTCGGGCTGCACCAGGCCACCGTCCGCAAGCTGGTCAACGCCCGCTCGGCGGACGAAGTCGTCGCCAAGAGCCTGCAACGGGCGCATATCGTCGATCCGTACGTCGGCCACCTGCACCGGCGCTGGAACGAAGGTGTCAGAAACGCCGCCCAGCTCTACCGCGAGATCCAACAACTGGGCTATCCCGGTGGAGAGTTGGCCGTCCAGCGTCATCTGCGGCGGTACCGAACCGGGCGCGGACATGCACCCATCCCCGGCCCCAAGCCGCCATCGGTCCGCGAAGTCACCTCCCGGATCATGACCCACCCCGAGCACCTCCGGGACGAGGACGCCGACAAACTCCACCGCCTACGCAAACGGGATCCCGAGCTCGACCGGCTCACCCTCCATGTCAGGAAGTTCGCCGCGATGATGACCGGACGCCACGGCGACCGCCTCGAAGACTGGATCACCAACGCCGAGCGAGACACGCTGACCCCGCTCGCGGGCTTCGCCCGCAACCTTCGCCGCGACTTCGACGCCGTCCGCAACGGACTGTCCCTTCCCCACAGTTCCGGCTCCGTCGAAGGCAACATCAACCGGCTAAAGATGCTGAAACGCCAGATGTTCGGCAGGGCCAACCTCGATCTCCTACGCAAACGCGTCCTACTCGCACGGTGAGTCTGAACTGTCCGGATCACAAGATCGTCGACAGAACCGAGAAGAAGGACGCCTCGGCGTCGTCGCGGGACAGCCCCCAGGTCGTCTGGGTGAGGTCATTGGTGCCGAAGGAGAAGAAGTCGGCGGCTACGGCGGCAGCCAAACTCTCTGGGGATCCGTCCAGGCCTGCGGTGATGGTGCGGGGCATCTCGGCCTCCCTCAAAGTCACGAATTCAGTGTCGAGGCCGGTTACGTGGGACAGGAGAGGCCTCAGGTCCCTGCGCGAAAGCCGTATGGCCCGCACGCGGGTGAACGTGCGACGGAGATCGGCCCACTCACAACGCCCGCAGCCCGTGCTCCCGGAACTGCTCGCGCACCCGTTCCGTCAGCTCCGGATCGGGCACGGGCGTGTCGCGCAGCGGGAAGTCGATGCCCAGGGCGTCGTACTTGTGGGCACCGAGTTTGTGGAAGGGCAGGACGTCCACCCGGTCCACGTTGCTCAGCCCGGCCAGGAAGGCGCCGAGTCCGTCCACGGCGGACGGGTCGTCGGTCCAGCCGGGGACGAGGACGTAACGGATGTACACGGTGACGCCCAGCCGGTCCAGGCGGGCGACGAAGCCGAGGCTAGGGGCCAGACGGGCACCAGTGAGCCTGCTGTAGGTGGGGGCGTCGAACGACTTGATGTCCAGCAGCACCAGGTCGGTGTCAGCGAGCAGTTCGTCGGAGGCACGCTCCCCCAGGAAGCCTGAGGTGTCCAGCGCCACATGCAGCCCAGCCTCCTTGCACCGGCGCAGGACGGCGCCGGTGAACGCCGGCTGGAGCAACGGCTCGCCACCGGTGAGCGTCACCCCTCCCCCGGCTGTGGTCAGGAAACCCCGGTACTTCTCGATCCCCCCCATGACCTCGTCCACCGAGGTCTCTCGCCCGTCGCGCATGTGCCAGGTGTCGGGGTTGGCGCAGTACAGGCAGCGTAGCGGGCAGCCGCTGACGAACAGGACGAACCGGGTCCCGGGACCGTCCACGCCGGTGGACAGGTCCCAGGAGTGCACCCGGCCGGTCACTGCCGGCGCCGTGGTGGCGTTCACAGCGACCCGTGGAAGGTGCGGCTGATCACGTCGAGTTGCTGCTCACGCGTGAGCCGGACGAAGTTGACCGCGTAGCCGGAGACCCGGATCGTCAACTCTGGGTACTTTTCCGGGTGTTCCATGGCGTCCTCGAGCGTCGCCCGGTTCAGCACATTGACGTTCATGTGGAAGCCACCGAAGGTCATGTACCCGTCCAGGATGCCGACCAGGTTGCCGGCACGCTCTGTGGGGTTGTGGCCGAGCCCCTCGGGTGTGACGGTCGTGGTCAGGGAAATGCCGTCGCGGGCCGCTTCGTACGGCAGCTTCGCCACCGACAGGGCCGACGCGACGACCCCGTGCCGGTCCCGGCCGTTCATCGGGTTTGCGCCGGGCGCGAAGGGCTGTCCGGCACGCCGCCCGTCGGGGGTGTTTCCGGTGTGCTTGCCGTAGACCACGTTCGAGGTGATGGTGAGGACCGACTGGGTGTGCTCGGCGCCACGGTAGGTGGGGTACTGGCGCACCTTCGCCATGAAGGACTCCACCAGGTCCACGGCGATGCCGTCGGCGCGGTCGTCGTTGCTGCCGTACGCCGGGAAGTCGCCCTCGGTGCGGAAATCGACGGCGAGTCCGGTGGCGTCCCGGAACACCTTCACCCGTGCGTACTTCACTGCGGACAGGCTGTCCGCGGCCACCGACAGACCGGCGATCCCGCAGGCCATGAACCGGTGCACGGGGTAGTCGTGCAGCGCCATCTCCAGACGCTCGTAGGCGTACTTGTCGTGCATGTAGTGGATGACGTTGAGGGCGTTGACGTACGTCCGGGCCAGCCAGTCCAGGACGTGGTCGTAGGCCCCGATCAGTTCCTCGTAGTCCAGGTACTCACCGGTCAGCGGGGGCGCGGCGGGCGCGACCTGTTCGCCAGACATCTCGTCGCGGCCGCCGTTGACCGCGTAGAGCAGGGCCTTGGCTAGATTGACCCGTGCGCCGAAGAACTGCATCTGCTTGCCGACCGCCATGGCGGAGACGCAGCAGGCGATCGCGGTGTCGTCCCCGGTGCGCGGGCGCAGCAGGTCGTCGGACTCGTACTGGACGGCGCTGGTGTCGATGGAGACCTGAGCGCAGAACTCCTTGAAGCCGTCGGGCAACCGGGGCGACCAGAGCACGGTCAGGTTGGGTTCGGGGGCGGAGCCGAGGTTGTAGAGGGTCTGCAGGAAGCGGAAGGAGGTGCGGGTGACCAGGGTCCGGCCGTCAGCGCCCATGCCGCCGATGGACTCCGTCACCCAGGTCGGGTCGCCGGAGAACAGGGCGTCGTACTCCGGGGTGCGCAGGAAGCGCACGATCCGCAGCTTGATCACGAAGTCGTCGATCAGCTCCTGGGCCCGCCTCTCATCGATGAGCCCCTCCGCCAGGTCCCGCTGCAGGTAGACGTCGAGGAAGGTGGAGGTGCGCCCCAGCGACATGGCCGCGCCGTTCTGCTCCTTCACCGCAGCCAGATAGCCGAGGTAGAGCCACTGCACGGCCTCCTGGGCGGTGGCGGCGGGGCGGGAGACGTCACAGCCGTACGACGCCGCCATCCGCGTCAGCTCGTCCAACGCCTTCATCTGTTCGGCGAGTTCCTCCCGGTCACGGATGACCTCGGTGGAGGACGCGCAGGCGTCGAGCAGGGCACGCTCGGCCTTCTTGGCCTGGATCAGGCGGTCGGTTCCGTACAGAGCGACGCGCCGGTAGTCGCCGATGATCCGGCCGCGTCCGTAGGCGTCGGGCAGTCCCGTGATGACGCCGGCCTTGCGTGCGGCGCGCATCTCCGGGGTGTAGGCGTCGAAGACGCCGTCGTTGTGGGTCTTGCGGTAGGTGCCGAAGACCTTGGTGACGAACGGGTCGGGCTCGTAGCCGTACGCTTCCAGGCCGTTCTCGACCATGCGCAGCCCGCCGTTGGGCATGATCGCGCGCTTCAGCGGTGCGTCGGTCTGCAGGCCGACGATCAGCTCACGGTCCCGGTCGATGTAGCCGGGGGCGTGAGAGGTGATCGTCGACGGGGTGGCGGTGTCCACGTCCAGGATGCCCCTGCGGCGCTCCTCTGGGAACAGGGCGCTGACCTTGTGCCAGACGGCGAGCGTGCGCTCGGTCGGACCGGTCAGGAACTCCGGGCCGCCTTCGTACGGCGTGTAGTTGGCCTGGATGAAGTCGCGTACGTCGATCCCCTCGCGCCAGCTCCGGCCGGCGAAGCCACGCCAGGCATCGGCGCGAGCGTCCACGTCGGGACGGGTTGCCACGGTCATCACTGCCTCCGCATCGTTCGCGACACCGCACACGGACCGTTCCACGCGCGGCTCCACCGACGATGCTCCTCACGCGCCTCTGGGCGGGGCAGGGCCTGCGGGAACCCGTCGCCACGCCGTCCGGCCCGCACCGTTGGGCCCTTCGGCCCAAGTCGCGGGCACGTGGTGCCCCGTGGTCAGACACCCCATGTCGTTTGAGGTCAAGCGGCATGGGGGTGCGCGTGGTGCGACCAGGCGGTCGCTTCGTCGTAGGGGGTGCGGGTTTTGAGGCATCCGTGGAGGATGCCGACGAGGCGGTTGCCGAGCTGGCGGAGGGCGGGGTTGTAGCCGGCCTCGCGGGCTCGCTGTTTGTCGTAGTAACGGCGGGCGCCGGGCGAGGCCCGCAGGGCGGCGAACGCCTGGCGCTGGAGGGCGTCGGCGAGCCGGTTGTTGCGGACGTAGCGGGCCTGGACGGTGTGGCTCTTGCCGGAGGCCCGGGTGACGGGGCTGGTGCCGGCGTAGTTCTTGCGGGCCTTCGCGGACGCGTAGCGGGTGGGGTCGTCTCCGAACTCGGCGAGCACCCGGGCGCCGGTGATCTCCGCGATGCCGGGCATCGAGAGGTAGATCTCAGCGTCCGGGTGCGCGAGAAAATGCGCCTTCACCTGCGCTTCCAGCGCGGCTATCTGCTCGTTCAACGCGATGATCAGCCGTGCATGGGCGATCGCGGTGGCCGCGTAGGCGGCGGTGACCGGCTCGGGCAGGCCGAGCCGCCGTTCGCGCAGGGCCGTCTGGATCGTGTTCGCCTTCGCCTCGCGGTGGTGACGGCGGTGGCGGGCCAGGACCGCGGTGATCTGGGTGCGCGTCAGTTTCGCCCCGGCCGCGGGGGTGGGCGCCTTGATCAGCAGTTCCAGGGCGTCCGTGCTGGTCAGCTCCAGGTCTGCGTAGGCGGACAACGCGGCGGGAAAGTACTCCCGCAGCGTGGTCCTCAACCGCTGGAAGGTACGGGTGCGTTCCCAGATCAGGGTCTGGTGGGCGCGGGCGACGACCTTCACGGCCTGGGCCTGGTCGCTGTCTCCGGCCACCGGCCGCAGCTGGTCACGGTCGATGCGGACCATGTCCGCGAGCGCGTGCGCGTCGCCCTTGTCGCTCTTGGCGCCGGAGGTGCCGTACCTCTCCTTGAACCGGGCGACCTGCCTCGGGTTGATCGCGTACACCTGGTAGCCGGAAGAGATCAGTGTCTGCACCCACGAGCCGCGATCGGTCTCGATCCCCACCACGACCTCGGCCGGGTCCAGGTCCTTGCCACCGTGCTTCGCGAGGAGCTCGTGCAGCTTCGCGATCCCCTCCACGCCCTCGGGCAGCCTCGCCACCGCGAGTTTCCGGCCCGCCTCGTCCTGGACCTCGACGTCATGATGGTCTTCGGCCCAGTCATCGCCGATCAGCAGCAAATCCGTCCTCCCGGTCAGGTACTTCGCTCCTTGCAGCCCGCGGAAGGCGGCGCGCGGCCTAATGGATCCAGTGCTCACGCCACCAGGGCGGGCACGCCACCCCATCAGCGGTCTGGCCTCCCGGCCGACCAGCAGGGGCACGGTCTGACCACAGAACTCGCAGTGGTTCCGGCGGGGAAAGTGCTCACCTGCTGGCGGCTACGGCACCGAGTCTCTCCGACCCGGCAAGTCCCATTAGGCGGAGAGGTGCACTCTGCACACGGTGCGGCCGCCGACGAGTTCACGCCCGGTGACCAGTTCAGACTCGATGCGCACGAAGACCTCCTCGGGCGAGGGAACCCAGGCGTGCGGGCCGACCCGCTCCAGGCCTGCCGCGTCGGCCGGATCTGTCACGATCTCGGCACGGCCGGTGACGACGCTCCAGCCGGAGTGCGTCTCCACGTCGGCCGCGTCCGCCTCGAAGGCGACGACCGCGCCGTCGACCGCGCGGGCCGGCTCCGAGGCGGACGCGGTGTGACGCACATGGTGGTGCCGCAGTCCCTTGGCCCGCATCGGGCGGATGCGGCCGAGGTGAGCGGAGCGCAAGGGACGCAGTCCGTGGCTGGATCCGCCGCTTCCGCGGGCGGTCCGAGGACGTTCACCGAGTTGACGTACACGACTCCCTGCACGTCGTAGTTGGTGCTCAGGGTGTCCGCGCACACCCCGATGCATGGGCGGCCGACCGTCTGACGGCGATCCTGGCAGGCCACGCCGCCCGCGAGGCCTGGGCAAGGGCCTGGAAGGGGCCCCTGGCCCACCGTGCGCCACGAGGCGCTTGATGACCGGGCGGGGGTGAAAGGACTCCACCACCGGACGGTCGCAGCAGTCCGGTTGAAGCTGAGGGCAGCCTGATCCGGGGGACGCCAGCGAGGATGGGAAGCAGCCCTGACAACGCCGGGACGTGCTGGCACTACCAGACGGTGCGGGTCCGGCAAGCGAGACGAGAAGGTGTACGCGAGGAACCAGTGGCATAGCTCCGTAAGCGACGAACCGGCTCCAACCTGGTGGATATGAGCCGGGATGCAGTGCGTGACCACTCTGGTGGTCAACTCCGAAGCCGCGTGGTGCCGTCGGCGGGGAGGCCACAATGAAGGACTGCGGCGTAGTCGTGGCGATGCTGACGGAGCCAGAGCTGGGCACCTCCCTCGTCGACCGGTAAGTGCGTCACCTGACCTCCCGCTCGTATGAGTGGATCGTGGAAGGTGACATTGCCGCCTGTCTCGATGAATTACCGCACCCTGCCTTGATGGACAGGGGGCGAAGACGCGTCGGAGACCAACGTGTTCTGGCCTTGGTGAACGCGTTCCTCAAGGCGGGCATCCTCGGCCGGGACAAGATCTTGAGGTCGACCGATGCCGGTACTCCGCAAGGATGGTTCGATCTTGCACGAGAAGGGTCCGCCAGGTTGCTGGCGGACCCTTCTCGGTCGTTCTGATCTGTTTGGCGTCACTGCCGGGCGCGCTCGTCTCCCTCGCGGTAGAGCACCAGATGCTCGTGGAAGAGAATACCCTCGCGGATGTCGCCGGTGGCGGTGAAGCCGAGGTCGTCGACGTAGGCGATGTGGTTGCCGGTGACGGTGTAGCGGCCGGTATAGGCGCTCTGACGGTTTCCGCGGGCCTCGTCGTAGCGGCCGTTCGGCAGCAGTTCCTGGCGGATGTATCCGTCCGCGGTCACCCACATCCCGACGTAGGGGTGAGGGTCGCGGGGCGTGTCGTTGCTGGCCATGGCTCCATGGTTGGTCCGGCAGCCGATGGCAACCAGGTCGCCGTCCCCCCAGGTGCGGGCTTCCTGGGGGCGGCGCACCCACGCTCGCGAGTGGAACGGCGCGGCGACATCAGGGTGCCGGCACAAGCGAGTCTCCCGGGCCCCTGTCACGAGCAGCGGGCCGACCATGGGTGCCGCTCACCTGGGGATACGGCGGCCTGGTTCCGATTCGCAGCGCGACGAACGTGATGGTCACGCAGCTGCCGTAGCTGCCGAGCGGCTGCCGCCCACCTGCACCGGCGCTCGCTTCGCACATCGGGCAGACCGATGAGCCGAACTCCCTGAGGAGCACCATGACCATCACTGACACCGTGAGCTGGAACCCGACGGCCCTCGACGAGATCGTCTCGAACGAGGAGGGGCGTCCCGTCCTGTTCACCAACGCCCGGATCGTGACGATGGACCCGCTGATCGGGACCATGACCGGCGCCGACCTCCTGTTCGTCGGCTCTCTGCTCGTGGGCGTCGGCCCGGGCATCATCACCGCGGCGGGCGACGACCACGCCATCGTCGTCGACTGCACGGGCACGACCATCGTCCCCGCCGTCGTGGACACCGTGGCGCTGGCCGGCGGACGCGGCCACCGCTCCGAGTACGTCGCGACGCTGACCCCGGGCAACACCACCGACTTCCTGGTGGTGCCCGACGAACTCGCCGCCGACGTACCGAGCGCGGTACCCACCCTCATGACCCGGCCGGAGCAGATCCGCGCGCTGATCGCGGCCGGCCGGCCCGTCCTGTGGGCCGGCACCGACGTCCCCGGCCGGGCCACCGCCCCCGAGACGGGCATCCCGGCCGCACCGGACCTGACCGGCAGCCCGCGGGTCGGCGTCTGGATCGACAGGAACGACTTCCTGCACCAGGAGCTCACCGCCGACGGCCGCTACGACGAGACCCGGGGCGGTCGCCCGCACGCCTACCAGGGCCGCTTCTGGATCGACGGCGACCGCATCGACTACCTCGACGACCTCGGCTTCTGGGCCTACGGAGAGTTCCAGGGCCACGAACTGCACCACGCGGGCTACGTCATGAAGCCGGGCTGACCCCTGCGCCCATCGGCGCCCCCCACAGTCCCCATCCTGGGTGCGCGACACCTGGGGAAACCATGGCCTGGTTGCCGTAGCGGGCGGGACCGAGGCTGGTATTCGAGCAGCCCCGGCCGCCCCCGGCGACCCACCCCTCCCAGCTCTCTCCCGCGGACGGGCCCTTCTTCCAGCCTGTCCGCCGTACGGAAAGCAGACCATTCTTGACTTCTCCCCCAGCTGAAGCAGGGAGATTCTTCCCTCGCAGGTCGAGCTTTCTGCTTCTCAGACAGCAGCTGCCCCGAATTTAACGGCAAGGGACGTGGGTACGCCCAGCAGTCCTACGCCAGCTCCACAGACCTGACATCCCGCCAGCCCGGCGGTAGGCCCGGCCAGCTTGGTTATCGCCGACCGGACGCCGCACAAACTACCACTTTCCTGCGGATGGTTGGCGGTTCACGCCGATCCGCCCTGACGGCGCATCGGCTTTCCCTGCCCTGCTCCGCAGGAGTCCGCTTCCTGCCCCGCCTGAAGGCGGGGGGTATCCACCGGAGGAATCCCGATGACGTTGATCGACTCCCCGGACCTCCACCGCTGCCACAAGGCGGCCTTCATCTCGTCCGACATCCCGGACCGCTCCAGTCTCACCATGTAAGCCGTCCTCAACCAGCACTGTTGCTTTCACCGGTTGAATCGGGGAACGTCCTCGGTCGGCGCCGGCTACAGGTCCTGGACGGCGCGCAGGGCCTGGTCCACCCGCGCCATGACCGCAGGGTCGACGAGGCCGAGGAGCTTCGCGCCCTCGAACCGGTTGACCCGCAACTGCACGATGTTGACAGCGACCGCCGTGCACGGGATCGGGTCACCGATCACCACCGACATGGCCGTGTCCGGGTACCGCCCGCTGTCGTGCAGCAAGATCCCGAGGAGGGCGCCATACGTCTCTTCCAGGCCGGTCAGGCTGATGATCAGGACGTTTCGGCCGTCGGCCAGAGTCCAGATTTCCCCACGGTTCACAGGGTGTCGCCCTCGCCCGCCAGGTCGTCGCCGAGGCCGAGCGCGGCAAGCCGTCGGCCGGCGTCGAGGGTGGCGGCGCGGCGCGCGGCGCGCACCACGTACGCGTTCACGCTCAGGCCGGCCTCGATGGCGGCCGCCTTAATCGCGGGAGCGAGGTCATCGGGGATGCGCAAGGTCATGGTGGTGACAGACATGGTTGCAGAGTAGCCACCGCTTGGCGGTGGCGTAAAGCGGTTGCTGCCGAGCGGCCGACGGGCCCGAGCCCGAAGGGGCACGACCTCCATGTGCATCGTGCCGCCGCCTCGGGACGGGCCCTGCTCGAGGCCGACCATCTGGTCCACCGGCTGGCCGAACCCTCTTCCTGCCGCCCGCCACCCTCACCTGCACCCACCCGATCCGCACCCAGGAACGGCGCGGTACGGCCGTCTCCTTCGCGCTGGCCTGACACAGCAGCGGCCGAAGCAGCCTGGCGACGGCTGGTCGCCTTGGAACTGCCGCAGACGGGCGGGGCCCTGGGGGGAGCGTCGGCTCGGCCCCGTCCTGGCCGCCGACGGCCGCCGACTCCATGCGCTGGCTGGCGCGGAGCACACGGACCGGCTCGGCGGACGCGCCGTCCTCTACCCGGGCGTGGACCGGCTCACCGGTACGGTGACCGTAGCCGACCTGCTCGCCTGGACCGCCATCGACCGCCTCACCATCATCGGAGCGGCGACGCCGCAGGGCGCCGAGCCGGACCCCGCCACGCCGGTGCTCACCCGCGATCACGTGCAACCCGAGTGGCGTTCCCGCCAACTCACCCTCACCCTCGTCCCGGCAGCGGGCGGCCCTCTCGCACCGTTCGGGGTACCCAACCCCACGCCCTGCCGCGCCGACCACACGTGATGCCGCCGCCCCTCGCGGTCCGGTGGCCGGTCAGCGGCTCGACTACACGCCGAGTGCCGGCGGCGCGAGCGCCAACTCGCCCTCCGACGAAGCCTCGAAGCCGACGGGCGTAGTGATGGGCCTGTCCTTGCTGCGGGTGGGTCTGGGGCTGTGATCCGCGCCGGATCATGCGGCGGGAGTTCTTGACGGGGCCTCCGCCATCCCATGCTGTTGCTGACGTCTTCCTCACATCTGTTGCCTAGGGTCCCTCTGGTCACGTTCACAGGACGGAGGGGCTGGTCATGTTCCAGGTGTTACGGGTGCGGCTCGGCGTCATCGGATTGGCGCTCGCGGCCCTCGTCGCCGCCCTGCTGACGGCCGTTCCCGGCGCGCGGGCGCAGTCGGCCGACGCGGTCGCGGTGGTGGAGTACAACCTGGGCGACGAGGCGTTCAGCGACCCGCCGGACTGGGACGGCGTATCCGAGATCCGGGCGGTGGTCCACTACCCGCTCAAGTCAGCGGGCCGCCTGCCGGTGGTCGTCCTGCTGCACGGGCAGCAGCTGTCCTGCTACTCCGCCGACGAGGCTGACTGGGGAAACTGGCCGTGTCCGGTGGGGGTGGCTGCGTATCCCAGTTACCGGGGCTACGACTACCTGGCCCAGGCGCTCGCCCGGGACGGTTACGTGGTGGTGTCACCGAGCGCGGATGGCGTCAACTTCTACATGGGCGTCGCACCGCAGCGCGCCCATCTCATCGACCGGCATCTTGAGTTGCTCCAGCAGCTGAACACGACCGGAGGCGGCCCGCTCGCCGGCCACTTCACCGATCCGCGTACCGGCAAGCCCGCGCGCGTCGACTTCAAGGACCGGCTCGACCTGACCCGCGTGGGCACGATGGGCCACTCGGTCGGCGGGGAGGGCGTCATGTACCAGGCCGCCGACGCCCACCGCGGCGAGCTGCCGGCCGGCGTCCGCATCCGCGGCGTGGTCGCCCTCGCCTCGCCGGGGCCCAGCGGCTTCTACGACACGCTGGTGACCAGGACACCCCTCGCCGTCATCTCGGCAGGGTGCTGGTCGATGGGCGGAGAGACCTACTTCGAGGATGCCCGCGGACGGGCCGGCGCCCGCGGCTTCCGCCTGCGGGTGACGAAGGGCAACCACAACTACTACAACACCGAGTGGACCAAGGGACCGGGTCCTACCGACGGCGACGACACGACATGCCCGGACACACCTGGCCGGCCGACCGCCGAGCAGCAACAGAGCCTCGCGGTCACCTACCTGCGCGCGTTCTATGCCTACACGTTGAAGAACGACAGGTCGGGGCTGCCGATCCTGACCGGCGCGAGGACGTTCCCGGGCATCGACACCCAGGCCGACAGCTATCACGGCACCGGCTCGGCCCACCGCAAGCGCTGACCACACGTGAGGCGGGCGCCCACACCGCGGCCACCCGCCTAACGTTCGATCCACCGCGGAACGGTCGGTCCGGTAGGTCTTCGAACGTCCCGGGCGACCCCAGGACACCTGGTGAGCAGAACGAGCCCATGTGGCCCCGGTTGCGGGAGCTTCTCCTCGCCAAGCTGCGTGGTGCGTACGCCGGTGCACCGCGGAGGCCAAGTACCTTGTACGGCTCAGGCGTCAGCTCTTCCGATCGCCGCGTGGCGGGTGAGGCAACCTTGGCGCACGCCATGGCGGTCTTCCACTGCGACAGCCGTGAACAGACGGCCCGAAGCTGAAAGAGGTCCGCATGAGAAGCGAACCCGATCTGTACCTGATGGTTCCAGACGACTTCAACGATTCCCACGCGGATTCACAAGTGCACGCCATGGCCAGGAAGATGTTCTTCGGTTCGGTCATGGCGGAACCCTTCGAGAAGGCCGCTCGGTGGATCGCGGAGAACGATGTCCGATTGAGCGATACCGCCTGGGAAAACGCCCCCGCCGACGAGGAGTTCCCGTACGTGTTGAGCGTGTACTTCACCTTCGAGGACGACCGCAAAGAAGGCTGATCACAGGTCACATGCGTCATGGGTGTCTCGGCTCGCGCGCATGTTCCTGACGCGGTGATGAGCTGAACGCAGCGCCCGCGATGAGGGGCCAGTGATGTTCCCTTGCCCCTCGTCGGCCTCGGACGAGGCGGAGTGGAACGCCGCGCCAGCGCGGTCGCTGCGCGGCGATCCTCGCCAGCGCCCAGTACTGGCCACTCCAGCCGCACACGGATCCAGGGACCTCAGTCAACTCGTACCAGGCCTGCAGCGGGACCCCTTGGACACCAGGGCCTGCCGTGTCACGAGGTCATCGTGGACCTGGTAGACGAGCTTCGGCACCCGGACACTGCCGGCCGCGCCGGTCTCGACCGGGGACATCTCGTCGAGTCCGAAGCCGGTGCGGAGTCTGATCAGCCGGTCCAGTTCCTCTATCCGCTCGGCCGGGATGCAGCGCCGCTTCCGCCGGGGCCTCTCCGGTTACGGTCCCGGGCGGCCATGGTGATGTGCGCCCCTTCTGCGGCCCACCCGGTCGCAGTAGCCACCAGCCGAGCGGCGCCGCGAGCACGAGGAAGTGTTCGGCACGGTCAGCGACCCGTTGAGCCGACCCCACAGGTCTGAGATCTGCTGCCGACTGCTGTGCGCCGCTCTCATCCGCGGATCGGGTCAGTGCCGGGTGTTGAGTTCGGTCGCGGGTTCTGGCCGCGCGCCGGCCGCTGGGGACTTGGCCAACCGTTCGCCTTCTATGTCGACGATGGGCAGGACACGGTCGATCCACGCGGGCAGGAACCACGCCCGGCGGCCGAGGAGAGTCAGGACCGCCGGCACGATGGTCATGCGGACGATGAAGGCGTCGAGGGCGACGGCGACCGCGAGACCGAGTCCGAGCGCCGCGATGACGGAGTCGGTGGAGCTCATGAAGCCCGCGAACACGCAGATCATGATGATGGCCGCGGCTGTGATGACCTTGGCGCTGTACTCGAAGCCCGTGACGACGGCCTGACGCGGATCGACTCCGTGGACGTACGCCTCACGGATGCGGCTGACCAGGAAGACCTGGTAGTCCATGGCCAGGCCGAAGACGATGCCGACGGTGAGGATGGGCATCAGGCTCATGATCGGCCCGGGCTGTTCGACGCCGAACAGGTCCTTCAGCCACCCCCACTGGAAGACAGCCACCACGGCGCCGAGCGAGGCCAGGACGGACAGCAAAAAGCCAAGTGCCGCCTTCAACGGTACGAGCAGGGAGCGGAAGACGAGGATCAGGACCAGGAAGGCCAGTCCGACGACGACCAGGATGTAGGGCATCAGTGCGGCGCTGAACTTGTCGGAGACATCGATGTTCAGCGCGGCGGTGCCGGTGACCATGCTCTGGGCGCCGATGGAGTGCGCCGTGGCCGTCGCCAGGGAACGGATGGCGGCGACGAGATCCTTGGTCGCGTCGTCGGACGGCGCGCTGCCGGGAATGACGGTGATGATGGCCGTGTCACCGGAAGGGTTGAACACGGCGGGGGTCGCCACGGCCACATCGTCCAGTTCGCGGATTTTCGCGCCCATGGTGGCGGCGGCTGTTTTGGCGGTGACCGCGGCTTGGTCGGTGACGACCACGGTCAGGGGGCCGTTGAAGCCCTCCCCGAAGGACTGCGCGAGCATGTCGTATGCCTTGCGCTGGGTAGTGGACGGCGGCTTGGAGCCGTCGTCGGGCAGTCCGAGCTCCAGGCCGGCGACCGGAAGCGCCATCATGATCAGTGCTGCCACGGCGGGGACGAGAACTCCAACCGGTCGGCGCACCACTGCCATAACCCACCGGCGGCCGAACCGCGCCTTGGCCTCACGGCTGTCGCGGCCCTCCGCGCGGTCGCGGGAGCGTCCGCGGACGCGTTCGGGAGCGAAGGCGAGCAGGGCGGGGACCAGCGTGACGGCGACGAGGACGGCGACGCCGACGGCTCCGGCGGCGGCGATGCCCATGGCGGTCAGCACCGGGAGGTTGACCACAGCCAGGCCGACGAGGGCGATCATGACGGTGATGCCGGCGAAGACGACGGCCGACCCGGCGGTGCCGTTCGCCCGGCCTGCTGCCTCGCGGGCGTCGTGGCCTGCTGCACGTTCGGAGCGGTAGCGGGAGACGATGAACAGCGCGTAGTCGATCCCGACCGCGATGCCCAGCATCGAGGCGAGTGCCGACGTGCTGCTGTTCAGATCGAAGACCGAACCCAGCGCCGTGATCGCGGAGAGGCTGATGCCCACCCCGGTCACGGCCGTCAGCAGCGGAAGACCTGCGGCGATCAATGAGCCGAGGGTGATGAGGAGGATGACCGCCGCCAGAGCGAAACCGATGGCCTCGGCCGATGCGCCCTGCTCCTCCGTGGCGACCGCGTTACCGGAGGCTTCGACCGTCAGCCCGGTCTTCCTGCCCTCGCTCAGAGCGTCGTCGAATCGCCCGTGGTCACGATCGGTGAGCTTCGCGGCCGTGATCCGGTAGGTGACCGCGGAGTAGGCGGTCGTACCGTCCTTGCTGATGGTTCCGCTCTTGAAGGGGTCACTAACGGTACTGACCTCAGAAGAGGAGGCCGCCAGGTTCTTCAGGGTCACGGCCACCGAGGCATGGTTCCCCTTACTCATGATCTTTTCCCCCTGCGGGGCCCGCAGCACCACGCGGGCGGTGGCGCCGCTCGCGTTGGCCGCGGGGAATTTGTCGCCCAGCAGGTCGTTCGCGCGTTGTGACTCGGTACCAGGCACGGTGATGGCGGACGTCGAACCGCTGGTGGTCTGCGCGGCGGCGGCGCCTACAGCGGCAAAGACGATGCCCCAGCAGAGAAGCACCAGCCAGCGCCGGTTGAAAGCGGTCCGACCGATCCAATACAAGAAGGTGGCCATGAGGGTGTAGAAGACTTTCTACTGATGCGATTTGGGAGGGGAAGTTGGAACAGGGAAGCGCTGCACGCCACTTCCTAGGACGGCGCGCTGGTCACAGGCCGGTCCTTGATGAACCTCGCCGAGCGCCCGCGATCACCACATCATCGGTACGGCGCACGGGGCGGCACGTCAGCCCTACGTACCACGTGGGGGCGCGGCTGTCGGCCGTTCGGCCGACAGCCGCGCCCCCACCCGCCCTCCTACGCTGAGCATCGTGGACCGACATCCTCTGCTCACTCCGCACGTCAGACGGCTGATCACCCTCAGCGGCCTGCTCGCGTGCGCTCTTACCTGGCTGGCGGACATCGCCGTGGTCAGGAGCGCTTCCATGACGTTCGGAACCGCCTGGCTGCCCGTCGTGGCCACCGGCCCCCTAATCGCCCTGGCGGTGGCCGAGACCCGCTGGTCGCCGTCGCTGGGCAAGTCCGTCGCCGCCGCGGTGTCACCATCCTTGGCGCTGACCGCTTGGAGCCTGATCGCGCAGAGCACCATGGCGTGGTGGGGAGCACTGGAGACATTGGGCCTGTTGTGCATGGCCCTGCGCGCCACAGCCCAATCCGGCCGGTCGGCCGCCGCAGTGGCGGAAACCGTCCTGATCAGTGTGACCGTGCTTCTGCTGCCCCTGCGAGCCGGGTCGTGGCAAGCGTTCACCAGCGGCGGCTATGTGCTGACGGTCGCGCTCGCCATCTTCATCACGCTCGGCTACACCATCCGAGCCCTGCAGACGCAGAGAGAGCGCACAGCCCGCGAGGTCCGCTACGGGGAGCGCCTCGCTCTGGCCCGCGATCTGCACGACCTCATCGCCCATCACGTGACCGGCATCATCGTGCAGGCCAACGCCGCCTTGTCCATCCAGTCCGCCGCACCAGACAAGATCGACCCCATCCTGCGCAACATCGCCCAGGCCGGTGCCGAGACCCTGGAATCCACGCGCCGTCTGGTCCACGTCCTGCGCGAGGAAAGCAACACACCGTTGCGGCCCGGCGACTTGCTCGTCGCTCTGGGTGAACTCGTCTCCGCCCACTGCGCCGCCGCATCGCCTGGCTCCGGACCTGACGAACCCGAGACGGCACACCTCAAAGCCACAGCGGCAGCGCGGGGGGCCCGACTGCGCCCCGAAGCGGAGACCTCCGTGCGCCGCGTGGTCCAGGAAGCCCTGACCAACGTACGCCGCCACGCACCGGACGCGCACACCGTCGTCCGCCTGGACGCCGACACCGCGCGACTGCGCGTGACCGTCACCAACACTCCACCGCACCCCAGGGCGCTCACGCCGGCCGGGGACCGGGGCGGCTTCGGCCTGCTCGGGCTCCAAGAGCGCATCGAAGCCCTCGACGGCACCCTGCGCGCCGGGCCGCTGCCCGACGGCGGCTGGGAAGTGTCCGCCGCCCTCCCCCTCGGACCGTCATGACCCCGGGCTCAGCCCTGCCGGAGCCGGGCTTTGACGAAGCAACCTTGTCCATTTCGACGAAGCTCAGCCCTGTGATGATCGGAACGGTCAGTGCACGAACCCCGGATTGACGTTGTCATCGCCGACGACCAGGAACTGGTGCGGATGGGATTCAGCCTGATCCTTGGTGTGCAGCCGGGAATCACGGTGGTCGGTGAGGCGGCAGACGGTGTGGAGTGCATCGAACTCGCGCGTCGTCTGCGTCCCCGGGTCGTGCTGGTCGACATTCGTATGCCGAGGCTGGACGGGCTGGAGGTCGTGCGGCAGCTGGCCGGTCCCGGCGTGGCCGATCCGATGAACGTCGTCGTGATCACCACATTCGACCAGGACGACTACGTGCGAACCGCACTGCGCAACGGCGCATGCGGTTTCCTCCTCAAGGACGCCTCTCCCGCCCTTCTGGTGGAGGCGGTCCAAGCGGCGGCGCGGGGGGACGCCCTCGTCTCCCCTGCGGTTACCGTGCGGCTGCTGCGGAGGTTGGAAGCGACGGAACGCGGGATGACGCAGACGACCGCGGCCTCCGATGACGTCAGCCTCAGCGAACGGGAGCGGGACATCGTCCGGCTGGTGGCCGTGGGGCGTACGAACCAGGAGATCGGCGATGAGTTGTTCCTGTCGCTGTCGACGGTGAAGACGTACCTGGCACGCATCCAGGCCAAGCTCAACGCCCGCAACCGGGTCGAGATAGCGGCCTGGGCGTGGGAACACGGAGCAGCCCGCGGGAGCCGATGAGACAGCCGGCGGCATCATGCAGACTGCCGTGGGTACGACGACGTCACGATCGCCCGTGCGTCCGGGCCGTCCGACTCCCTTCCGCGCTGCCTTCGCCTGGCCGGCAACGAGGCCCGCACCCGCTCCCTCCTCCGTTGTCGGCCCGCAGGTGGTGGACGTGCCGCTGAACAAGCCCGGTGACGGTGTCGGTCCAGGCCGCGCCGAAGGACGCCGGCATCAAGAGCGCGATCCTGCAGGCCGACGCCCCGCGGACACCGGGCGTCGACAAGCAGATTCCGGCGACCGTCGTGGCCTGCACACGGAAGAAAGCACACCTTCACCGCCTCGGAGCCAGTACTGAGCAAAGGCTGCATGTCGTGGATTCCGAGACCAACATTGTGAATTCGGCGATCCAGACCTGGCTGCTGCGCAGCGAGGGCAAGACGATCCTGGTCCAGACCGGCGTGGGCAACCACAAGGACCGTCCCTACGCCCCGTCTGGAACCGCCTCGAAACGGACTTCCTGGCCAACCTCTCCCGGGCCGGTGTCCAGCCGGAGGACGTGGACATCGTGATCAACACGCATCTCCACATCGACCACGTCGGCTGGAACACCTACCTGGACGGGCGGCAGTGGGTGCCGACGTTCCCCAACGCCACCTACCTGATGCCGCAGGACAACTTCGACTTCTGGAACCCCGAGAACGGCCACCAGCCGCTGCTCGGCCGCGGCAACCAGAACGTCTTCGAGGACAGCGTGGCCCCGGTGCACCAGGCCGGCCAGACGCAGCTGTGGGAGAACAGCCACCAGATCGACGCGAACCTGCGCCTGGACGCCGCTCCCGGGCCCACCCCCGGCTCCTCCGTGCTCACTCTCACCTCCGGCACGGACCGTGCGGTGTTCGTCGGCGACATGCTGCACAGCCCGGTGCAGATCCTGGAGCCGGACGCCAACAGCTGCTTCTGCGAGAACCCCGCCGAAGCCCGTGCCACCCGCCGCAAGGTGCTGGGCTGGGCGGCCGACAACAGCGCGCTCGTGATCCCGGCGCACCTGGGCGGGCACGGCGCCACCGAAGTCGTACGCGAGGGAAGCACCTTCGCCGTGAAGGGCTGGGCGCCCTTCGCCCCGTACACCGAGCAGGGCTGAAGCCCGCGGAAGGCACCAGCTATGAACCACCACCCCCAACCCGTGGTGACCACCGCGCAGGGAGCCGTGCGCGGTCTGCGCCAGGAGGACGGCACCGCCGCTTTCCTGAACATCCCCTATGCCGCCCCGCCCCTGGGCGCCGGCCGGTTCGCGCCGCCCGAGCCGCACGAGCCGTGGGACGGCGTACGGGACGCCACCGTCCCCGGCCCCAACGCGCCGCAGTCCGAGCGCACGCTCGGCAGCATCGACATGGCCCCCTACTTCGGCACCGGCTGGAGCCGTGGTGAGGACTACCTGACCGTCAACGTCTGGACGCCCGCCGTCGCGCAGAGCGGCCTGCCGGTCATGGTGTTCGTGCACGGCGGCGGCTTCGTCGCCGGATCGACGCGGTCCGCGATGTACGACGGTTCCGCCTTCGCCCGCGACGGCGTCGTCCTCGTCACGCTCAACTACCGGCTCGGCATCGCCGGGTTCCTGGACCTGCCCGGCGCCCCGGCCAACCGCGGTCTGCTCGATGTCGTCGCCGCGCTGCGCTGGGTGAGGGAGAACATCGCCGGGTTCGGCGGTGACCCGGACAACGTGACGCTCTTCGGCCAGTCGGCCGGGGCCACCGTCGTCGGCGGCGTCCTCGCCACCGCGGAGGCCGCGGGCCTGTTCCGCCGGGCGATCGTGCAGAGCGGCAGCGGACTGGGCGCGTTCAGCACCGAGCAGGCCGCCCGCGTCACCGCCGCGGCCGCCGAGGTCCTGGGCGTCGAGCCGCACGTGGACGCCTTCGCGGAGATCTCCGACGAGCGTCTGGTGGAGGCCGCGTCCACGCTCGCGGGCATCGACCTGCAGACCGCCACCCACGGCGACCCGCTGATCGGCCTGAGCCCCTTCAGCCTGGTCCTGGACACCCAGCCCGCCGAAGCCGTCGCCGCCGGCCTCGCCGACGACGTCGACCTGCTCATCGGCACCAACACCGAAGAGGGCAACCTCTACCTGGTCCCGGTGGGCAAGTACGCCACCTCGACCGCAACCGATGTCGACGAGGCGGCGGCGCGCTCGCACCCGGATCCGGCGCGGCTCGTCGAGACCTACCGCACGTCACTGCGCCGGCGGATCGGCAGCACGCCGGTGCGGGCGTTGTTCGAGGTGCTCGCCGGGTTGCTGGCCCGGCCGACGACGCCAGGAGTGTGTTTCGGTTCGTACCGGATGGTGTCGTTCGACGGCTGCAGTTCGCTGAGGGTTCCCGATTCCGAGCGGAACCGGGCCTGGCTGGGCAGGACGTCGCATCATGGCTACCCGACGCTGGAGTTGATGACGCTGGTCGAGACCGGCACCCGGGCTCTGGTCGGTGCGGTGTTCGGCCCCACCGCCGAGGGTGAGACGAGCTACGCGGGCCGGCTGCTGCATCTGCTGCGGCCGGACATGCTGGTGCTGTGGGACAAGGGATTCGACAGCAATGCCTTCCTCGCGCAGGTCACCGGCGCCCAGGTCCTGGGCCGGCTCCGCAGCAACCGGCGCACGCCGGTCCTCACGCGCCTCGCTGACGGCTCCTATCTGTCGGTGATCGGCACCGTGAAAGTGCGGATCATCGATGCACAGATCGCCGTGACCTGCGCGGACGGCACATCCTTCACCGGGTCCTACCGACTGGTCACGCCCCTGACCGACGCCCGCCGTCACCCCGCCACCGCGCTGGTGGGCCTCTATCACCAGCGGCCCTGTCTCGCTTTCGGGGGTGACGGAGCGTGCGGCTATCCGAGGAGGATGCGGTGGCGTAGCAGGGTGAAGCCTGCTCGTCCGTGCATCTGGCGTGCGATCCGCTTGGTCTTGGTGTTGACGCCTTCGGTGGGGCCATTGCTGTAGGGAAGTGTGAGGGCGGCGTTGACGGCGTCGCGGTCTCGTTCCAGACCTCGGGTGAAGGCATGGAGGTGGGGCAGGTCGGTGCCGCGGACCTGGACGATCCAGCGTGAGAGTGCGTCGGCGTTGTCGGCGTGCGGTGCAAGGAGCGGGGTGAAGTCGCGGATGCCTGCGGCCAGTTGGGTCATCTCGGGGCAGGCGGCGGTGAGCTTGGCCAGGAGCTCGTGTTGCTCGGCTGTGAGGTTCTCGGGCCTGGTCAGCAGCATTCGGGCGAGCCTGCGCGGGGAGATGTGGCTGCGGTCGGCGTCCGCGCGGCCCTGGTTGATGTACTTGTGCAGGAGGTTGAGGCAGCCGGTGAAGCCGAGGGCTTTGATCTCGTCGAAGAGGTGCTGGACGGGGACGCCGGGATCCTCGGTCCGGCGTTTGCGCAGGTGCTCGCGGTAGGGGTCGACGAGGCTGGCGCGGTACTTGGGGACGCGGAGCATCCGCTCGGGCCGGTCGGCGCGGGCATAGCGTTTGACGGTGTTCAGGGCCCGTTGAAGGCGGCGGGCGCATTCGAGCAGGCCGACGCCCTTCTCGAGCAGGTCGTGGACCTGGTGCCAGCGTTCCAGGGTGGTCTGGGCGCGGGGTCCGTCGTAGATAGGCGCGTCCAGTACGGTGGCCCAGCAGGTGCTGTGCGCCTTGACCTCGCTCAGAGCGGCTTCGCACAGGTTGTGCCACAGATGCCACCGATCACCGACTTGCGTCGCACGGGGCAGGGCGCGGCGGATGGCCTCGGCGTAGGTCGCCGAGCCATCCCGGCACACGATCTCGATGTCCGGATGCTCGCGCAGCCACGCTTCCAGGGTGTCGGCCGTGCGGTCGGGCAGCACATCGATCCGCTCGTGGGTCTCGGCATCGATGATCACGGTGGCGTAGCGGTGACGCCGGCGCAGCGCGAAGTCGTCGACGCCGATCACGCGGGGCGCTCGCCCGGTGGGCAGCGGGCGGTACATAGTCGAGGGCGGAGTGGAGCCGTTCCTCGTTGTACCAGGTGACTCACTGGAAGATCGCCCGCTCGACCTGCTCGAAGCCGGTCCGGGGGCTTGCATCTCGATCAGTTCCGCCTTGAAGGTGCCGTTCAGCGCCTCGGCCTTCGCGTTGTCATACGCCAGGTCACCGTCCCGGTCACGCCGGGTGATCACCCAGCGCAACCATCACGTTGCTGAGAAGCCGTATCTCAACCGAACATCATCGCTTGATTTCTGCTGGTCTGGCATGGTCTAGCTCGGAATGAGGGAGGCATGCGGCGTCTTGTTTCGG
>NZ_JBSFDB010000086.1:0-22644 GCF_053593695.1 Streptomyces sp. NPDC002144
AACGTGACTACATCTTCAACGGCACTCTGACCGTCACCGCGATCGTCATCTGGCTCCGAGACACCGTCCAAGAGCCATCAGAAACGACCTAGCGCCGCGACCGCCGCTGGTGTGGTTCGTGGCGTGGGGCTGTGGACGGGATCAGGGATGGGCCCGGGACCGAGTCCGCGCGCGGTCGGCGTCGGCGGCGGCGGAGTGCCGAGAGGGTGATCAGGGCGGCCACCGCCGCGATCGCCGCGAGGTGCTCCTTGCCGGCCAGGTTGCCCTTCAACGCCACCTCGACCGCCATCGCCGCGGTCACCGCGCCCGCCGTCACATACGCGCCGTAACGCCAGCCGAGGAAGACGGCCAGACCCACCACGGCCGCCGACGGACCGGTGTCGACCACCCGGGCGTCCGACGAAGGCAGGCCGAAGAGGCTGTCGAAGCCCAGCCAGATGCCCAGACGCGCGTACAGGGTGCCGGCCAGTGTCGCGGTGTAGGCGATGACCAGCGTGCGCAGTCGGCCGAGACAGATCTCCGCGATCCCGAAGACGAACAGGACCTGCAGGAGCGCGCCCCACACCGGCAGGTCCAGCGCGGGAACGAACAGGGAGAGCGGCGTGCGCAGCAGGGCCAGCCACAGCGGGTCCTCGGCCCGCGCCCCGCCGACGTCCTGCACGAACCCGTACCCCCAGGACTGGTTCTGCACGATCTGCACGGCCGCCGTCAGCGCCACCGCCGCGAGCGTCATCGGGGCCGCCCGCAGTCGCCGCTCGACCAGCGGCCCGCGCACCGTGAGGTACACGAGCCCCCATTCGGCACGGGCCCAGCGGGCGAGCCTGTTCATCCGGCCGGTCCTCATCCGGTCCTCATCCGTCGTGCTGTCTCTGCCGCTCCTACCGGTGGGTTTCCAGATGCCGCCGATGCAGCCACTTCGGCAGCCCCGGAGCCTCCAGGAACCCCTCCGCGTGCGCCGACGCGAGGCCGATGCGCGGGAGGTCCGCGCTCTTCTCGAAGAGCAGGAAGCGCGGCTCCCAGATGGGCCGGTACTTGGCGTTGGCGCGGTACAGCGACTCGATCTGCCACCAGCGGGAGAAGAAGCTGAGCAGCGAGCGCCACAGCCTCAGCACCGGCCCGGCACCGATACGCGCCCCACGTTCGAAGACCGAACGGAACATGGCGAAGTTGAGCGAAACCTGGGTGATCCCGATGTCCCCGGCACGGCGCAGCAGTTCCAGCACCATGAACTCCATCAGCCCGTTGTCCGAGTCGCGGTCCCGGCGCATCAGGTCCAGCGAGAGCCCGTGCGGCCCCCACGGCACGAAAGACAGCAGCGCCTTGAGCTCACCCCGCGCGTCCGTGCACTCCAGCATCACGCACTGCCCGTCCTCCGGGTCTCCGAGCCGCCCCAGCGCCATGCTGAACCCGCGCTCGGTCGCCCCGTCCCGCCAGTCGTCCGCCCGCTTCAGCAGGTACGTCATCTCGTCGGCCGGGATGTCCTCGTGCCGTCGTACCCGCACGCCGTACCCGGCCCGCTTCACCCGGTTGTAGGCCTGCCGCACGGTCCGCATGGCCCGCCCCTCCAGGGTGAACTCGGTGACGTCCACGATCGCCTCGTCACCCAGCTCCAGGGCGTCCATCCCGTGGCGCGCGTACACCGTGCCCGCCTCCTCGCTCGCCCCCATCACGGCCGGGATCCACCCGTGCGCCCGGGCCTCGGCGAGCCACGGCTCGATGGCGCCCGGCCAGGCCTCCGGATCCCCGAGCGGATCACCGGAGGCCAGCGAGACGCCTCCCACCACCCGGTAGGCGACCGCCGCCTTCCCGGTCGGCGACCACACCACGCTCTTCTCCCGGCGCAGCGCGAAGTAGCCGAGCGAGTCGCGCTCCCCGTGCCGCTCCAGCAGCGCCCGCAGCCGCTTCTCGTCGTCCTCGGTGATCGGGTCGACGGCCCGCCGGGAGCGGAAGGCGGCGTACAGGACGGCCAGCACGAGCAGGGTGCTGAGCACGTTGATGGCGACGTTGACCCAGTTCGGCGCGTCGATGCCGGGGAAGCGGGACTCGTCGACGGCGACCGAGACCAGCCGGAAGGTGCCGTAGCGCCAGCGCTCCAGGAACGTCGAACTCGCCGCGTCCGGCGCCTGGTTGGTGACGGTGACCAGCAGACCGGCGAGCAGCGAGGCGGCCAGCGTGCCGCCGACCGCGACGGCGGCGGCGAGCTTCGGGTTCGACCGGTCGCCCTTGGCGTAGAACTCCCTGCGGCCCACCAGCAGCGCGGCGACGAAGCCCGCGGTGAGGACGAGCGAGATCCAGTTCTGGGTGTACTGGCGGATCTCCGGGAACGCCATCGCGAAGGCGAACAGCCCCAGGAAGGGGCCGGCCAGCGCGAGGTTCAGGATCCAGGCGGCGCGCTTGCGGCGGCGCATGGTGATGGCGAGGAAGGCGGTGAACACCCCCGACGCGAAGCCGGCGGTCAGCAGGTACGGCGTGAAGAAGTTCTCCTGGTTGTGCCGCCGCACGTCCTGCCCCAGGGAGACCCAGACGGCACTGAGGAAATTGACGAACGCGACGGCCCGCAGGTACCAGACAGCGAAAGCGGCGGCTCGACGCGAGGCATTTCGGGCATCTCCCATAGATAAGGATCATATGGTGGATGCCCGGCTGAACCCGTCCATCTTTGGTCTGCCGTGCGGCCGACTTTCGGCTGTCCTGCCGCCTATTCCGTCGCTTCCTTCGCGACTTCCGCGGTTTTCTCGTCCTCCTCGGGAACCTCGGGCTTCTCCGGCAACTCCGCGGACAGTGCCGCCGCGGCCTGCACCAGCGGCAGCGCGAGCAGCGCGCCCGCGCCCTCGCCGACGGTCACCCCCTGGGTCAGCAGCGGCTCCAACGCCATCCGGTCCAGCGCCTTCGCCTGCCCCGGCTCCCCGCTGTCGTGCGCCGCCAGCCACCAGTCCGGCGCCCGGAACGCGATCCGCTGGGCCACCAGCGCGCAGGCGGACACCACGACCCCGTCGAGGATCACCGGCGTCTTGCGCACCGCGCTCTGCAGCAGAAAGCCCGTCATCGCGGCGATGTCGGCCCCGCCCACGCTCGCCAGCAGCTGCAGCTGGTCCCCGAGCACCGGCCGGGCCCGCCGCAACGCGTCCCGGATCGCCGCGCACTTGCGCATCCAGGCCAGGTCGTCGATCGCGAGCCCGCCCCGCCCGGTCACCACGGAGGCGTCGGTCCCGCACAGCGCGGCGATCAGCACGCCCGCCACCGTCGTCCCGCCCACGCTCACATCGCCGAGCACCACCAGATCCGTGCCCGAGTCGGCCTCCTCGTCGGCGACGGCGACCCCCGCCCGGAACGCCGCCTCGGCCTCCTCCAGGCTGAGCGCGTCCTCGATGTCGATCCGTCCGCTGCCGCGCCGCACCCGGTGCCGCACGACCTCGTCCGGAAGCGCGTCCGGGTCGCAGTCCAGAGACATGTCGACGACCCGCACCGGCACCCCGAGCCGCCGCGCCAGCACCGACACCGGACGGCCGCCCTCCAGCACCTCGCGCACCAACTCGCCGGCGCCGCCCGGGCGTCGCGCCGAGACACCCAGCTCGGCGACCCCGTGGTCACCGGCGAAGAGCACCACCCGGGGCTGTTCGATCGGCCGCACCGGTACCGCGGACTGCGCCGCGGACAGCCACTCACCCAGGTCGTCGAGGCGGCCCAGCGACCCGGGCGGCACGATCTGACGCTCCCGGCGCGCCTCGGCGTCGCGGCGCACCCCGCCGTCGGGGCGCTCGATCAGATCGGTGAAGTCGTCGAGATTAAGCGAGCTCATTCGCCGAACAGTACCGGCACCGATCGAACAGGACGGCGCCACATGGCCATCACGCGCATCCCACGTCGTTGCCCACCACAGCCGTACACCTTATGTTCCTTTTTGTGGCTATTTCGGTGCGTCTCCTCAGCGACCTGGACCAACAACGCCGCCACCTCTCCACGGCCAGAGCCGTCCTCAGACTCCTCCCCGAACCGGAGAGCTGGCTGGACGTGGCCACGGGCGACGCGGACTTCCCCGAAACCGCCAGACGCCTGTTCCCCTACACCTCCTTCGACGGCACGGACCCGACCCCCCGAGTCGCACACGCCCAGGCGGCGGAACGAGTGGAGCAGGCCTACGTGGGCCCCCTGACCCACCCCCAGATCACCATGGCCGTCAGATCCCGCTACGACGTGGTGACGATGCTGCGCACCCCGGTTTCCAGGGAGGAACTCCGCACGGCCATCACCGCCCTCCGCCCGCACGGCCTCCTCGTCGTGGAGACCCCGGGTCCCCACTGTGCAAGCGTGCGCACGGAGTTGGAGTCCCAGGGCTGCGTACTCGTCCGATCGAATCACCCAGTCCTGGACCGCCTGACGAAGACACGGCTTCTGATTGCATGCCGGGTGCCCTGAGCGAACCCGCACCAGACGAACAACCGACTCACCCCCGCAAAACCACCGCCTGCCCCGCAACAACCAGCACCACCGCCTCACACTCCGCCCCGAACCCCGCGTTCAACCGCCCCAGCTCATCCCGATACCGCCGCCCGGACGCCGTAGCGGGCACGATCCCCGACCCCACCTCATTGGACACGGCGACAACCGTCCGCCGAGCCGCCCGCACCGCCGACGTCAACTCCCGCACCCGCTCCCGCAGGGCACGCTCCCCCCCGTCCGCCCACACCGCGTCGTCCCACGCCCCGACGGAGTCCATCGCGTCCGTCAGCCACAGCGACAGACAGTCGATCAGCAGCGGCGCCCCCTCCTCCTTCAGCAGCGGCACCAGGTCGCACGTCTCGGCCGTACGCCACGAGCCCGGCCGCCGCTCCCGGTGCGCGGCGACCCGCGACGCCCACTCGGTGTCCCCGCCCCGCGTCCCGCCCGTCGCCACGTACAGCACGTCGGGGAAGGCCTCCAGCCGCCGCTCGGCCTCCACCGACTTCCCCGACCGGGCCCCGCCGAGCACCAGCGTCCGGCGCGGCACGTCGGGCACGTCCTCGTACACGCCGACCGTCAGCGTCGAGCCGTCCGGCACGGCCCGCGCCCCCGCCGCGGCGAGCCGTCGCCGCAACTCCGCGCCGGGCGGCACGTCGTGGTCCAGATGGACGGCGACGACGTCCGTGGTCGGCCCGAGCGCGCCGACCGCCCGCAGCTTCGCCAGCGCGTCCGGCCGCCCCACGACGTCGGCGAGCACCATGTCGTACGACTCAACGGAGCCGTTCGCCTCCAGCCCGGCCGGCGCGCCCCCGGGCGGGAGGTACAGCAGCCGCTGTCCGTTCGGCCCGGTCACGGCGTATCCGGTGCCGGGCGCGTCCATCGCCACCGCGCGCACCCGATGCCCCGTCAGCAGCGCCAACTCCCGTCCGTCCGGCACCCGCCCGGGCTGCGGCAGCCCCGCGGGGACCTCGACGGGCGGTCCGTCGTGCGGGTGGGACAGCAGCACCTGGCGTACGCCGCCCAGGGAGTGCCCGGCCCGCGCGGCCGCGAAGGCGGCGCCCGGCGTCAGGTCGAGCAGCAGCGTGCCGTCCACGAGCACGGCGGTCGCCGCCCGCGCGTCCTCGCCGAGCGCGACCGCGCAGGCGGCACAGGGACAGTCGGGGCGGGGCAGTCCGAGGGGGGTACCGGTACCGAGCAGAGTCACTTCCACGAAAGTGATTTTCGCGTGTCTGCGCAGGTGTTGCCCGTCCGACTAGTCTTCAGGGCAGGAGCCGGACCAAGATCCGGCTTCTCCTTTGCAGGTGCTCATACACGGGAGGCGTACATGGCGTCATGGACGTGGCGGTTCGAGAAGGCCGACGGGGCGGAGGTCCCGCCCGCGGTGCAGCCCGAGGAGTTCACCACGCAGGGGGACGCCGAGTCCTGGATCGGGGAGCACTGGAAGGCCCTGCTGGAGGGCGGCGCGGACCAGGTGCGGCTGTTCGAGGACTCCACGGAGATCTACGGGCCGATGAGCCTGCGCTCCGCGGAGGCGTAAGCCGTACGGACCCGTAAGACGTACGGACCAGGGGGCGGCCCGCCGGCCGCCCCCGCCGTCACTGCTCGCCGAGCGTCACGTCGGTCTTCTTCTCGCTGCCGCCCCGGGTGTACGTCACCGTCGTCCTCTCGCCCGGCTTGTCCTGGGCCAGCGCCTCCGTCAGGGAGGTGATCGTGGTGATGTCCGTGTCACCCAGCCGGGTGATGATGTCCCCGGCCTCGAGGCCGGCCTTGTCGGCCGCCCCGCCGCTCTTCACCGACACCACGGCGACCCCGGCCGACTGGTAGGTGTCGTCGACCACCGTGCGGCCCGTGATGCCGAGTGCGGCCCGGCCGGAGTCGGTGACCTTGCCGTTCCTGACGATCTGGCCGGCGATCGTCCTCACCATCGAGGCGGGGATCGCGAACCCGATGCCCGGCGCCGCGCTGTCCCCGAAGGTGGGGTCGACGGCCGCGAGCGTCGGGATGCCGATGACCCGGCTGTCCAGATCGACCAGGGCGCCGCCGCTGTTGCCGGGGTTGATGGCGGCCGAGGTCTGCACCATGTTGGCGATCGTCGCGCCCGTACCGCCCCCGCCGCTGCCCTCGGTGACGGTCCGTCCGGTCGCCGAGACGATGCCCTGGGTCACGCTGGAGGACAGGCCGAGCGGCGAGCCCATCGCCAGCACGATCTGGCCGACCCGGACCTTGGAGGAGTCCGCGAACACCGCCGCCTTCAGTCCGCTCGGCACCTTGTCCAGCTTGACGACGGCCAGGTCCTGCTGCGGGTAGGAGGAGACGAGCCGGGCGGTGAGCGTGTCCTCGCTGTTGGCGGTCGTCACCTTGAAGGTCTTCTCCTCGCCGACGACATGCGCGTCGGTGACGATGTGCCCCTTGTCGTCGTACACCACCCCCGAGCCCAGGTCGTTGGTGGCCTGGATCTGCACGACGGACGGCAGCACGTCCTTGATCACCCGCTGGAAGTCGCCCTGAAGATCGCTGCCGGACTTCCGCGCGAGGGCCTGCGCGGTCTGCGGGGTGGACGTCTCCGAGCGGTCAGAGGAACCGTAGCCGTAGCACCCGCTCACCAGTGCGAGGACGGCGAGGGGGGTGAGCAGACGCAGGGCACGGATACGGGTGACGTCCATGCCCCGAGTGTCTCTGCGGGGTGAAGGTCCGGCCTGTGCTGCACGCCCGAACGGGCTCAGCCGCGCACCCCGCACAGGTGCAGCAGCGCCGCCACCCGCCGATACGGATCCGTCCGCCCCGCCCGCTCCTCGGCGGCCAGCAGCGTCTCCACGTCGGCCGGTGCCTCCGCGTCGTCGGCCGCCGTGTCCGTGAAGACCCGGACGCCGTACCAGGTGTGCAGGGGCGCGCCGATGCCGGCGAGGGTGTCCGTCAGGGTCTCCAGACGGTCGGCGCGGACGTCGAGGCCGAGGCGGTTCCGGTAGGACACGCTGTCGAAGGCGGCGAGGGCGCCGGCCCAGTCGCCGTACAGCCCGGGCCGCATCGCCAGCGCGTCGGCGTTGCGCACCAGCAGCGACAGCAGGCCGCCGTGGGCGAGCATCCGGGCGAGCCCCGCGAGCAGCGCGTCCGGGTCCTCGACGTACATGAGCACGCCATGACAGAGCACCACGTCGAAGCTGCCGGGGAGAAAGTGCACCCCGGTGTCCCGGCCGTCGCCCTCGATGATCCGCACCCGCTCCCGGATGCCCTCCGGCTCGGCGGCGAGGGCCTCCCGGGCCACCGCGACCATGGTGGCGTCCTGCTCCACGCCGGTCACCTGGTGCCCGGCCCGGGCCAGCCGCAGCGCCTGCGTGCCCTGGCCCATCCCGACGTCGAGCACCCGCAGCCGCTGCCCGACCGGGAAGCGCCCCACTATCTGCTCGTCGAGCTGCCGGGCCACCAGCTCCTGCCGTACGGCGTTGCGCAGCCCGCCCAGCTTCTCCAGCCAGGATCTGGCCGCGCCCCCGGAGAACGACGTCGTGCTCAGGGCCGCTCTCCGCGCTTGACCTGCGGCTTCGGCAGCCGGAGCCGGCGCATCTGGAGGGAGCGCATCAGGGCGTACCGGGTGGCGCCCTTGCGGTTGTGGTCCGGGAAGCGCTCGGCGAGCGCCTTGCGCAGCCGGAAGGCGCTGACGGCCGCGTCGAGCACGATGAGCACGATCACGATCAGCCACAGCAGCAGCGCGATGTTCTGCAGCGCGGGCACCCGTACGACGCTCAGCACCAGGATGACCACGGCCATCGGCAGGAAGAACTCCGCCACGTTGAAGCGCGAGTCGATCCAGTCGCGGGCGAACTTGCGCACCGGGCCCTTGTCCCGGGCGGGCAGATACCGCTCGTCACCGCCGGCCAGCGCCTGGCGCTGCCGCTCCAGCGCGGAGCGGCGCTCCTCGCGCTGACGCTTGGCGGCGTCCTTGCGCGACAGCGTCGTGTTGGCGACGCTGCGGCGCTGGGACTGGGCCTCGTTGCGCTTGGGCGTGGGGCGGCCCTTGGGGGCCTGCGGGTCACGGGGCTGCTTGGAGTCGGTCAGCGACGCCTTGTCGGCGCCGGCCTTCTCTTCCTTGGCACGGCTACGGAACACAAAACCCAAGGGTACGGGGTGCCCGGGGTTGGACCCCAGCCCCGCGGGGAACGATCCGGCAACACCAGTCGTCATGTAAGGGACAGAGGGGGCGGTTTCCCCAGGGGGACACCTACTCCCTACGCCGGAGCGGGTGGGGACGCAGTCGTCCTTGGGGATGAGCGCATCCGTCCCCGAACAGTGCGTCAATGGATGCAGGGCCCGTACTGTGGGTTCTGTCGCAGAGCTGGAGCTGGAAGTCCGTCAGAAGGGGGCGCGCGAAGCCCATGAGCGGTGTCATGAAGCGTATGGGGATGATCTTCCGCGCGAAGGCGAACAAGGCCCTTGACCGGGCCGAGGACCCGCGCGAGACCCTCGATTACTCGTACCAGAAGCAGCTGGAGCTGCTGCAGAAGGTGCGCCGCGGCGTCGCCGACGTGGCGACCAGCCGCAAGCGCCTGGAGCTGCAGCTCAACCAGCTCCAGTCGCAGTCCTCCAAGCTGGAGGACCAGGGCCGCAAGGCGCTCGCGCTGGGCCGTGAGGACCTGGCCCGCGAGGCGCTCTCCCGGCGCGCGGCGCTCCAGCAGCAGGTGACCGACCTCGAGACGCAGCACGCGACGCTCCAGGGCGAGGAGGAGAAGCTCACCCTGGCGGCCCAGCGGCTGCAGGCCAAGGTGGACGCCTTCCGCACCAAGAAGGAGACGATCAAGGCCACCTACACCGCCGCCCAGGCCCAGACCCGCATCGGCGAGGCCTTCTCCGGCATCTCGGAGGAGATGGGCGACGTCGGGCTGGCGATCCAGCGCGCGGAGGACAAGACCGCGCAGCTCCAGGCCCGCGCCGGCGCCATCGACGAGCTCCTCGCCTCGGGAGCCCTGGACGACCAGTCCGGCATGCACAAGGACGAGATCCAGGCCGAACTGGACCGGATCTCCGGTGGCTCGGACGTGGAGCTGGAGCTGCAGCGCATGAAGGCGGAGCTGGCCGGCGGGTCGCCCCAGCAGGCGATCGAGGGCGGCAGCGGGCAGGCTCAGTCCCAGCAGCAGCCGCAGGACACCCCACGCTTCGACAAGCAGTAGGGGGTCACCCCTAGGAGGCCGAGATGGGCGACATGGTCGTCAGGATCATGGGAGAGGGTCAGGTGAGGCTGGCCGACAGCCACCTCGCCGACCTCAACAAGCTGGACGACGAGCTCCTGAGGGAAATGCAGAACGGCGACGGCCCCGGCTTCCGCCGCACCCTCGCGGCCCTCCTCGCCAAGGTCCGGGAACTGGGCACCCCGCTCCCGGACGACTCCCTGGAACCCTCCGAACTGATCCTCCCCTCCTCGGACGCGACCCTGGAGGAGGTCCGCGAGCTCCTCAGCGACGACGGGCTGATCCCGGGTCACCCCGGCTGATCCCGGGTCCGCAGCGGCGAGGGCCGGCCCGTCGGCCGGTCCGGGGTACCGCAGGCGCCAGTTCCCGCGCGGTGCGGCGCCCCGTACTGTGCAAGCGTGAGCGCCACCCTCGAACGCACCCGCTGCCGCCTGCGGGCCCACCCCCTCGCGCTGGACGCGGCCCTGGCGGCCGGGGTCCTCGTCTGCATGGTGGCCGCCTCCTTCGCGGACGGGCACGGCAGACACGGCGTCGCCTGGGGCATCCGCACCCCCGACCCGCTCGCCCTCGTGCTGATGACCCTCGGCGCGCTCGCCCTGGTCTTCCGCCGCCGGGCCCCGCGCACCGTCCTCGCGCTCACCGGCGCCGTCTCCCTGATCGAGTGCGTGGTCGGCGACCCCCGCGCCCCGGTCGCCATGTCGGCCGTCGTCGCCCTGTTCACCGTGGCCGCGACCACCGACCGCGCCACCACCTGGCGCCTGGGCCTGCTCACGATGACCGTCCTCACCGGCGCCTCGATGCTCTTCGGCCCGCTGCCCTGGTACGCCCAGGAGAACCTCGCGATCTTCGCCTGGACCGGCATCGGCGCGACCGCGGGCGACGCCGTACGCAGCCGCAAGGCCGCCGTCCAGGCCATCCGCGAACGCGCCGAGCGGGCGGAACGCACCCGCGAGGAGGAGGCCCGCCGTCGGGTCGCCGAGGAGCGACTGCGTATCGCCCGCGATCTGCACGACGTCGTGGCCCACCACATCGCCCTGGTCAACGTGCAGGCCGGCGTCGCGGCCCATGTCATGGACAAGCGGCCCGACCAGGCCAAGGAGGCCCTCGCCCACGTCCGCGAGGCCAGCCGCTCCGCGCTCAACGAACTCCGCGCCACCGTCGGCCTGCTGAGGCAGTCCGGCGACCCCGAGGCCCCCACCGAACCGGCTCCCGGCCTCGACCGCCTCGACGAACTCGTGGGCACCTTCCGCAACGCGGGCCTCCATGTCGAGGTCGCCCGCGCCGACCAGGACACCACCCTGCCCGCCGCCGTCGACCTCGCCGCCTACCGCGTCATCCAGGAAGCCCTCACCAACGTCCAGAAGCACGCCGGCAGCGAGGCGAAGGCCGAGGTCAGCGTCGTACGCGTCGGCCCGAACATCGAGATCACCGTCCTCGACGACGGCGCCGGCCAGGACGACGACCCCGAGCACGGCGGCGGCCACGGTCTGCTCGGCATGCGGGAGCGCGTCAGCGCCCTGCGCGGCACCCTCACCACCGGCCCCCGCTACGGCGGCGGCTTCCGCGTCCATGCGATCCTGCCGGTCAAGACCCGCACGGCCACCACCGGGGGAAGCGCATGACCATCCGTGTCCTGCTCGCCGACGACCAGGCGCTGCTGCGCAGTGCCTTCCGGGTGCTCGTCGACTCCGAGCCCGACATGGAGGTGGTCGGGGAGGCGTCCGACGGCGCGGAGGCGGTGCGGCTGGCGAAGCGGGAGCGGGCCGACGTCGTGCTGATGGACATCCGGATGCCCGGCACCGACGGCCTCGCCGCCACCCGCATGATCAGCACCGATCCCTCCCTCGCCCATGTCCGCATCGTCATCCTGACCACCTTCGAGGTCGACGACTACGTGGTGCAGTCCCTGCGCGCGGGCGCCTCCGGCTTCCTCGGCAAGGGCAGCGAGCCGGAGGAACTGCTCAGCGCCATCCGGATCGCGGCCGGCGGCGAGGCACTGCTCTCCCCGGCCGCCACCAAGGGCCTGATCGCCCGCTTCCTCGCCCAGGGCGACCCCTCCGACGGCCACGACCCCGCCCGCTCCGAACGCCTCGACGCGCTCACCGTCCGCGAGCGCGAGGTCCTCGTGCAGGTCGCCGGCGGCCACTCCAACGACGAGATCGCCGAACGCCTCGAGGTCAGCCCCCTCACCGTGAAGACCCATGTCAACCGGGCCATGGCCAAGCTCGGCGCCCGCGACCGGGCCCAACTGGTGGTCATCGCCTACGAGTCGGGGCTGGTACGGCCGCGAGCGGAGTGAGCGGGCTGCGGCGTGCGGCGCCCGGAGCCACGAGCACCGGCGTCGTCCCGTCCTCGGGGCTTTCCTATGCTGGGCGCGAAGCTGCTCAACGGGGGAGAGGAACGGGCGGTGGCACTGCACGAGGGTGATCCCGAGGTGCTCGGTGAGTACCACATCGTCGACCGGCTCGGGATCGGTGGGATGGGCGTGGTGTACCGGGCGAGATCCCGGTCGGGACGCGAGGCCGCCGTCAAGGTGGTGCACGCCCAGTACGCCGCGGACCCCGTCTTCCGCGCCCGTTTCCGGCAGGAGATAGCGGCCGTCCGCAAGGTGAGCGGTGCCTTCACCGCGCCCGTCGTGGACGCCGACCCGGAGGCCGACCGGCCCTGGATGGCCACCCAGTACGTGCCGGGGCGCTCGCTCTCCGCCCAGGTCCGGGACGACGGCCCGCTGGCGCCCCGCGAACTGCGGCGTCTGGCGCTGGGGCTGGTCGAGGCGCTGCGTGACATCCACCGGGCCGGGGTGGTGCACCGCGACCTCAAGCCGGGCAACGTCCTGATGGCCGACGACGGTCCCCGGGTCATCGACTTCGGCATCTCGCGCGCGGCGGAGAACCAGACGCTGACCGAGACCGGGCACATGATGGGCACCCCCCCCTTCATGTCACCGGAACAGCTCATGGACGCCCGGTCCGTGGGGCCCGCCTCGGACATCTTCTCGCTCGGGGCCCTGCTGGCGTTCGCCGCGACCGGCCGGGGCCCCTTCGACGCCGACAGCCCCTACATGACGGCGTACCAGGTGATGCGGGAGGAGCCGGTGCTGGACGCCGTGCCCCCGCCGTTGCGGGACGTGGTGCTGCGCTGCCTCGCCAAGGAGCAGGCCGCCCGCCCCGGCCTCGACGAACTGTCCCGCTCCTTCGCCGAGGCCCTGGCCGATCCCGGCCCGGACGACACGCCCACGCTGCCCGAGCGGCGTCCGGTCCCGGTGCCGACGGTGCCGCCGTCGTCCGTCCCCGCCGCGCCGGTCCACGGGACGCCCCCGGCGCCGGACGTCCTCGACAGCTCGCCGCCGCGCGCCCGGAGCCGCCGGCTGCCGGTGCTCGCGGGAGTGGCGGGCGTGCTCGTGGCCGTGCTGCTGGCTTACCTCCTGGGACCGCTCAAGGGCGGTGGCACACCCGGGGCAGGCGCCTCGCCGAGCCCTTCCGCCACCCGCTGGTCGGCTCTTCCGGCGGACTGGCGGCCCTGGCGCACCTCGGTGTTCGCCACCGCCGCCCACGGTGTGCGGCACGCGCCCTCGGCCGGCACCTACGCCGACGGTTCCGGTGTGATGCCGTCCTGTGTGCTGGGCGGCGGGTCCGTCTACTGCGTGGGCAACGGCGCGTTGCCGGTTCGCGTCGACGCCGCGACCGGCCGCGCGGTCTGGAGGGCCGCGGCCCTGCCCGCCGGTGCCGGCGCCGACCGTTACGGCGCCCTCGCCCTCGGCGTGCGGGACGGAGCGCTGCTCGTGCGCGAGAACGTCAGGAACGCGGCGGGCAACGATGAGGCCTCCGCCGTCGTCGCCTACGCCACCGCCGACGGCAGACGGCTGTGGTCCCACCCGAGCGAGGACGGTCTCGCCGACGCGACGGTCCTCGGGAACCTGGTCCTCACCCCCGACGGCGCGGCCGTGACCGCGCGCTCCCCGCGCAGCGGCGCCGCGCGCTGGAGGACGGCACTGCCGGCCGGGTACCACTGCACGTTCCTCGCCGACGGCGACCGCTCCTACGCGGACTGCGTCGACTACCACACGGCTTCGGGCGCCGACCGTCTGCTGCTCTCCCTCGACCGGGCCGACGGTTCGACGCGACGGCTGCGCTCCGCACCCCCGGTCACCGCCACCTACGCCGGGGCGGTGGACGGTCGTCTGGTGTTCACCGCGCCCACCACGAACGATCCGACGGCGGACGGCTCCGTCGCCACCCGGATCGTGTCGGTCGACCCCGCCGGCGACAGGGCCCGCACCGTCCGGCTGGGCGAGGGACAGCCGGGCCGGACCACTCTGGTGCGGGGCGTGCTCTGTTTCGTCGGCAGCAACGGCCGGGTCACGGCCGTCTCCCCGCTGACCGGCAGAGCGCTGTGGCGGACCGCGACGACGCTGGAGCAGCCGGGCGCGGCCGTCGCCGACGGGGGCCAGAGCGTGTTCGTCGCCAGCCCCAGCGGTCGGATCGCGGCCCTTGACGCGCGGAAGGGGACCCTGCTGTGGGAGTCCTACCCGCGCGCGGACCGCGTCGGCATGTACGGCGGCGCGATCCAGGGTCCGTTGTTCGAGGACGGTTCCCTGGTGGGATGGAGCCCCGACGGCACGCTCTTCACCCTCGATCCCGCCCACCCCGAGCGGCGGTCCGTCTCGGGGTGAGCGTGCCCGGGACGGTCTACGGCAGCGCCAGCATGCGCTCCAGCGCCAGCTTCGCGAACGCCTCCGTCTCCTTGTCGACCTCGATCCGGTTGACCAGGTTGCCCTCGGCCAGCGACTCCAGGGCCCAGACCAGATGGGGCAGGTCGATGCGGTTCATGGTCGAGCAGAAGCAGACCGTCCGGTCGAGGAAGACGATCTCCTTGCCCTCGGGGGCGAAACGGTTCGCGAGCCGTCGTACGAGATTGAGCTCGGTGCCGATGGCCCACTTGGAGCCCGCCGGGGCCGCCTCCAGGGCCTTGATGATGTACTCCGTCGAACCGACGTAGTCCGCCGCCGCGACGACCTCGTGCCGGCACTCGGGGTGGACCAGCACGTTCACGCCCGGGATGCGCTCGCGCACGTCGTTCACCGAGTCCAGCGAGAACCGGCCGTGCACCGAGCAGTGGCCGCGCCACAGGATCATCTTCGCGGCGCGCAGCTCCTCGGCGGTCAGCCCGCCGTTCGGCTTGTGCGGGTTGTAGACGACGCAGTCCTGAAGGGACATGCCCATGTCCCGCACGGCCGTGTTCCGGCCCAGGTGCTGGTCGGGCAGGAACAGGACCTTCTCGCCCTGCTGGAAGGCCCACTCCAGCGCCCTCCGCGCGTTCGAGGAGGTGCAGATCGTGCCGCCGTGCTTCCCGGTGAACGCCTTGATGTCCGCGGAGGAGTTCATGTACGACACCGGCACGACCTGTTCGGCCACGCCGGCCTCGGTCAGCACGTCCCAGCACTCGGCGACCTGTTCGGCGGTCGCCATGTCGGCCATCGAGCAGCCGGCGGCGAGGTCGGGCAGGACCACCTTCTGGTCGTCCGACGTCAGGATGTCCGCGGACTCCGCCATGAAGTGCACACCGCAGAACACGATGTACTCCGCCTCCGGGCGCGCGGCCGCGTCCCGGGCCAGCTTGAAGGAGTCGCCCGTGACGTCCGCGAACTGGATGACCTCGTCGCGCTGGTAGTGGTGGCCGAGCACGAACACCTTGTCGCCGAGCTTCTCCTTGGCCGCGCGGGCGCGCTCGACCAGGTCGGGGTCGGACGGCGAGGGCAGGTCACCGGGACACTCGACACCGCGCTCGCTCTTCGGGTCGGCCTCCCGGCCGAGGAGCAGCAGGGCGAGAGGAGTCGGCTGTACGTCGAGCTCCGGGGTCTGGGCGGTGGTCACGACACGCACCCTTTCTACTTTTCGTCGATCTGACGTTATCTATCATAACCCGGTTCACGTCACTTTGACGATGGTCATAGCGTCGATGTGACGTGAATCCCGAAGGGTCGTTTTCCGCTCGCCATCCCGTGTGCGAGCATGAAGAGGACGCCGAAAGACAGGCGCCGGCCCGGAATGAATCCGCGGCCTTGCCGGTTGGAACAGTCGGCAAGCAGTCTCCGTACAACCCGGGAGAGATGTAGATGTCCGTATCGGACGAGACCAGCACCGTCACCGACGGCATCATCCTGTCCGACGCCGCCGCGGCGAAGGTCAAGGCCCTGCTCGACCAGGAAGGCCGTGACGACCTGGCCCTGCGGGTCGCCGTCCAGCCCGGTGGCTGCTCCGGCCTGCGCTACCAGCTCTTCTTCGACGAGCGTTCGCTCGACGGAGACGTGGTGAAGGACTTCGGCGGCGTCAAGGTCGTCACCGACCGTATGAGCGCCCCGTACCTGGGCGGCGCGTCCATCGACTTCGTGGACACGATCGAGAAGCAGGGCTTCACGATCGACAACCCGAACGCGACGGGCTCCTGCGCCTGTGGTGACTCCTTCAGCTAAGCCCTTGACGAGCTGCTGAACAACTGAACAAGCCGAAGGCGGCGGCCCCCTCCGACAGGGCCGCCGCCTTCGCGCCTTCCGGCGGCTAGCGCACCCCGGCCGACGTCCGCGGCAGCCGCGCTCCCGGCTTCACCTGCGGGATCTCCTGGCCGTCCGAGCCCACGACCTTGCGGTCGCCGAGCGGCTCGTCCAGGTGCACGATCCGCGTCATCTGCTTGGCGATCATGATGCAGACCTTGTCCTTCCACGGCGTCTCGGTCACCGTGACGGTCACCTCGTCCGAGCTCTCCGTCGCCTTCGCGTCGTAGTCGCCGCAGACACCGCCCGTGAAGCTCACGGTCAGCGTCGTGCCGGTGGCCAGATAGCCGTCGACCTTGACGTCCCGGGTGTCGGGCGCCGCGGAGCCCGACGGGGTGGGCTGCGCGGAGGGGGAGTCGGAGGCCAGGTACTTCGGGTCGATGGCCGGGTACGTCACCGTGAACGTGTTCTGCGCGCCCGCCGCCCGCACCTGGAACAGCCAGGACGGCACCAGAGCGGGCCGGCCGCCCACGGTGTGCGAGGCCAGCCCGAACACCGCGTGCTCGACCGTGGCCGCGTTCCGCGCCGGCGAGGCCGTCGCGGCCGACGTCGACTGCCCGCACGGCGCCTCGAGGCGGTCCTTCAGCGGTACGGGGCTGGCGCAGCCGCCGATGCCCATGCGGTGGTCGGTGCGCGGTGCCGCGTTGAGCAGGTCCAGCGTCCTGCGCGCGTTCAGCACGGGGTACGTGTCGCCCTTGACCGGTGTGCTCAGCTGACCGCTGCCGCCGACCACCTCGCCCTGCGCGCCGATGGTCAGCCCCGTGGTCCGGCCGTACGTCGGCAGTCCGCCCACCACCGGATCGGCGTTGACCACCCGCTGGGCGCCCATGACCTGGCTCGCGTCCACCTTCGCGTCGTCCTGGCCCACCGCCTTCAGCACGGGCGCCGCGGCCTTCTCCGCGGCCGCGACGCCGATCGTGTCGACGGCCGGGTTCGCGGGGTCCTTGGTGCACACGGTGACGCTCTGACAGGCGTCGGTCCCGGCCGCGTACCGGTGGAAGGTCCAGGTGCCGGGCGTCTGCCGGTTCACCACGAGGCTCGGCCCGGACCCGTCCTTGTCCGGCCCCACCTGCCAGGCCTGGCCCTGGGCCACGGGCGTCCCCTGCAGCCCCAGTGCCCTCGCCAGCCGGGCCACCTGGTCCTTGGTGACGTCACCCGTCACGCGGTACACGGGCGCCGAGTCCGGCCCGTCGGGCAGCGAGCCGTCCGCCCGGTACGTCACGCCGTACGGATTCGGCTCTCCGGGAGCGATCCCGTTCGTACCGCCCGAGCCGTAGCCGTCGAGAGCGAGCGGCGGGGGAGTGTCGTCCCCGGACGCCCCGGCCCCCGTACGACCGCCGGAGCCGTCGGACGCGGAGGCCGCGAGGTAGGCCCCGCCACCGCCGACGAGGAACACGGCGGCGGCCACGGAGGCGATGAGCACGGGGGAGCGACGGCGGGACGTCCGGGGGCCGTCACCGGCTTCGTGCGGTCCGGGGACTTCGGTGGGGGGCGCGGCCTGGTGATGGTCGGACCCACCGCCCGAGCCGGAACCGTCGCCCGAGCCGGAGCCATCGCCGAGTACGGCGGACTCGGCGGGCATGGCGGTTCCGGCACCGCTGGTTTCCTGGGAGCGGGGGGTGTCGGCCTGTTCCGGGCCCGCCGGACCCTTGCCCGCCGTCACCTCCGCGCCACCGGAGCCCACGCCTACCCGGCTCTTGAGGTCATCCGGGCTCTCAGCCGCCAGGGTGCTTTCGGCGTCCGCGCCCTCGTCGGCCTGGCTCTCGGGGGCGTCCGGGTGCTCAGCTACCGTGCTGCCTTCGGCGTCCGCGCCTTCGCCGACCCGGCTCTCGGGGGCGTCCGGGTGCTCAGCTGCCGTGGTGGCTTCGGCGGCGTCCGGGTGCTCGCCTGCCGGGGTCCCCGCGGTGTCCGAGGCCGGGGCGGTCTGGTCGGTCTCGGCGCCCGGTGTCTTCGCGGCCTCTCGCTCGTCGTCAGGAGCGGTCCCGTCGGGGTGTGCACCGCCGGGGGAAGCGGCGTGCAGGGCGCCGCGCTCCTCCCCGTCGCCCCGCTCCGCGGCGGAGCCGGCGGTGTCGTTGTCGGGTCGCTCGGTGTTCACCGCATCGCTCCTTCGGCTGTGCACTGTCCCTGTGACCCTGACCCGGCCCTGTCAAAAAGGTCGGCCGGAGGGTCGTATCGCGCATCCCCTCGACGGGGGACGGCGATGGGACGCACCGGGGGAGCGCACGGTTCCCTGAAACGCGCCGATCCGGACTACGGACGCCGATTCGGCCGCCGTGGCACGCTCAGTCGCCGTAGTCCGACATCGCGTCCAGCAGCCGGGCGGACTTCGACGGCACGGTCACGCCGTGGATCAGGGACGGGGAGACGGGCCGGGCGGCGATCCGGTCGGGCACGGCCCAGTGGGGAGCCATCCGCGCGCAGTCGCCCCGCAGCGACGCGAGGTCGCCTTCCAGGTCGACCGGGACCGGGGAGTGGACCTTGAGGTTCGTCATAACGGAACCGTATGCACGCCCAACGCTGTGAAGAAAGATCTACTATCGGGTAGTTTTGGCGCCTTCAGCGCTCCGGTACGACCCGGTAGCGTGAACCGTCAACCCAGTTTCTCCCTACAGGAGAGTCCACCCCGTGCGCATCGCAGTCACCGGCTCCATCGCCACCGACCACCTCATGACCTTCCCCGGCCGCTTCGCCGACCAGTTCGTCGCGGACCAGTTGCACACGGTCTCGCTCTCCTTCCTGGTCGACAACCTCGACGTACGCCGGGGCGGCGTCGGCGCGAACATCGCCTTCGGCATGGGCCAGCTCGGCACGAAGCCCGTCCTCGTCGGCGCGGCCGGCTTCGACTTCGACGAGTACCGCGCCTGGCTCGACCGGCACGGCGTCGACACCGACTCGGTCCGGATCTCCGAGACCCTGCACACCGCCCGCTTCGTGTGCACCACGGACTCCGACCACAACCAGATCGGCTCCTTCTACACGGGCGCGATGAGCGAGGCCCGGCAGATCGAGCTGAAGACGGTCGCCGACCGGGTGGGCGGGCTGGAGCTCGTCCTGATCGGCGCCGACGACCCCGAGGCGATGCTCCGGCACACCGAGGAGTGCCGCTCCCGCTCGATCCCCTTCGCCGCCGACTTCTCCCAGCAGATCGCCCGGATGAACGGCGACGAGATCCGGATACTGCTGGAGGGCGCGACCTACCTGTTCTCCAACGAGTACGAGAAGGGGCTCATCGAGTCCAAGACCGGCTGGAGCGACGGCGAGATCCTCACCAAGGTCGGCCACCGGGTCACCACGCTCGGCTCGCGCGGCGTCCGTATCGAGCGGGTCGGCGAGAACCCGATCGAGGTCGGCTGCCCCGAGGAGGAGCGCAAGGCGGACCCGACGGGTGTGGGCGACGCCTTCCGCGCCGGCTTCCTGTCCGGCCTCGCCTGGGGCGTCTCGCTGGAGCGCGCGGCCCAGGTCGGCTGCATGCTGGCGACCCTCGTCATCGAGACGGTCGGCACCCAGGAGTACCAGCTGCGCCGCGCCCACTTCATGGACCGCTTCACCAAGGCGTACGGCGACGAGGCCGCCGCCGAGGTCCAGAAGCACCTGGTGTAGCGGCCGGCAACTTCGCTAGGAGACCCGGCGGACCAGATAGGCCGAGCCCCGGTCCGCCGGTTCCTCACCCACGTACTCCTGCCCCCGCATCGCACACCACGCCGGGATGTCCAGGCGGGCCGCCTCGTCGTCGGCGAGCACCCGCACCGTGCCGCCCACCGGCACGTCCCCGATGACCTTGGCCAGCTCGATGACCGGCAGCGGGCACAGCTTGCCCAGGGCGTCCACGACGAGGGCGCCCTCCTCGCGCACGGTCACCGGCACCGGCGCGCCCAGCTTCTCCCGCACCCCGCTCACCGCCCCCGGCAGAACCTCCAGGAACCGCTCCACGTCGGCCTCGGTCGTGCCCGCCGGCAACGAGACCCGCACATTCCCCTCACTCAGCACCCCCATCGCCTTCAGCACATGGCTGGGCGTCAGCGTGCTGCTCGTACAGGACGACCCGGAGGAAACCGAGAAACCGGCGCGATCCAGCTCGTGCAGCAAAGTCTCCCCGTCGACATAGAGACACGAGAAGGTGACGATCCCGGGCAGCCGCCGCTCCGGATCGCCCACGACCTCGACGTCGGGCACCAGCTCCGGCACCCGCGCCCGGATCCGCGCCGTCAGCTCCCGCAGCCGTACCGCCTCTTGCTCCGCCTCGGCCCGCACGGCCCGCAGCGAGGCGGCCGCCGCCACGATCGCCGGAATGTTCTCGAACCCGGCGGCCCGCCCCGACTCGCGCTCGTCCGCGGGCCCTTGCACGGCGAACCGCACCCCCTTCCGCGCGACGAGCAGCCCGACCCCGGCGGGCCCGCCCCACTTGTGCGCGCTGGCCGTGAGCAGCGACCAGTCACCGCCGACCGCCCCCCACCCCAACGACTGCGCGGCGTCCACGAGCAACGGCACCCCCGCCGCCCGGCACACCTCGGCCACCTCCGCCACCGGCTGCACGGTCCCCACCTCATGATTGGCCGACTGCAGACAGGCCAGCGCGGTGTCCTGCCGGAGCGCGGCAGCGTACTCCGCCGGATCCACCGCCCCCGTCCGGTCCACCGCCACCTGGCTGACCGTCCCCCCGCCGCCCTCGTGCACGTCAGCGGCATGCAGCACCGAGGAATGTTCGACAGCAGACACGATCAGGTGACCCCCGACCCGCCGCCGACCCGCCAACGCGCCCGCCATCCCGGTGTGTACGGCCCGCGTTCCGGAGGACGTGAACACCAGTTCGTCAACCCGGCACCCCACAGCCTCCGCAGCAGCCTCCCGAGCCGCATCCAGCAGCATCCGGGCCTTCCGGCCCTCTTTGTAGAGCCGCGCAGGATCGGCCCACCCATCATCCAGCGAGGCCAACAGCGCCTGACGAGCGACGGGATGGAGTGGAGCGGAGGACGCGGCGTCGAAATAGGACATACGCAAACGCTATGACGCCCCTCGCGGCAGCGGACCCAAGGGGCGCGGGGCTGTGACATCAGCGGCTCCGCCGCGGGGCGCGACCAGCCACAAACAACCTGCAGCCGCCAAACAAGCGAACCCACCCGCTCACTAGGCCCCCCTCCCCGCGAACCCTCGGAGAGCGTCGGCTAGGGTTTGGTCCGCATAAACATCCAAACCCCTGCCCGACGCAGGGCGGCGACCGACCAGATGAGAAGGCAGGCCGCAGCCGATCCGCGCGGGCGAGACTCTCGGGAAGGCGCTACGTGAGTCCCAACGGCTCCGACCGCTCGCCGCGGCGCCCGATGCGGCGGAAGCTGCTGCAGGCAATGACCGCGGGCCTGGTCCTGGCGACCGCCACCGGTTGCACATACAAGGACTTCCCCCGCCTTGGTATGCCCACCCCGACCACGGAAGAGGCTCCGCGGATCCTCTCCCTGTGGCAGGGCTCCTGGGCTGCCGCGCTCGCCGTCGGCGTGCTGGTGTGGGGTCTGATCATCTGGAGTGCGATCTTCCACCGGCGCAGCCGCACCAAGGTCGAGGTTCCTCCGCAGACCCGGTACAACATGCCCATCGAGGCGCTGTACACGGTGGTCCCGCTGATCATCGTCTCCGTGCTGTTCTACTTCACGGCACGTGACGAGTCGAAGCTCCTCAGCCTCACGGACAAGAAGCCCGAAGTGACGGTCAACGTCGTGGGCTACCAGTGGAGCTGGGGCTTCAACTACATCACTCCGGTTCCCGGGGTGACGGGCGACGCGAAGACGGACCCGAACCTGGCGAACATCCCGGACAGGTTCAAGAACGCGTTCCCGGCCAACGCCGGCGGCGTCTACGACGTCGGCACGCCCGCCACGCGGAACCCGCAGACCGGCAACCCGGGTCCGACCCTGTGGCTGCCCAAGGGCAAGACGGTCCGCTTCGTCCTCACCTCGCGTGACGTCATCCACTCCTTCTGGGTGGTGCCGTTCCTGATGAAGATGGACGTCATCCCGGGCCACACCAACTCCTTCCAGGTGACCCCCAACAAGGAGGGCACCTTCCTGGGCAAGTGCGCCGAGCTGTGCGGCGTCGACCACTCCCGGATGCTGTTCAACGTGAAGGTCGTCTCCCCGGAGCGCTACGAGCAGCACCTCAAGGACCTCGCCAAGAAGGGGCAGACCGGTTACGTTCCCGCCGGCATCGCGCAGACGAGCCACGAGAAGAACCGGGAGACGAACAACCTGTGAGCATCCTCAACGAACCCCAGGGTGCCGCGGCAGCTGAGGGACACTACTCAGACGAGCTGCCGGTCCGGCGCAAGCAGCCCGGCAACGTCGTGATCAAGTGGCTCACCACCACTGACCACAAGACGATCGGGACGCTCTATCTCGTCACGTCGTTCGCGTTCTTCCTGATCGGCGGCGTGATGGCGCTGCTGATGCGCGCCGAGCTCGCCCGTCCTGGTCTGCAGATCATGTCGAA
>NZ_JBSFDB010000087.1:0-22599 GCF_053593695.1 Streptomyces sp. NPDC002144
CATGTCGGCAGTCATGAAGCACCTCCTGGACGCTGTGCTGCGGGCCGATCCCGCTGTGGGCAGCCTACTAACTCTGCCACTCCTCCGGCACGCTGCTCGCTCGCGCCCACAGCCTGCGTTGAGGGAAGGGACGGCGCGTTCACCCGACTGCACCGAACCCGCCCCGGCGCTGCGCTGACCGCCGACGGGGTCAGCATCATGCCCGTGTGGGCCGCACTGGACCAGCCCCACACTCGGCTCTGATTGAGCCCGGGTCTGTCCGGCCAGCGACTCTGGCCAGTAGTCGGTGGTGACGCCGAGTAGCGGTCAGGGCGGAAGGATGCGGTGGCGAAGGAGGTCGCAACCGGCGCGTCTGTGCGTCTGTCTCGTGATCCTCTTGGTGCGGGTGTCATTCCTCGTAGCGTGGAGACGATCTATGCGGCCAGTCCCTCGCTGAGGGTGGCTCGGTAGTCACGTTCGTGGTCGATCGGGCTCTTGAACCCGCACACGCTGTGTAGTCGCCTGGTTTTGTAGAAGTCGGTGATCCGGGTGGCGATCTCACTGCGGGCCTCATACGCGGCATGCGGCGTCCCCTTCGCCCGACCTCCTGCGAGGCACGTTGACCGGTGAACGCCACCAGTGGCCCAGCCCGGGGAGCCCAACGCCCGCGCGAGTAGCCGTGGCCGCGCCGCTCCTTGACCGCTCAGTGCCCGAGACGGAGCTCCACCCAACGCCACGTGCGTAGCGCTCAGGGGCTGCGAAGTCAGAGCACCCGGAAAGACGCTCCGTCACCCCGTCACGAAATCTTGACTGAGCCGTGTGGGTGCACCACCAAGTACGGGGATACGTGCACCACTCAGACCACGTTGGTGTCTCGTTCGATGGCCTGGAGCCGGTTTTTCAGCATGATCTAGCGCGGAACCCCGGGCGTTCACGCCCGGGAGGAAGCGCTTCTCAAGATAGGGGTGACCTGCACGGGCGCACGGGTCTGCACTGTTGCCCTCAGTCGGGTCGCTTCTGGTTCTCGATGTACTCCTTGATGATCTCTAGCGGTGCGCCGCCGCAGGATGCGGCGAAGTAGGACGGGGACCAGAAGTGGTCGCCCCACAGGTACTTGCGGATGTGGCCGGGGAACTCCTGACGGAGCCTGCGGGCGGACACCCCCTTGAGGGAGCCGACCAACCGCGAGATGGCGACCTTGGGCGGGTAGTGCACGAGCAGGTGGACGTGATCACGCTCGCCGTTGAACTCCACCAGCTCAGTTTCGAAGTCGGCGCACACGGCCCGCATGATCTCTTCGCAGCGCGTGAGGATCTCGTCGGTGAACGGTCCGCGCCGGTACTTGGGTGTGAAGACCAAGTGGGCGTGGAGGGTGTAGACGACCGTACGGCCCCTGCGAATGTTGGGGTTTGGCTCCCAGCGTGGTGACATAGATCAACTGTAGTACGATGATCGTCGTGAAGATCGTGACGCAGGTGAAGCTGATGCCGGAGGCCGAGCAGGCCGCCGCGCTGTCCGCGACCCTGCGCACGGTCAACGCTCTGGCGTGCTGGGTCTCCGAAGTGGCGTTCACCCACGGGGTGCCGCGTGAGTACGAGCTGCGCAAGCACACGTACCCGCGCCTCAAGGCCGAAGGTCTCGGGGCGCAGGCCGCCCAGCACACCATCAAGAAGGTGCGCGACGCCTACACCACCTTGAGGGCGAACATCCAGGCCGGGCACCTCGGCAAGCCGAAGTCGAAGCGCCGCCGCAAGGCGGAGTCGAAGCCGATCACGTTCCGTCCCGATGCCGCGCAGCCGTATGACGACCGGTGTTTGAGCTGGCAGCACGACCAGCGGACGGTTTCGATCTGGACCACCGAGGGCCGGTTGAAGGGCGTGCGGTTTGTGTGCTCAGCGGACGCGCTCAAGGTGCTCCAGCAGTACCGCAAGGGCGAGTCCGACCTGATCGAGCGTGACGGCGTCTTCTATCTGATCGCCACGTGCGAGGTTCCCCAGGCCGAGACGTACGAGCCGGACGGCTTCATCGGCGTGGACCTCGGCATCGTCAACATCGCCACCACATCCACCGGCTACCAGGCCGCCGGACGCGCCCTGAACCGGTATCGCAAGAGGCAGCTTGCCCTGCGGGCCAAGCTCCAGAAGAAGCGCACCAAGTCCGCCAAGCGCCGGCTCAAGGAGCGCTCCCGCCGCGAGACGCGGCACGTCAAGAACACCAACCACATCATCGCCAAGACGATCGTGACCGAGGCTGAACGCACCTCGGCCGGGATCTCCCTGGAAGAACTCAAGGGAATCCGGCAGAGGGTACGGCTCCGCAAGCCCCAACGGGTCGCGCTCCACTCCTGGGCCTTCGCCCAGCTGGGAGACTTCATCGTCTACAAGGCCAAGCGGGCAGGCGTGCCCCTGGTCTTCGTCGATCCCGCGTACACGTCCCAGACATGCGCCGAGTGCGGCCACGTCGACAAACGCAACCGTGTCGACCAGGGACTTTTCATCTGCCGGGGGTGCGGGGTCGTTGCCCACGCCGACCGGAATGCTTCCCACAACATCGCCACCCGTGGCGAGAGCGTGTGGAACGCGGGGCGTGAGTCACGCGTCCCTGCCACCCGATAGGTGTGTCAGGACGGAGGAGTCAACCCAGCAGCCAGTTGGGCGCTACCTCCAAGCCCGGTCCTTTAGGGCCGGGTCAAGTTGACCCGATAGCCGTTGCCGGAACGGCCGCGCAGTAGTGCAGGTTCCAGGTCAGACACGGCCATCGCCGAGGACGAACTTGCCGCCCTCACCGCCATGGTCGCCTACGGCAAGAGCGACCTGTCCCGGGTCTTACGGAGGTACACCAGGCGGTGGAGCTGTTCGCGTACACATCGCGCGGTTGACGGCACGTCAAGTCCGTACGTCGGATTCTGCCGCACTTGTGGGGAAAGGCTGCCCCGTGTCCACAGACGGCGCCACACTGTTGTCGAGTCGCGAGTGGTGAACGACGGGGGTGGTTGCGATGAGTTCCGCGGGCGCGTGGGACGAGGGACACGACAGAGCCCGGCCGGTCCGTGAGCTGGCCGTACGGGTCCGGATCGCCGCCGATCCCGGGGCCGACCCGGAAACGGTCGACCGGTCCGCGCGTCAGCTGCGCGCCGAACTGGCCGAGCTGGGTGCGGCCCGGCTGGAGGCCGCGGGCCCGCCGCCGCCCGGTGCGAAGGGCGACGCCGTCACCGTCGGGGCGATCGTCGTGGCCCTGAGCGCCTCGGGCGGGGTCCTCACCGCCCTGGTCGACACCCTCCGCGACTGGCTCGCCCGCCGCGCGGCGGGCGACCGCGTCAGCGTCACGATCGACGGCGACACCCTCGAACTCGACCGTGCCACCGCCGCCGAACGTGCCGCGGTCGTCGAGGCCTACGTCGGCCGGCACAGCGCACCCGGCGGGGACCGCGAACCGTCATGAGCCGCCGTCTCGCCCTGCTGGTGGCCACGTACGAGCACGAGGACCCGGGCCTGAGCCGCCTGACCGCTCCCGCCCACGACGCCGAGGCACTGGCGCAGGTGCTGGGCGACCCCGCGATCGCGGGCTTCGACGTCACCGTCCTGGTCAACGAGCCGCACTACCGCGTCGGCGAGGCCGTCGGCGAACTCTTCCGCGACCGCAGCGGCGACGACCTGGTACTGCTGTACTTCACCGGCCACGGCCTCAGGGACGAGGACGGCCGTCTCTACCTGGCGATGCGCAACACACGCCCCGGCAGCCTGCTGTTCACCTCGCTGCCCGCGGAACAGATCGACCAGGCGATGAACGACTGCGAGTCCCGCCGCAAGGTGCTGATCCTCGACTGCTGCTACAGCGGGGCCTACCCTTCCGGGCGCCTCGCCAAGGGCGACACCACGGTCCACGCCCTCTCCCGCTTCCAGGGCCGCGGCCGTACGGTTCTCACCGCGTCCGACGCCGCTCAGTACTCCTACGAGGGGGACCGCTTCAGCGGCACGGCCGTCCAGTCCGTCTTCACCCGCCACCTGGTGACCGGCCTGCGCGAGGGCACCGCCGACCTGGACGGCGACGGTGACATCACCCTCGACGAGCTGTATCGCTACGTCCACGACCGTGTCGTGGAGGAGATGCCGCAGCAACGGCCCAAGCGGCGAGACGACATGGAGGGGCGCCTGGTCATCGCCCGCAACACCAACTGGACCCTGCCGGCCTACCTGCGCAACGCCCTCACCAGCCCCATCGCCGGGGACCGGCTCTCCGCACTGGAGGGCCTGGATCATCTGCGCCGGGTGGGCAATGCGCTGGTGCGCGAGACGGTCCGGCGGGAGATCCAACGGCTCGCGGGCGACGACAGCCGCATGGTGTCGGGAGCGGCCGCTGAGCTGTTGGGCGTCGACCCGGAGGGGGCCAGCCCGCCCGACGTCCGAGCGCGGACAGGGACGGGCACCGTGCCTGGCGGACCGGGCATGCCCCGGACACCGGCCGTCGTTCCGGCTGCACCGCGGCCCACTGAGCCGCCCTCCCTTCCGGGGCGAGCGGAGTCGAGCGAGCCGTCCACCGTTCCTGGGGGATTGGAGTCGAGCGAGCCGCCCACGGTTCATGGGGGACGTGAGCCGGTGGAATCGCGGCCGCAGGCCGCGGTTCCGGTGTCCGGCGACGACGGCGCGAAGGCGCCTCGCCTGCTCGGTGTACGACGCGCCCTGCCATCGGCGTTCGCGCCGGTCCGGCGGTTGCGTGATCGTCTCCGGCCGCTCGGTCTCACGGGGCTGTCCGGTCTGATCAGCGCAGCCGCCGTCGCACTGCTGGTCAAGAGCCTGCTCTGGGAGGAAGGGCCCTTCAGGCGGTTCAGCTCGACCAACTGGGGTTGCGTCACCTGGTACCTCGCCGGAATCTCCGCCATCGCCTCGGCCGGATCGCTGTGCACGCTCCTACCCAGGACGAGGACGACCACCGGACCCGGCCTCCTCCTGGGAGCCGCGGCGGCCTCCCTGTGGGGGCTCGTGTATTTCGCCGCGGAGACCGCGAGTGCGTGGGTGGTGTTCAAGGACGTCGACCGGCTCGCGCTCGCCGGACACGCCGCCCTCCTGATGGCGGCCTGTATCGCCGCGTTCGCTCTGGCCAGGAACCGCCAGACACGGCTCGACTCACGCCCGCCCCGGGCACTGTGGAGCTGCGTCGTACTGGGCACGGCCTGCGGCGTCGCGGCCGTCGCGGTGCTCGCAGCCCTGTTGCTGACCCACCAGATCGCCGGGCTCCGGCAGGTCATCCCTGAGCCCGATGTCATCCACCGTTCGTGGGCGTCCCCGGCGACCGTCGCGGCGGCCCTCGCGGTGCCCGCCTGGGCGGCCGTGCTGACGCCGCGCCGGACCGGGTACGGCCTCGTCCTCGGCTGGGCGGTGGGCACGGCCGCGGTGATGGCCGGCACCTACGCGAAGTTCACCGAACTCGACGAAGACGTCGACAGGGTCTGGCTCGCCGGCGCGGCGCCCGTCGCCCTCGCTGTGCTGACGACGGTCCTGGCCCGCTGGGCCCGTTCGGCCGACGGACCGGCGGTGCCCCCTCGGCGCAGGATGCTGGTGGCGGGGCTGACGCTGCTGCCGCTGCTGGCCGCCGGGGGCGGCGAACTGGTCGCGGTCACCACCCATGAGGTGCGCGTGGGGGTGCACCCGCTGAGCCTGGCCGTCAGCCCGGACGGGCGACGGCTCTATGTCACCGGCCAGCTGCACCGGCTGGGAGCCCCGTTCTCGGCCCACGACCCCGGCATGGTGGCCGTCCTGGACGCGACGACGGGCAAGCCCCTGCGGGATCCGGTCAAGCTCAAGACGTACGGTTTTGCCACGCTTAGCCAAAACGGCCGCTATCTGTACGTCACCCAGCCCGACACCGGCACGGTGACCGTGCTGACCACCGAGGAACTGGGGCCGCTGGATGGCCCCTTGGCCGTGCGCGGCAAGCCGAACCAGGTGGAGGTCACCGACAAGGGGGATGCCTGGGTCTTCAGCCCGCAGGCGAACGCCATCTCGCTGCTCGGCACCGGCCTGACCCGCTCGGCCTCACCGATCTCACCACGGCATGCGTGGACCTACGCCGCGCTGAGCCGCGACGGCACGCGCTGCTACCTGGCCGCGGGCACCTCGGTGTCGGTCTACGAACTGGACGCGCACCCCGTCAGGAAGCGCGACATCGCACTCGCGCGCAAAGCCGCCGCACTCGCGATCGATCCGACCGACTCCTCCCGGCTTTACGTGGTCGAAGACGAACCCAACGTGGCCGCGAGCGTCGTAGCCCTGGACGCGAAGAGCGGCAAGGTGACCGGTGAGACCGAGGTGCCGTCCGGCACTCTCGGCCAGCGATTGGCCGTCAGCGCGAACGGCGCTCGGCTCTACGTGGCGACCATCTACCCCAGCCCCCGCCAGGGTGAACTGTCCGTCGTGGACACCGGCACGATGAAGACACTCGACGCGCCGCTCGACCTCGGCGACGCGCCGTTCGCCCTCACCGTCGGCGCCCACGACGTCTACGTCGCCCTCTACGACGAAGGCCGCATCGCCACCTTCCCCATGGACAACCCCCACGCCATCACATACTTCACCCTCAAGGCCCCGTGACGGGCGGCTCCCGGCATCAGCCGCCGCAACTCGCCAACACCCTCCGACAACTCCCCAGCCACCTGCTGGGACACCGGCGCGATCCGCTCCGCCGCCGAATCGGTGACCTGTCCCGCAGGCCCGCGATCGACATAGCGGCCGCCGTGGGGACGCATACTGAAGCCGTGACCATCGACCAGGCCGCCGCTGCGCGCTGGGCTCATGTGGCCGAGCGTCTGCCCGCGCACCTCGCCGAACTGTCCGGACCCACCTCCGGGACGGTGGAGCGAGCACGGTGCGGTACAGGCCCAGCAGCAGCTGCTCGTCGCTGATGTCGAAGTGCCTCAGCCCCGACCACGCCAGATGCAACGGCAGGCACTGGCCGCGCCTGCGGATCGCCCTGGGCAAGCCGGTGCGTACCTGCTGGGAACAGCGTTTCCCCGAGCTGGCGGCCGCCGCCGCTGCATGAGGCTTCCACTACTGCACCGGCGCCTGCTCCGTGACGCCCTGGACAGCGGTCGCTCCTATCGCCTGGTGCTGGCCGGCGGCTACGCCATCCAGGCCCATGAGCTGGTCAGCGGCGCCAGCCAGGACCTGGACCTGGCCACCGACACACCAGCCGGCAGGACGAGATCACCGACGCCGTCGCGGCCGGCCTCGTGGACAGGGGATGGGCGATCCGCACCGTCGAGGTCGCCCCGCGCATGGCCCGCCTGCTCGCCACCGACACGGCAACCGGTCACTCCTGCGAGCTGGACATCCTCAAGGAGATCTTCCACAAGCCGCCCGCCAGACCGAATCCGGGCCCACGCTCTCCCGCGACGACGCCGTGGGACTGAAGGTCCGGGCCCTCCACGACCGGGGCTTCCCCCGCGACGTCATCGACGTCTTCAGCGCCCGCGAGCTGTACACCATCGCCGAACTCGAATGTCTGGGCGCACAGCACGACGAGGAGTTCGACCTACAGGAACTGCACGGCCGGCTCGAAGCGGTCGACTTCACCTCCGACCGAGAGTTCGCCGCATACGGCATGCATCCCGCCGGCATCACCGCCTTGCGCGCCTGGGGCCACAACTGGCTCGACGACCTCGGGCTGCGGCTTGCCGAACCGTACACCGAAGACGACGACGGCGACTGAAACGGCCGACTCGGCGGCCTTGCCCCCAGAGCCGTCGGGGAGGTACAGCATCCCGGCACGCACGGCGCCGATGGCCACGGACGCCGAGGCAACAGCGTGCCTCACCTCACACCCCCACATCGCCAACGGCGGAACAAAGCAAGGGCAGTTCGCCGTTCCTATGGACGTGGCTGTGCAGGGGACAGTGTCCCCGGGCCTCACCTACAGCCCCTGGGGACGATCGTCTGGCTGAAGCCCCAGGGAGCACCCCGCCGAGAGGCGACCGCCCTGCGCACGCCACCACCCACGGCCCCGGCTGGCCTCCCCCGTCCAGCCGGGGTCTTTGCTTCACGCCACGGGCCCGCGGCGCTTGTGCCCTGCCTCGCGGCCCACAGCACGCTCTGCCCTCTCACGCGGTCGTACCGCTCGCAGCTCATGGCCGCGGATACCCCATTGATGGGGCTCGTTGAAAACGGCCACCCCATGCTCGGGAGTGATCCCACACCTGCTCGATGAACCTCCTCACCCATCCGGCACCCCATAGGGTGTCGCCCCGCTGATCTATTGCGGCTCCTGTGGTGGGGCCTGGCGACTCGAAGGCGGCCGACAGCGGAACACGTCGCCCAACACGCCGGGTCTGCACCGCGTCACCTTCGCCGTCGACGGCATCAACGACGTCCTCGCCCGCTGACGCGTCCACGACGTCGAACTGCTCAGCAAGGTGGCGCAGTACGAGGACAGCCACCGGCTCTGCTATGTCAGGACTGTGGGGCCCGGGTGACGGTGGTCAACGCGGCGGAGGCTGTTCGATTGCACCACCCCGATGAGGTGTAGGGATGTAGCCCTTCGCCCCAGGTGGTAGATCGTCGAGGCACGCCTGGGAACAAGCGTTGACTAGTAGGGGCAGGACGTCGGTCGCCACCACCTGGGAAAGCCAAGCCTGGTAAGGGCCCGTCGCCGAGATCGGCTCGGTGCAGACGCTGCAGGTGCGGGCCGCGGTGGTTCCCCAGCGGAATGGAGCCAGGCTGTCGAGGTCCAGGACCGTATCGCCGGGCGGAAGGAGCCGCGGGAACGGCGGCCGGTACTTGAAGTTGCCGTAGATCGAGCGCGTGCTCACCGTGCTGTGCGCCAGCCGGGCGCACCGCGTGATCTCGTACGGGAACCAGTGCAGCCGATGCGAGGTGTAGGGGCTGAACTCCTCCAGGCTCGTCATCATGCCGATCTCCGGAGGTATCCGAACCAGGTTGCTTCCGTACAGCACAAGGGTCCGCACCGCCGTCAAACTCCCGATCGACGCCGGCAGAGTCACGATCTGCTGCCGCTCCTCGGGGCTCAGTTCCGCCAGAGGGCGGAACTCTTCCCGGCCGTCGGCTGCCGCCTCCTCGATCAGCTCCAGCAGCCGGAGCCAGCCCGGAGCGCTGGTGTCCTGGATCTCGGCATGGAAGGACGTCGCCGCGCCGGGCGGACTCACCCGGACCTGGTTGAAGCAGTGGCAGCCGTCCTGCGGCGCCCCGGGCCGGGAGTCCATCGCTTCGGGAAAGCGGTTCGGGAAGACCTGTGCGGGGAGCTGTTCGTCCGTCATGGCGCAACGATAGGGATGTGGCGTCCGTGCAGCGCCATCCGAATACCAGCGAACGCACCGCCCGGCACGGCCCGCACACTCCACAATCGGGCGACGCCAGCCGACAACGCCGCACCTCGCTCGTTGAAATTCCCCACTCCGTTGAATGTCGGATCGAGTGGGGCGACGAGCGGCACTGGTCAATTTCAACGGGAGGCGGCATACCCATCAGGCTCGGATAAGGCGTCATAGGGTTCCATCTGGGGCTCTTCTTCGGCTCTTCTTGCGGTTCGTTTGGCTGGCACCTTCGAATCTACGAAGAAGAGCCCCTTGATCACCGGGAGTTGCCCCGACCGGCGTCCCCGTCATGGCGGGCGAGGCTGAACCAGCAGCGGGCCGCACGGCGGTGGTGTCCACACTCCAGGGGCCCCATGGATCGACCTGCCGGTCGGTCTCCTCCGAATCCGTACGAGGCACCACGGTCAAAGACGGTGACGGCTGGCCCAGCAGGCCGCGAGCAGCGATGTTCTCGGCATCCACGTGCGGCAGCAGGTCCACGCCCCTGCAGAGTGATGTCCTAGGCTTGGCTGCCATGTTGCGCCGCTTGATGGCTCTGCCACGGATACACACCGCCTACGACGTGTCGATCGCGGTGCTGGTGGCCCTGGCGACCTCACGCTACGACGAATCGTTCGATGTGCTCACAGGTTGCGCGATGGCCCTGGCCCTGCTGTTCCGGCGCCATCGGCCGATGCTGGTGATGTGCGTGGTTTCGGGACTTGCGCTGATCCAGTACGTGGTGACGAATGACTTGGCCGCGTACGACATGGCGCTGCTCGTCGCGATGGTTTCCGTGGTCGCCCACACCCGGACGATGTGGCATGCATACGCTGCCGGTGCGTTCGTGGTGCTGGGCGTGATGGCGCTTTTCGGCGGGATACTTCCCTTCGGCAGGGCGGCGACCGAGAGCTTGACTGACATCGCCGCGTTTGGTGGTGTCTGTGCGGCCGTATGGCTGACCGCGATGGTGCTGCGGACACGTCGGCTGTACGTGGCCAGCCTGGAGGCCCGAGCGGCCACGGCTGAACGGGAACGTGAGCACCTGGTGCGGCTCGCGGCCGCCGAGGAACGCGCCGAGATCGCCCGGGAATTGCACGATGTGGTCGCCCACAGCTTGGCGGTGATGATTCTGCAGGCCGACGGTGCCGGATACGTCCTCAAAACGGACCCCGACAAGGTCGGTTCCGCGTTGCAGGCGATCGGCGACACCGGGCGGGACGCGCTGGCGGACATGCATCGCATCGTGCGGGTGCTGCGCGGCGGCCGCGCCTCAGGTCAGGGCGAGGCGCCGGAAGCGGAGGCCGACCGCCGCCGGATCTCGCTGGACGATCTGGAGACCGTGGCCGAACGGGCCCGCACCGCCGGGCTGAAGGTGACGTTGACGGTCGAGGGCGAACGGGACGGGCTGTCGACGGCGGATGAACTGACCGTGTTGCGGATCGTCCAGGAGAGCTTGACCAACGTGCTGCGGCATGCCGGTCCCGGCGCGGACGTCGCGATCACGCTGCGGTTCGACAAGGACGTGGTGCTCATCGGCGTGGTCGACGACGGAGCCGGCAAGCTGGCCGGCTCCGTGCCCGCGTCGGAAAGGGCCGGGGGTGGGAACGGTCTCATAGGCATGCGCGAGCGCGTGGAGGTGTCCGGCGGCAGTTTCACCGCCGGACCGCGCCTGGGCACGGGTTGGCAGGTCGCAGCGGAGCTGCCGGTAAGGACGACGAGATGAATGAAATCAGCGGGCCGATCCGTGTCGTCGTGGTGGACGACCAGCCACTGATCCGGGCGGGATTCGCCATGGTGCTGGCCGCGCAGAGCGACATCGAGGTCGTGGGCGAGGCGGAGAACGGCGCGGACGCCCTGCGGCTGCTGGCAGCCACCAAGGCCGATGTCGTCATCATGGACATCCGCATGCCCGTCATGGACGGGGTCGAGGCGACGCGCCGATTGACCGGACTCCAGGAAACGCCACGGGTGCTGGTGCTCACCACCTTCGACACCGATGAGGACGCCTTCGCCGCACTGCAGGCCGGAGCGAGTGGCTTCCTGCTGAAGAACACCCCACCGCAGGAAGTCGTGACGGCGATCCGTGTCGTGGCGGGCGGCGAGTCCGTCGTGGCCCCGCGCATCACCCGCCAGCTCCTGGACCGGTTCGCGGGCAAGCTGGCCCCTTCTCCCCGCCACGACGCACGGCTGGACCTGTTGACCACGCGCGAACGGGACGTGCTCGGGCTGATAGCGGAGGGCCTCTCCAACAGTGAGATCGCCGCGCGCCTGTTCATCGCCGAGGCGACCGTGAAGACCCACTTCGGAAAGATCCTCACCAAGCTGGACCTGCGCGACCGCGTGCAGGCCGTCATCTTCGCCTACGACGCGGGCCTCGTCAGCCCCGCGAGCTGAGTCCTCGGCGAGACCGGGACTACGACTGCAGTCGCAGTCCAGCCCTCCCCTCCCGGTCGCAGTTCCGCGGCGCGGAGATCAGGCGCTGAACCGATGTGCCGGGCCGCCCATTTCCCGAGAATCAACCGTGTTGATCGACGAACGGTCGACAAACAACATCGGAAGTTTTCGGAGGCTGTGATGACTGCTGTTGCCCGCCCGCGTAAGACCAAGGCCATTGTTTTCGGTGCTCTCGCGCTGGCGGTTTCCGTGGTGATCGTGACCGCGGCCGGGTACTGGTGGCACGAGCACAACAGGCCCACCCAGGCCTCCAAGACCGACTGCGTACTGGCGCAGCAAATCGTCGACTCCACGCGAGAAATCCCCAGCGACAAGGCAGCAGTCGACAAGTGGGAGAAGAGTGCGCAGCAGCGCAGGCATCAACTCAAGGACGGATACCTCGGCGCCAGCATCTCGAATTACGAAGGGCTTGCGGCCCAGAACGCGAGGGGCGAGGGTACGCCCCCGGTCAAGGAAGTGCGGCATCTGGAGGACCAGGCCAACAGCCACTGCGTAGACGCCAAAGTCAAGCTTGCATTTCCTTCGATCTCCTCCTGACTCGCCGTGCAAAAGGGAATTAAGCCCATGGCTATGACGCAGGGAACGGAAAAGGCCGCAGCCGCTGGCCAGCATATCGCCACGGCCGTGGATCTGGTGAAGACCTACAACCAGGGAGAGACGCAAGTCAGGGCTCTGGACGGAGTGACAGTAGGCTTTGCCCGAGCGCAATTCACGGCTATCGCGGGCCCGTCGGGCTCAGGCAAGTCGACGTTGATGCACTGCATGGCCGGCCTCGACGCGGCCACCTCGGGCGAAATAGCCCTGGATGGGACGCAGTTGAACGGCCTGTCCGATCGGGCGCTGACCCGGGTGCGGCGGGACAAGGTCGGCTTCGTCTTCCAGTCGTTCAACCTGCTGCCGCAGCTGACGGCTCTTGAGAACATCGCGCTGCCTGTCACCATGTCCGGCCGGCGTCTGGACCGCGATCTGCTCGACCACGTCGTCGGCGTGCTCGGCATCGGCAATCGGATGTCCCATCGGCCGAGCGAACTGTCCGGCGGCCAGCAGCAGCGCGTGGCGCTGGCCCGGGCCCTGGTGGCCCGGCCCGCCGTGGTCTTCGCCGATGAGCCCACCGGCAATCTGGACTCGCGCTCGGGCACGGAGGTACTCGACTTCCTGCGCCGCTCCGTGCGCGACCTCGGCCAGACCGTGGTCATGGTGACGCACGACCCGCGTGCCGCCGCCTGCGCCGACCGCGTGCTCGTCCTCGCCGACGGACGCATCGTCGACGACGTCGACACCGCGTCCGGCCCCGATGTCACCCTCACATTGCGCTCCATGAGGAAGGCCGGATGAACCCCTCCTGGCGCGCGAGCGTCCTGGGATCGCAACTGGCCGAGCTGCTGCGACGGCCCGGCCGACTGATGACGACTGGGATGTCGGTCCTGGTGGCCGCCTTCGTGGTCTTCGCCACGGTCATGGCCCAGCAGATCACCACGAACACCACCGTCGACCACTTCCGCGGCACACCCGAAGCCGCAAGCCTGGTCGCGACCCCCAGCGGGGATTCCGCGGCCATCAGCGGTACCACGCTGAAGAAGATCCGCGCGTTGCCCGGTGTGGCCGAGGCCATCGGCCGCGTGCAGACCGGCGCGCCGCTCGCCGGTCCCTCCGAGCACTGGCTGGAGCTGCACTCCGACCCCGGCACCGGGCCACTGTCCGAGGTCCGGCTCGTCAAGGGAAGCTATCCCGACCGCGCCGGTGAGATCGCCGTCAACAACCGGGCGGCCGAAGAACTGCAGCTCGCCCCCGGCACCCGCACCACCCTGCGGATCCCCGACCCCAAGGACGGGGACAAGACCTCCAAGGTCACCCTCACCGTCACCGGTGTGGTGAAGAGCACCGCGACCGCAGAGCAGCAGGCCGGCGGTTACACCACCGACGCGCTTGTCGCATCCCTTGCGGATCAGCCGGGCTTCCAGCACGTGGACATCCGCGCCAAGGACGGTGTCCCGGCGAGCGAACTGTCCGAGCAGGTGCGCAGCATACTCGACAAGGCGTCCTCCGCCGCGTCGCTCAAGTCCGGCAGCACCGTGCGAGCCCAGGAAGCACGCGAGGCCCTGAACGGCGACGTCCGTGAGCTCTTCCAGGTCATCTCCGTGTTCCTGACCGTGGCCGTGGCGGCCGCGGCCATGGTCGCCACCTCGGCCTTCCGTATCGTCTTCGCGCAGCGGCTGCGGCAGTTGGCACTTCTGCGCGCCATCGGTGCCCCGCAGGGCCGGCTGGTGAGCGCTCTCGCCGTAGAGGGCGCCCTGGTGGGAGCGGTCTCGGGCTCGCTGGGTGTGTTGATGGCGCTGGCCGCCGGACACCTCGCCCCGTCGGCCTCCCGCATCCTCGCGGGACAGGAGCTGTCGGCACCGGGCTTCCCCGTACTGCGTGCCATGCTGGTGGTCGTGGGAGCCACGCTGGTGACGGTCTGCGCGGTCCTGGCCCCCGCCCTGTCGGCGGCCGGCGTGTCACCGCTCCAGGCACTGCGCGCCGCGAGCACCGTCACGGGCGAGCGCGGCATCAACCACACCCGGCTCGCCGCCGGAATCCTCCTCGTCATTGCGTCCACGGCGCTCGCCGTTGTCCAACTCGGCGATCTGCCCCAGCCCGGGCAGATGGACTACGACCGGGAGAACGCCATGATGGTCACCGTCGCCTCGGCGGGCTTCGCCTTTCTGGCCCTCATCGCCCTGGGCCCGCTCTTGGTCCGCCCCGTGCTGGCCGTCGCCGGGTGGCCGTTGCGCCGACTGGGCAGCACCGGCAGACTGGCCGTCAGCGGCGTCGGAGGCACGCCCCGCCGTGCCGCGTCCGTCTCCGTCGTCGTCGCCCTCGGTGTCGCCCTGGTCTCCGGCGCCCTCGTCAGCATCGACGGCCTCAACAGCCATCTGGAACGCACCGCCGCCGTCGACTCCCCCGCCGACTTCCGGGTCGCGGGTGGTGGCAAGGGCCTGGACGCCGGCGTCGTACGGCAGTTCGCCGAATCCCCCCAGCTGACTCATGTCACCCGCTACCGCAGCGTCCAGGTCACCATCGGACCCAAGGGGGCGGCCAGGGAGATCGAGGTCTCGGACCTGGATCCGTACGCCCTGCCGACTGGCAAGTCCATCGGCACCGTCACCGGCTCCCTCGGGAGCCTGGGCCCGGGCAGTGCGGTCGTCGCATCCGACGTGGCCGACCTCCTCGGTGTCAGGGCGGGCGACACCCTCACCCTCCCTGCCCCACTCCCGAGTTCGCTCGAGCGGGGGGACCCCCATCGCCGCGGCAACATCAAGCTGACCGTCGCTGCCACGCTGCCCGGTGACGGCCCGGGCATGGCAAACATCCTGGTCGCACCCGCCGACCTCGACCGGATGGGCGCCTCCCAGAGGGCGACGGGCCTCCTCGCCGACGCCGCCACCGAGGGCCTCGCCGGCCGCGGCAGAGCGCAGCAGGCGCTGGAAGCCCTGATCCGTGAACACCTCTCCCAACGGGACGACGTCACCATCAGCGTCCTGGCGGAAGCCCGGGACCACGACCAGAACACGATCCAGATGATGGGCACCATCGCGCTCGGGCTCCTGGCCCTGACTGTCCTCATCGCCGTCGTCGGCGTCACCGCCACTACCAGCCTGACCGCGATCGAACGCACCCGTGAGTTCGGACTGCTGCGCGCTCTGGGACTGGGCGGCAGCGCGCTGCGCTGGATCATCACCGTGGAAGCGGGCCTGTACGGAGTCCTCGGCGGCATCCTCGGCCTGGCCCTCGGCATTCCCTACGCCTGGTTGCTCATCCGCATCATCTTCAGCGACCCACCCTCGCGGCTGCCTGGAGGACAACTGCTAGCGGTCCTCACCGCCCTGACGATCCTTACGGCCCTCGCGGGACTCCTGCCCGCGCGTCGCGCCACCCGTATCACCCCGATGACCGCACTGAGCAGCACCGAATGAAAGGGGCTCCGAAGTTGAGGCGCGCCTCGTCTTGGGTACTGACGTGATGTCACGGTGTGTGACCGTGGTGGTGGTCGTCCGCTGGACTCAGGGCGGGTGTTGTCACGTTGTTGGGTGTGTGGGTGTCGGTCAGGCGCGTTCGGCGGAAACGGGGGCGAGCTGGCCGTGGGCCCGGGCCAGCACGGAGGCGAGCAGCGCGTTCAGGCATTCCGCGTCGGGAGCTTCGGATCCGGCCCGCGCTGATCGACCGGCTCATCGGCGTACGCATCGACGCCAGCCACGGGCCGGGCGCTCTCGTCTCCGAGCTGGCCCGGGAGTCGGCGCGGTCGGCCACCGGGTTCCGCGAGGCGGAGGCGCTGCGGTCGGCGGCGGCCGTCGTCGAGCTGATCGCGGTCGCACTGGAGGCCCGGCTCGGCGACGAACAACCGGCCCCGGACGAGTGGCTGCGGGACCGGATCACCGGCTACATCGAGGCGCGGCTGGCCGATCCCGATCTGTCCCCGCCCGGCATCGCGGCCGCCCACCACATATCCGTACGTCGGCTGCACCAGCTGTTCGAGGACGAGCCGCTGACCGTCGCGGCCCTGATCCGCCGTCGCCGCTTGGAGCGCTGCCGAGCCGAGCTGGCCGGAAGCGGACGGACGCTGGGACCTGCGACTTCTCGCGGTATCTCACGCTGCTTCATCTGCGGTTGTCTCGGCTCGCGGTGCATCCCCGCCAGGAGGCCAGGCGGCACAAGTGTGGTTCCTCCCGTGCCCCGTGGCGCCCTCGTGATGTCAGGCGGCGCGCTTCACGTGGCGGACCAGCCACATCAGCAGGGCGTCCAGGTCGGCGGCGGCCGAAAGGACCCGGTCGACCGCCTCTGGGGTGTGCAGCCACTGCTCGTAGCCGAGGGGGCGGGTGGCGATCAGCGAACGGTGGCGCAGCAGGTTTGTACGGGGGTGGTCCGTCGGATAGCCGCGCGGGGGGCGTTTCATCACGTCCCCGGAGATCTCGTAGCCCTTCTTCCGCACGTCCTCGACGATGGCGGACAGTTCGCGGCCGCTCCCCTCGGAGGCCACGGCTTTGCGGAACGTGTCCACCTGGCCGGGATCGGGGTACCACCAGGCGCCCTGGATCTGCAGGCCGTCCAGGGAGAACCGGAGACCGATCTCGATCTTGCGGCCGAGCCGGATCACCGCGCCCTGGTGCTGCCACCACCAGGAGTCGGTGCGGTAGTGCCAGACGGAGAAGTCCTCGTACCGGGGGTCGGTGTCCGCGACCTCGTTGAGCAGGGTGATCATCGGCTGCCGGACCAGGCGTTCGCGGTCCGCGCGGTAGCGCTCGCGGGTCGCGTGGGTCGGTTCGCCCTGGAGCTGCCACAACACGTCCATGGCCTGCTCAGGCCAGCCGGTGAACTGTCCGCGCATGCGTGCAGGTTAGCTCACCCATGATCCGCGCGCGCCGAGAGTGAGACGGGCAGGGAGGCGTACCCCCGGGCTGACGCGCACGCGAACAGATGGGATGGCGCTGGGGGTTCGTCAGCCAGGCCTGCCCGGAAGCGCCCCCGGAACAGCCGTTCGCTCAGGGTCGGCGGAGTTTGACGGCGCGCATGGACATCGGATCTATTCCTCCTGCTGATGTGGACACATCATGCGCTTCCCGCTAGCTTGCCAGAAAGGTCCGCACCAATCAGGAACGCTCGGGAGGATTGATCGGATGTCAAGGAAGCGGGTCGGGAAGAAGATCCCTGCGTACCTCGTCGTCGGCGCTCTGATCGCCGGTCTTCCGCTGGCCGGCAGCTCCGCCGTGGCCGACGCCGCTCCACACGCCGGCGTGACCGCGCAGGCCCCGCCGGCCGGGGTCTACTTCCAGGACGAGGGCACCGTCCAAGGGTGGTCCAACTATCCGCAGAAGCCCCAGAAGCAAGGCGTTCTACGCAACGTCACCGCCCCGGCCTACAAGGGCGGCAACGCCATCGAGGCCAAGCAGACCTATGTCAACGAGGGCGGCGGCTACCACTCGGAGACGATACAGGCCTCCACCCAGGCCGTAGGCCAGGACCGCTACTACGGTCAGGCCATCTACATCGCCCCAGACTGGCGGTTCCACAACCAGAACGTCACCTTCCAGCAGTGGTCGCCCGAAGATCCCGAGGGACCGTGGGAGCTGATGTTCATCCAGAACGACGACCTGCGCATCGGCGGGTCCGGCGGCATCAGCGGGAACATCGCCAAGGTGACCGATCTGCGCGGCACGTGGATCCGGATCGTCACGCGCCTGAAGCTCCACGCGACCGACGGCGCCTTGGAGATCTGGGTCAACGGTGCGAAGAAGTACAGCAGAACCGGAGTCCCCGTACTGCCCAAGACGTCCAACACGATCCGCTGGTCGTCCGGCATCTACTGCACCGGCTGGCGCGAGAACCTGCCCGCCGGCCCCCGGGAGCTCTCCGTCTTCCACGACCACGCACGCATCGCCAACTCCTACCGACTGGCCGAACCCGCCAACTGGTGAACACCAGACAAGGTGGGAGGTGCTGCGGCTGGACTCGCCGGTCAGTCCGATGTGCCGTGTGTGGCGGCCCTCATTGGGGAGAACCACGAACGATCTGCTGGTGCGTGCGATGGCCAGCCGCGACGGGGCACCACCATGATCTACAACACCTTCAAGCCCGCGCTCCGCATATCTTCGCGGGCGAGATCACCCGCGCAGGTGTGTGACCCTCCCATGGCGCCCATCCCTCGATCTGCTGACTGAGCGTGAGCCCACGAAAGTCAGCCCCTGCGGCGGCGGAGGGCTGTATCTTGCGGAGCAGGGCGTTCTAGACGAACTCCTCGGCACGCTACCGCGACAGTGAAACCGTCCGGCAGCATAACGGTTAATACTCCGTGAAAAAGCGGGCACAGGAACTCACTGATCAATGACCGTATTGACGCTCATGAATTAGTGATTCCGTGCCCGCCCCACGTTTGCCCGGCGGCAACTTTCCTGGCCAGACAGCTCTAGCCCGCTTGGGCCTGCGTCTGCTGCCGGTTGGTGCGACCGCAGCCGGCTACTATACGAGCGACCAAATCTGGTTAGTGGCAACCGGACTTGAGCAGGTAAAGACGTAGACGTCGGTGCCGGTGCTACCACCCGAAATTCCGAGACACACGCTCGCGTTTGCGCGGTTCTTCAACAGGAATGTGGTGTCGGTGAGGTAACTGCGCGACCAGTCCTGGGTGTAGCTGCTGGAACCAGCTGCATAGACAGCTCGGGTTCCACTAGAGGAGGCGTTTCCGCTGAGGCCCAGGTTGAGGTTGGCGTTCGACTGCCAGAGGGTTAAGTAACCTCCGTCAGCAATAAGCGTGAAAGGCAAGCCGCTCGTCTTGACAACAGCATTGGCGCCACTGGCCGCCAGGTACTTGCCATTCCCATTCTTGAGGTAGTAGCAGCACGTTCCCACTGCTTGCGCGGCGCTGGGGGAAAGCACCGTGAACAGTGTCCCGACCATAGCTGCCGCCGATGCCAGGGCAGCAAATTTCTTCGTTCGCATCCCATCTCCTCCGCTGCAAGCCCTAAGACCGGGAATAGTTCACGGGACGTGCGCACAGCTGGTGAGGGCCGCCGTAGTCGCGGCAGAGAGTGATCTTGATTCGATCGATCCCGCCGACGAGGTCCGTGTCGCCGATCGTGAAGTTGAAGTGGCGATCAAAGCCAAGATCGCTATCCTCGTTTGCAGTTCTGGTCTCGGAGTCGATTTTCACCGACCCCGCGAAGGCCTCAAAGATTGCGGTGGTTCCGTAAGTACCGCCGAAGTCGTACACGTCACCCAGGAGGTTTGCGGTGCGGTTGTACCAGGTGATCGTGCCCTCGGTTGCGCCGTCACAGTCGTCCGGGCTGCATATGACGAAGTCTTCCATCGGATAGGCCGCCTGCGCCGGGACCGCGGTGGCGGCGGCGATCCCGCAGGCCATCAGGAATCCCTCAGCCACCTTGCCGACAATACCCTGTTTTCTGAGTAAATATCTCATTTCCGGCTCTCCTGTTCCGTGTCATCGTCTGTAAGCCCCAGCGGTTTACGCTCTGCCCGTGGGTGCCGGCCTGCTCGGCCGCTCGGCGGTGCATGCGTCGATAGTGGCGTCCCGACCTGGTTGCGACCTTGTCGAAACCTTGTCGACGCCGCATCTGAGGTTTTCGCTTCGGGGTGACGGCGGCTTCGGTGGTGGGTGTATGCCGGTGGGATGAGGTATCCCGATGGGGGTGGCCTGACCGCGGTAGAGCGGGCCCGGCGGGAGCGGGTGCGGTACCAGGCCGCCGAGATGTTCGCGGCCGGGTTGAGGCCGGTGCAGGTGGCGCGGGCCCTGCGGGTGTCGCGTAAGTCCGCGTACGCCTGGCATGCGGCCTGGCGTGACGGCGGGGTGGAGGCGTTACGGTCCAAGGGGCCTTCGGGGGTGGCATCGAGGATGAAGCCGGCCTGGCGGACCTGGCTGGCCCGCGCTCTGGAGCAGGGCCCGGCCGCGCACGGCTGGAGTGAGGACCAGCGCTGGACGCTGGCGAGGATTGCGGTGCTGGTCGCCCGGCGCTTCCACGTGCGCTTCAGCCAGCCGCAACTCTCCCGGATTCTGCGGCAGATGGGCTTCTCGGTGCAGGTTGCCGTGCATCGGGCCGCCGAGCGGGACGAGGAGCAGGTGCGGGTATGGCGGGAGGAGACGTGGGCGCGCGTGGAAAGAAGGTGAGGGAGCAGGACGCGTGGGTGGTGTTCGAGGACGAGTCGGGTCAGGCGTTGCGGCCGCCCAAGGCCCGTACATGGTCCCGCATCGGAGTGTCGCCGCAGGTGAGGGTGTCGGGGAAGGGGTCGGGGAGGGTCAGCGCGACGTGCTTCTCCAGCAGGCGCAGCGACCAGCGGGCGTGTCCTTTGGGCGGCTTCGAGCAGGCCAGCGCAATCAGCCTTGCCTCGACCTCGCCGGTCACCAAGGAGGGCACCGGCGGCTGGGCGCGTTCCTTCCGGCCGACCGTGGCCCACACATCGCCGCCGGTCTCCGCGTACCGCTTCGAGATCAGGCGGACCGAATCGCACGAGACCCCGACCCGCTCCGCGATCACCGCCCGCGGAGCGACCTCGCCAGCCGAGGTGTCCAACGCGAGCAGCACCCGCGCCCGCCTGATCATCGACGCGCTGCGGACCCCCGTCGTCGTCACACGCTCCAACGCCCGACGGTCCTCGGCACTCAAGACAACCGGGTACTTCTTCTGCGAGCCCACAGCACCCCTGCCCGGCCGAACCGAAGCATCAAGCGAAGCCTGCCCGACCCCAACTTCACCAACCAGAACGACACTTAGTCGCGACAGTCTACTAGTTGATTCCCGCGGTGAGTTCGCTGAACAGCTTGTTCGCCGCGTCCGAGGTGAACTGGCGCTGGAGCTCGGCGCGGGCGATCTGCTTCTTGAACTCGCCTTCGAAGCCGGTGAAGCCGGCGTTGTGCATGGTGTCGGTGATCCACGTCGCGAACGCCTGGTAGTTCCAGATGTGCGGCAGGCAGGTCTCCGAGTAACTGTCGAGGAGGCTGGGGTCGCCTTCCCTCGCGTGGCGGATCACCGCTCGAGCGAAGACCCCGGTGTCGTGCAGGGCGAGATGGATGCCCTTGGCGCTCATCGGCGGGACGATGTGGGCGGCATCGCCGAGGAGGTACAGCCTGCCGTAGCTCATCGGGTCGAACACCACGCTGCGCAGTGGCACGATCTGCTTGGACAGGATCTCGCCGCGCGAGGGAGGAGTACCGAAGCGGGCTTCCAGCTCGCTCCAGATGCGCTCGTCCGGCCACTTCTCAGGGATGTCGTCGACCGCACACTGGAGGTAGATGCGGCTGGCCTCAGGTCCGCGGGGGATGATTCCGGCCAGGCCCAGTTCATGGATCGCCATGCCGGACGGGCTGGCCGGGGTGGCGGCCATCACGCTGAGCCAGGAGTAGCCGTACTCGTGGGAGTATTCGGTGAGCGCCTTGGCGGGGATGCTGCGGCGGGAAACGCCGTGGAAGCCGTCGCAACCGGCGATGAACTCGCAGTCGATGGCCTGGGCCGATCCGTCTGCGTCCTGGTAGCGCACGACGGGCTGGTTTCCCGTGAGGTTGTCCAGGGTGACGTCGTCGGCTTGGTAACGCAGGTCGCCGCCTTCGCGCAGGAAGACCTCGGTGAGGTTGCGCACGAGAACCTGCTGTGGGCAGTACAGGCTTTCGTCGTTGTCCTCGTCCATCTCGATCGGCATCGCGTGGCCGTCGATGTAGAAGCCGCCCTCGCTGTGCGGGATCGGGTCGCCGGCCAGGACTTCCTCCAGCCCCCACTCGCGGAACAGGCGCACCCCGAAGGTGTCGATGGTCCCGGCGCGCTGGCGCTGCTCGACGTAGGCACGCGGGTGCTTTTCGAGCACGACGCAGTCGATACCGTTGCGCTGCAGGAAGTTGCCAAGGGTCAGACCGGCGACGCCGGCTCCGATGATAACGACTGCCGTGTGGTCCCGTGTCGTGGTCATGAGTGTGCGAGCCTCCGTGCTCAGAGCAGTGAACCGGTTCGCGGCGTGGCCGCGCCGATGGGGCCGCCCGGCTGGTGCGGCGTACAGCCACCACCCTGCGACGACCCCTGCGGTACGTGCCACCGGTGATTGGAAAGCAAATACCGGAAAGCCGCCAACGTGGCGCGTAACCCGAGCGAAGGGTGCTTGAGCTGCGCTGACGCGGGGTTCAGGTGTGGTGGTGGCGCAGGTCGGCCTGATAACGGCCCGGTGTCTGGCCGACGACTTCGGTGAACGCGTCGATGAAGCTGGACGGGTTGGACCAGCCGCACGCCACCGCGGTCTCTGAGGGGCCACGAGGTTTCCGGACAGGCACCCAATAGGGTTGTCCTGAACAAGGAAACGAGGACGAAGTGGCGCCACCCAGTAAGTACTCGCCG
>NZ_JBSFDB010000088.1:0-22144 GCF_053593695.1 Streptomyces sp. NPDC002144
GGTTGTGAAGGGAGGCAATTCGTCACTTGATCGTCTAGGTCAGACGTCAAGCATCACCCGACGCCAACCCGTCAACCATCAACTGAGACTCGACAGAGACTCGACAGAGACTCGACACGGGTTTGGCTACAGCCTGAACGACAGCTCCAGCTCGTCGCCCGGCAGGTGGTACTCCTCTAGCGCCAACGGCTTGTCCGCCTCCGTGAGCGTCACGCGGATGACGTGCAGGAGGGGTACCCCGTCCGCGAGTCGGAGGGCCTGGGCCTGGTCCGGTAGGGGCATGCGGGTGCGGACGTACTCCGTGAAGTGAAGTTCGTGGCCCAGGTTGGCGAGCGCGCCGTAGAGCTCCGGCGCCGGCGGTGGTGCCTCCTCCTCGTACTTGGTGTCGACCAGTACAGAGAACGGCACGTACGTCCGGTGGAGTTGGCGGAGGCGGCCGTTGTCTGCTGTCTGTAGGGCGTCGTACGTGAACATCGGCTCGCCCGGAGGGATGCGGAGTAGGTCCGCCAGGGCCAACGGGGCGTCGGTGCGGGTGGCTACGGGTGGCTCGGCGTCTGTCCAGCGGATGCCGTCGGCTTCGACGTAGCGGCCGTCGGGCGCCCGGCGTACGCCGCGCGGGCGCGTGTGGCTGGGGCGGCTGTGGGGGGAGCGGGCGAAGGTGCCGCGGCCCATGATGGCCTCCACGAGACCGGATGCCCGTAGCTCGGCGAGGCCCTGGCGGACTGTGGGACGCGTCACACCGAACTGCTTGGCCAACGACTCCTCGGACGGGAGTGGTTGGCCGGCCGGGAAGGTGCCGTGCACGATGCCATCGCGCAGGTAGTCGGCGATTTGCCGGTACTTCGGCTGCGGGTTCTTCGGCGGCATGCGGGCCCTCCGTGGCCGGGCTTCTGCGGCTGTTCGTCGCCGTAGACGGCTTGTCCACGATCGTGGACAGCTTCTCGTATTCCTGGGTCGGTTGACAACCCGTACTACGGGTCGGCACCCTTGTCCTTGCAACCCGTACTACGGGTGGTATAGCAACCCGGAGGATCGGCCTTCGGGTGCCAGAGAAGAGGAGATCCAAGAAGTGGCAAGCCTTCCGATCGACACCGCGAAGTACACGGGGATCATCTGCGCCGTTCCCCCGGCTCCGCGGGTCGCCAACCGAGAGACCGGTCAGCTTCGAGTTGACCGCGAGACCGGCAAGACCATGTATCAGGTCGGGCTCTGCCTGATGGCCGGGGCGTCGGCCGACGTCGTGAACGTGAGCGTGGCTGGTGAACCGAGCGGCGTGCAGCTCGGCATGCCGGTGGCCGTGCGGGACCTGGTCGCCACGCCGTGGGAGAACGAGGGGCGGCACGGGATCGCGTTCCGCGCGGCGGAGATCCGGCCCCTGAACGCTCCCGCGCCGGGGGGTAAGGGGGCCGCACAGTGATGAACCTGGCCTCCTCTACCCCTTCGGCCGGTTCGTCCGGGCCGAGTTGGGTTCTGGTGGTGGCCGCAGTGCTGGTGTCGGGCCTGCTTCTCGCGGGCCCGGCCCTGCGCCGCCGCTACCCCGTTGCCTGGTGGCTGTTACTCGGCTTCCCGGTCGCCGCTTTCCGCGTCATGCAGACCTGGCGGCCCTTGATGGCGGGGTGCGGGCTCGCCGTGAGTCGGCGGCCGGCACTGACTGTCGTGTCCGGGCTCGTCGGCAACGGGGCGCCTCCGCCTCAGCCGCGCGTTCCGCGTCGCGGGCTCATACGCCCGACCTCCGGCGGCTTCGTGCTGCTGGTACGGCTGTTACCGGGCCAGGTGCCCGAGGACTTCGTCAAGGCTGCGCCTGCCATGGCGGAGGCCTGGCAGGTTCACGCAGTGCGGGTGACCTCCTGGAAGCCGGGAGTCGTGCGGATCGTCGCTTCGGCGGCTGATCCGTTGGCCGCGCCCCGGATGCCGAAGCAGCGGGGCCCTGGCTATCTGCTCCGGGTGACCGTGGGCGCGCTGGAGACCGGGGCCGCGTGGGTGCTCGACCTGCGGCGCGTGCCGCATTGGCTGATCGTGGGTGCCACCCGGTCCGGCAAGTCGACGCTGATCAACGCCCTGGTCGCGGGGCTGGCTCCGCAACCCGTCGCCCTCGTCGGTATCGACTGCAAGGGCGGCATGGAACTGTCTCTCTACGAACCGCGGTTGTCCGCCCTCGCGACCAACCGTGAGCAGGCGGTTCGGCTGCTGGCCGCGCTCGTGGACCTGACCCTCGACCGCATGACCGTCTGCCGGGCGGCTCGGGTCCGCAATATCTGGGGTCTGCCGGAGAAGGAACGTCCGGTCCCCGTCGTCGTGATCGTCGATGAGCTCGCGGAACTGTTCCTCGTCGCGAGCCGGAACGAGAAGGACGAAGCTCAGGCAGCCGGTACGGCGCTGATCCGACTCGCCCAACTCGGCGCGGCCCTCGGGGTGTTCCTCGTCGTCGCCGGCCAACGTGTCGGCTCGGACCTGGGGCCGGGTGTCACCGCCCTGCGGGCCCAGCTTGGCGGCCGGGTCTGCCATCGCGTGGCTGACCCCGGTACGGCCGAAATGGCGCTCGGTGATCTCAACCCCGATGCCCTGAAGGCGGCGCAGGCCATCACCCCGGAGCAGGCCGGTACGGCCGTCCTCGCCTCCGGTGACGGTTGGGAGCGGGCCCGGTCGCACCTGATCACGGAGGCAGAGGCGGAAGCGGTCGCCGCCGAGTACGCGCACCTGACTCCCGTCCTGTCCGAACTGCACGTCGAAGCGCCGTGAAAGGGGCCTGCCGTGCTCGTGTCCATGTCCGCGGTTCTGCTGCTCGGCCTGCTGATCTGCTTCCTTCTCCGCATCCGGTACCTGCGGTGGATCGACGTGCTGCTCTGCGGGGCCTTCGGCTTCCTGCTCTCCAAGACCGTGGCCGCGCCGTTTGCTCAGGCCTTCCTCGACGGCGTGAACGGCTTCCTCGGCCAACTCCGCCTCTGAAACAGCCCATTGACCTGAGAGAGGTACATCCCGTGTCCGACTACGTCATCCGCTCCGGTGACCGTGCCGCGTTCCTGGCCGGTCTGCGGGAGCTGGTCGACTTCCTGACAGCCAACCCCGCGGTCGTCGTGCCGCGCCGTGCATCCGTCGTCGTCCTGGTCGACGCATCCGGCTCCGCCGGTCGGCGAGAGGGAGTGGCGTCCGTCGCTGCTCCGCTCGGCGTGCCGACGGGGGACCTCGGCCGGGGCTACTTCGACGCACGCCGTGAGTTCGGACCTGTCGCGTACGTCGTCGTCGCGATTCCGCCCGAGGAGCGGCAGTGATCGCCCGTATGACGGGCTCCCGACGGGGCGCGAAGTCGCCAAACCCGACCCCGTCAGGAACCCACTCCATCCGCCACATGAGCAGTGAAAGGAGCACTCACACTTTGACCAGCGCGCATCATTCGCGCAAATCCCCGCTGCCCGACTGTGAACTCAGGCAGCGAGACTCGGAGGTCTCGACCTGCGCCGGACGGGAACAGGTTGTCCTCGTGGGGCTCGACGACTCCGAGCAACGCCTGTGCCCCGCGCACGCGGCGGCTGCTGCCTTGTCGTTCCTCGACTTGGCGGTCAAGTACCTGGACGCGCGATGGCCGGAGGCGTCGGCCAAACAACGGGACAGCATGACCGATGCACTGGCGACGGTCGTTCCCGTCCTAGTCAAACCGGCACGGGGGCGGCCTGCTCCGGAGGTGCTTCGAAAGGCGTTGCGCTCATACGTCCTGCCTCTTCCGCGAAGGGAGCGGGAGCGGCCCGAGGAGATCGCCGCAGCCGTGCGGTGGATCGAGAAAGCGTCGCTCCCGGTGGGGGAGCTGCAAGAGATCGCCCGGGTACATGAGCTGATCGATGCGCTCGGCCGGAAGCTTGACGGCAAACCGGCTGCGACCCAGACGTACCGGCGACGGCGCGCGGTCGTCTTCAACGCCCTGGAGCACGCAGTGGAGTTGGAGCACCTTCCGTCGAACCCGCTGTCACGCGTCCGGCGCAAGCGCGGCAAGCGGGCGGTGCAGGAGGTCGACCGCAGGGTGGTGGTCAACCCTCGTCAGGCCCGGGAGCTCCTGACCGCACTCACGTACGTGGGCGGCTACGACCGGGCGAGCGGCCGGCGACTGCGGGCCTTCTTCGGGTGCCTGTACTACGCGTCGATGCGACCGGGGGAGGCGCTGGGGCTCCGCCGCTGCGACTGCACGCTTCCGGCGTCCGGCTGGGGCCGCATTGAGCTGGCGGAGACCCGTCCCACGGCGGGCAAAGCCTGGACGGACTCCGGCGAGGCTCACGATCGGCGCGGTCTGAAACAGCGAGCCCGAGGCGAGGTGCGCATCGTGCCGATTCCGCCCCCGCTCGTGCGCCTGCTCCGGGAGCACCTGAAGGAGTTCGGTACGGCGAAGGACGGCCGACTGTTCTCCAGCGAGCGAGGTAACGTCATCGCGGCCTCGTCCTACTCGCGCGCGTGGAAACAGGCACGGGAACTAGCGTTCGTCCCCGATCAGGTCCCCTCGGTCCTGGCCTCTCGGCCGTACGACCTCCGGCACGCGGGCGTGTCCCAGTGGCTCAATTCCGGCGTCCCGGCCCCGGAGGTCGCCGCTCGCGCGGGTCACTCCGTGGACGTCCTCCTGAAGATCTATGCCAAGTGCATCGACGGCCAGGAGCAGGAGATGAACGATCGGATCATGCAGGGCCTTGGGGAGGAGGACGACCTCACGGACTGACACAACACACCGCCGAACGGGAGCCCCAGGCCGCCTCTGGTCCGGGGCTCCGGTCTGTCCACGTGCGAGCCAGACGATCGCGTGTGATGACCGGGTGGTTAAGCTCCGGGCCATGGCGAACGATCTCGGCTTCACCTGCTCATGCTGCGGGGAGTTCCACGCGGAGCTTCCGATGAGCTACTCGACCATGGCTCCTGATGTCTGGCACCCGAGCTTCGAGAATGATCCCGACAGCATGCTCTCCTCCGACCAGTGCGTCATCAAAGGCCAGCACTACTTCATCACGGGCTTGATCGAGATACCGGTGATCGGCGGGGAAGACTCCTTCTCCTGGGGCGTCTGGGTCTCCCTGAGTCGAGACAACTTCGCCCGAGCCCTGGACATGTGGAACACCCCCGGTCGCGAAGCTGAGAAACCGTACTTCGGCTGGCTGACCACCGAGCTGGGTCTGTACTCGCCCAGCACGCTCAACCTGAAGACGAACGCACACACCCGTCCGGTCGGTCAGCGTCCCCTCATCAAGCTGGAACCCACCGATCATCCCCTCGCCGTCGAGCAGCGCACAGGGATCACGCAGGATCGCGTGCGTGAGATCGCGGAGGCGGTCCTCCACCCCGGGTGACAGCGCTTGATCCGAGTTGTATGACCGGTGCACCTTCGGCCCACAGGGCTACTCTGAGGGCCCTGCGGAACGCCTGCTGACCTGCCGTGACGCCGTTCAAGATCAACACGCTATTACAACGTGATCACTGGCAAACGGCTGCTTTTGGCGGCATCCGCCTGCGCATACGCGAAGACCCCGCATCCAGCGAACGTGCTGGTGGCGGGGTCCTTAGGCACCTCATTCAAGGTGCCCCCGGCAGGATTCGAACCTGCGCACACGGCTCCGGAGTGATTGTGCTGATCACGGGGCGCAGTGCCTTTGACCTGCAGCGGAGCGAGAGGCGGCGCAACCAACGGGTGCCACTGTGTCGGAGGTGTGTCGTAGGTTCCCTGCACGCCGTTGCTGAGCGTGGTTGAGCAGTGTGCCGAACGCGTCTCGCGTCCGCCCTCCACTGCGGGCAGCCACCCTAGGAGGTGTCCAGGAGCCAGGCTGCTCAGGCGCTTCGTCTCCGAGCGGTTCTCCGGGGCAGGCGTCATGAGTGTGGAACTTGGGCGAAAGAGGAATGAATGGAAGCAACCATGCCGGGCGATAGCGAGTTTCCGGTCATCAATGAACGCCAACGCGAGTTCAGATTCAATGCTATTGATGCTCTTCCTGGGCTATCTGACGAACAGCGCGAAGAGATCAAGCTCCGCTGGATGGAAAATGTATTCATGCCGAGGTTGGTCGTGGATAGGCTGCATGCGCGCGCGGAATCATTCTCGATCCTAGTGGCCTCCGGGTTATCCCTGGCCGCGCTGCTCGTGGGGACTTGGGCCTTCTCGTGGAGTGGCAAAATGAATCACCTTTCCCGTGACCGCGAAATGGCATTGGTGTGTGCAATTTCCTTCGGGTTAAGCTTTTCACGCGCTGGATACCTATTAGTTAATCTCAAGCGCGAGCGACGGGACATTCTCCCCCTCTTCGCGAGTGCGGCACTGGCGTTGGCTGGAGTTTTCGGTGGCGCCCTTCTCGGCGTCGCGGTTCTCCGAAACGATCGCCTGCTCGGCTTCGACCTCTCCTGGTCCGATTATGTAATCTTTGCGGGCATTCCGGCTGGCATGGTTTCTGGGAATGCCGGAGCGGCGTACGCATGGAGTCGGATCTATCGGCCAGTAGAGGCAAGTCTAAGGAATTCTACGGCACTTCTTCTTGACGAGCTTCTGTTCGTGGCCGCCATTATGCGGGGAACGAGTAAGCTTCGAGATTTCAGTGCCGAGGGTTCAGCTGTCGGGCGGCACCTCTTGCTTGGAATACGCAACGCCTTCCTTTGGGCGGCGTGGCGTATTGAAAAAGATCATTTGCCTGCTACTGGGGTGCATTGGTGGGAACGGCGACTCAGAGCCGCAGCGCGTGAACCGCAACTGCGCGTAGGGCTTGTGCTCCGACGGCATGCCGACGCAGCATTCAGGGTCCTCGGACCGAGGGACATTGAGAGGATGTATGAATCGCTGAGTGCGGGGTGCGTCGCGGCTGCGGCCTGCGATTGGGATGCCCTTCTGGAGCATGCTCCGCCGATTACTCCCAAGACGAGACTTAGGCGGGGATTGCGCAGGGTTGCACCGTCATGCACAGTCGCGCTCTTTGGCCTAGTCATCCCGCTGTTGCCAGGTGTCGGTGCGATCGGAGGTAACCTGCGTGTCCTTCTGCTTGCTACCGCCGTTCTAATGCTCATGCCGGGGGCGGATAAGGCCCAGGAATCTGTTCGGGATGCCCTGGGAAAAGCGTGGCCAGTCTCAACCCTCAAGTAGTAGGCGAGCGAGGGTCGCGCTGTGCGCCGCAAGCCGCAGGCGAACGCCCTGATCAGGTAGGGAGAGTTTCGCCCCGCGGTTCACCCTCGTGAGGCAGGGCAGATCGGAAGTCGCCTCCGGCTCCTGCGCCCGTTGAAGAGGTCGGCTTCGCCGACGGGCTGTAACACCCCGGGTGTTACAGCCGTGTGGACCGTACCGCTCACACGCCGGCGCTTGGCACTGCCCAGGCGCCGCGGAGCAGCTGAATCAAATGTCTCCGGGCGATAGGCGACGTGAGAGTCGCTGACCCGCATCGCTGATTGGATCCCGGCGAGGCAGATGCATCGACCTCTGGCCAGGCGTCACGCACGGAGACAACGACTGTGAGTCTGCACTGTGGAGTCCTTGGCGCACGCCCCACCGTCAGGGTGCCAGATGATCTTCGGATCCCAAAAAGTAGCTGCAACCGGTAGACGATGAGTGAGACACTCGGATATCTAATAGCTAGTCGGGGCGGGCGAATGAATTTCGAGTGGTACCAACGTATTGGAAGGTTCGATGTTCCTTGGTCATCCCAGGGAGACGAATGGGTCTCGCGAATCATTGACTACCTGAAGCTAGATTGCGGTGTTACTGGACATGGCACTCAAAGCGGGGGCGACCTTGGGAGCCGCGTCGTGATTAATGTGTCCATCGGGCAAGAGGAAGCAGACACGCGTTTGCTCCTGCTCCCACTGCAAGGTGATGCGATTGAGGTATGGGCATGCGGGAACGAGCCAGAGAATTCAGAGTTGATTCGTAGCTTTCGGGCTGCCTCGCAGGCGGCTGTTGCTGCGTTGAATGAACCGCTTAGGTCCCATAAGTGGTCGGCAATCATTGGTGCCACCCCGTCTATGTACAGCGGGGACCAGCCAAATCGCCTTGCGCGAAAGTGTGCTTTGCCAGGAGTTACGCTTTCATCCACGGATCGGTACTTTTGGCACGTGGTTCACATGGATGCGCAATCGCTGATTTCCTGGTCGTACCGCTCTTCCGTTCCCATCGTCGTGCGTAGCTCCAGCCGCGGCTACGACTGGAGGGCGGCCCAGCCTTCGGCGGCGGAAGACCTAGGAATGCTGGTATCGCTACTGTCTCTTACCTGGGACTCTGCGATTGATGTGCTGAAGCCGCCTATGCCTCTGGAGTGGGGGCAGCAGCGCGCACCGGAGCATGCGCCTTGGTTGAAGGTAGACCCTGCCCCCGAGAGCCCGCCCGATCTCGCTGAGCTTCCAGAATTCGAGGTACCAGGATGGCTCGGTGATGCATGGGTTCACATGAACAGGCGCGCCAGAGTAAAGGCGGCCGTAACGGTTTACATGGAGGGGGTTCGAACAGAGGAACGTCATCCTAGTCTTGCACTCGTCGCCTACGTGGCCGCAGTAGAGGCTGTCTCGCTCATGCTCTTTCATGAGGAGCGTTGCGAGGCGTGTCCGAACCACATCAATATTGGGGAAAAATTCCACGCAACGTTGAAGTTGGCAGTCGGGGAAGAGGCAGCCGAAGCGCTACGCCCAGTGTATGGGAGCCGATCTAAGACTGTGCATACAGGTCGCCTCCACGGTTACGAGATTTCGCCAGGCGCTTTTCCTTTCAGCTCATTCCTGATGCCGTCTGAAGCTTCGTTTCAGTGGCAGATTCTACGAGGGATGAAGACCGCTGCTCGAAGACTGCTTATCCTGGCGGTGCGCGACCAGCTACCCAAACGGACGCATTACAGGAGAAATGGCCGGTTTGCCCAGGCGGGCGAAGGGAGCTAAATGCCGGAACGCGTAGGCGAGTTCAGGTGGTGGTGGATCAAGTTGCGCCACCCTGGGGATGAGAGGTTCTTCCTGTACTACCCCAACGGCGGGGGTGCAGACGCCAAGGTCCTGCGGGTGTGTGATCGGGGCGGTATTGAGCACGCGGTTCTAATCTGGAACACCTGTCATGAGTGCCGATACGGGTTGATTGCGAAGATTTCGATGATCCCCGAGTGGCAGAGGCAGGGCTTGGGTCGGCGGCTTGTCACCTGGGCCCTGCGGCAGGGGCCGGGCTACGAGTGGGTCACGTCGAGCCAATCACCGGAGGGGCAGCGCTTCTTCCCCGCCCTGGCGAGGGAGACCGGTGCCGCCCTCACGAATAGGGGCGAGACGTGCGCGCACATCGACCTGACGAATTGGGCGTACCCGAGGCCTCGCCTCGTACGTGACATCTGAGTTCAGCTTCGACCGGACAGTCCGGACAGCCTCAAGTTTGGTTGTCCGGGCTGTTTGCGCAGGTGAGAGGCCTAACCGGACAGCCGGACAGTGCGGACACCTCCCGGCGCGGTTCCATCAGACCCGGACAATCCGTCCGGGTCCTCGCCTGTTCAGTGCCGCACGCTGGTCGTAAGCGGTCAGGGCTGAGATCACTTACGCCTTCCCCGCCACGTCGGTACCTTGAAAAGTGCCCCTACTCAGCAGCGGGAGGCAACACCCCATGCGTGGTCTTGGAGATCACCTCAGCATCGGCGAGCGCATCGCGTTCTACCGGAAGCGCCGTGGCTACACGCAAGAGGTGCTGGCCGGCCTGGTCGGTCGTAGCACCGACTGGCTCGCGAAGATCGAGACCGGGCGCCGGAATCCGCCGCGCATCGACATGCTCACCGAGCTGGCGCGCGTCCTGCGCGTGCCCCTCGGAGACCTGCTCGGACAGACCGTCCTCATGGAAGACGAGCGCCAACAGGACGACGTCCCCGCCGTACGCGACGCCCTCATGACCCCGCGTCGCCTCTCGCGTCTGCTCTTCGGCCCCGAGGCTGAGACTCAGCTGCCGACACCCGCCCCGGTGGCCGTACGGGTGGAACAGGCATGGAACGACTACCAGGGCGGACGGCTCGGCAGCGTCATCGCCGCTCTTCCTGCGCTGCTTCAGACCGCACAGGAGTTGGAGGATCGCGCGGCGCGTCGCGGCGACGACCGTAGCGATTGCTGGGCAGTGTCGGCTCGTACACACCATCTCGCCGCTACGACGCTCGCGAAGATCGGTGAGTCTGACATCTCATGGCTCGCTGCCGAGCGCGCGATGCGAGCCGCTGACGAGTCGGACGACCCGCTCGTGTTGGCCTCCGCGGCCCGGTCCGGCACACATGCTCTGCTTGCCAACGGGCGCTACGACGACGCTCTCGAACTGGGCAACACGGCGGCAAGGTGGTTGTCGTCCCAGGTGACAGAGAACGACCCGGCCGCGCTCAGCTTGCTCGGGATGATCCACCTGCGTGCCGCAGTCGCGGCAGCAAGGCATCAGGACCGGCCCACCGCCACGGGGCTGTTGGGCCGTGCCGAAGAACTCGCGGACGACCTCGGGTCGGATGAGAACTACTGGCAGACCGGATTCGGGCCGACGAACGTCCTGCTCCATCGCCTGTCCGTTGAGCTGGACCTCGACAACGTCTCGTACGTGGTGGAACACGGCCGGATCAACGTCGACCACATGCCGCAGGAGCGCAGCGTCTCGCACCGCATCGACTACGCGCGCGCTCTGTCGCTCGCTGGCCAGGGAGACGAGGCGTTCGCGGAGCTGCGTACGGCTGAGCGCACGTCGCCGCAGCTCGTACGCAACAATCCGAGGGTGCGCGAGACGCTGCGGGACCTGATCAAGCAGTCTCCCGTGACCGGCGGTTCGCGTTCGTCCGAGGTGTTCGTGATGGCGCAACGGTGCAGGGTGGTGCAGTGAGTTCAGGCAAGCGCGGGGTGCTCGGGGTCGTCGGGTCGGCGGCCGGGGGCGTAGAGGCATTGCGTACCGGCCTCGTCGAACCCGCGATGGATCGCGGGTGGCAGGTGGCCGTCACCCTGACGCCGACCGCAGGTCGGTGGCTGCGGATGATCGGGGAGGTTGAGCGGCTGGAGAAGGCTACCGGCCTGCCCGTACGCGACGAACCCCGCCTGCCTGGTGAGGCCCGGCCGCATCCGCCGGTTGATTGCTACGCGGTCGCTCCCGCGTCCGCCAACATGGTCGCCAAGCTTGCGACTGGCCTGATGGACAACCAGGCGCTGACCCAGGTTGGCGAGGCTATCGGCACCCTCGATCTGCCGGTCGTCGTCTTCCCGCGGGTGAACGCGGCGCATGCTCGCCACCCCGCGTGGCAAGGCCACATCGACGCTCTTCGGGCCGCGGGAGTCCACGTCGTCGACGGCCCCGACGTCTGGCCGCTGTATGAGCCGAGGGAAGCGCCGGCGGGGCGCGAACTTCCGTGGGCCGCAGTGCTGGACGCCGTGGAGGAAGCCACTCGATGACGAGTCGTCAACCCGCCTGACCTGCAAGGAAAGAGGACCCGGACAGTCTGTCCGGGTCCTCGTCCGTTTCCGGCCGCATGCTCATTGCCATGTCAAGGATCAACGAGCGAAGCGCCGAGTTGGGAGGTCTGACTCCCACGGAACTTGCCTTGATCGAAGCGAGTTTGAGCGAGGCGCGCGCCACGGCCCAACGACTGCTGCGGCGTGCGGATGAACTCACGGCGAGGGTGGAGTCCCATCGCCGACGAGCTGTTCAAGGCGGTCGAGCCGTTCGCCGAGCAGACGAAGAGCGTCATGAATCGAGCTGAGTTCTGCGGACAGTGCGGTGAACGCGGGGCTACTGCCCGGCTCGGTGCCGAGCGGCATCGAGGGGTCACGGACGAACGTCCCGCGGCCTTGCTGGGTGAGAACCAACCCCTCGTCGCGGAGCTGGCCGTACGCGCTCTGCACGGTCATGAGCTGCACGCCAAGGTCTTTGGCGAGCTTGCGAGCCGCGGGGAGCTGGTCTCCCGGGTCGTACTCGCGGTTGGGGCCCGTGATCTTCTCGCGGAACTCCGCCGCGATCTCCTTGGCCGTGGGCGTCTGCTTGGGCGCTTCTGGGCTCTGCTCCATGGGTTCGAGAGTAGCCGGACCTAGGTCAATCTCTGCTCTTCGCCCAGACTCTCTTGACAGTCAGATTGACCTAGGTCAATCTGAATAACGACCGCGGCGCTGGGACTCCCCAGCAAGGTCGCCCTCCGCCGCGGTTCTCCCTGCCCATCGACTTAGGAGAACGTCAATGCGCACGTACGTCGGCCATCAACAGGCCGTCTCGGCTGAGGACTTCGTGGAACTGGCCCTGGGCACCCCGGTTGAGCTGTGGCTCGGGGTGGAGGGCGAGAGCGAGACGGATCGGGCGGCCCGTCTGGACGCGGCGCGCGACATCCTCGCCGACCCCGAGTACAGCAACCTGCCGGACGACGTGGCCCGCATCGCCGCCGAGGTGATCGAGGCGCACGCCCCGGAGCTGTTCAACGTCATCCCGCTGGCGCGCCCCGTCCGGCGCCGCCGGTCCTCCCGGAAGGGAGCGGCGGCATGAGCGAGAGCACCAATTTCCAGGACCGCATGTTCCTGGCGGGCCAGGCCGTCTACCAGCGAATTCTTGACGGCCAGGTCACCGACGTGGAAGCCGAGCTGATGGATGCCCAACTCCAGGCTTCGGAGGAGGGCGAGACGGCATGAGCGTCCGAGAGCAGAACCTGACGGCCGCGCACGCTGAGGTGAAGGCGGAGATCGCGCGCACTGACAACAAGACCGCGCTGCTGTTGGCGTTCGTCGGCGCGGTGCTGGCCGGAGCCTGGACGGTCGCCAAGGACGTGTCCTTGAACACCGCCTCCCTCGTGGTCGGCGGCGCGGGCATGGCGCTGCTGATCGCTGCGGCGGGTCTTCTGCTGCGGTCGGTGCGCCCGAACCTGCGCGGTCGTCACGGCTTCCCGCTGTGGGCCACGCTCACCGCGGAGGAGATCACGACCCATCTGAGCGAGGACCGTCTCAGCACGGACATCGCGGGTCTGTCCCGGCTCGCGGTCGCCAAGTTCACCTGCCTGCGTCGCGCGGTCGACCTCACCTGCGTAGGCGGCGCACTGCTCATCGTTGCGGCCCTGATCGTGGCGGGGGGTGCGGCATGACGGCGATGCGAAACGCTGAGCGTCCGGCGGTGCCGCCGCTGACGCGCCCGGAGATGGGCCTTGCCGGACTGGGTGCGCTGGCCGCGGCCGGGGTCGGTGCCCTGGGTCTGATCGCCTCGTTCGATGCGGTCTCCTCTGCTGCTGCCCGGTGGGGCTTCGGCGCCCCGTGGATGTTGCCGGTCGGTATCGACGTGGCCATTCCGGTGTTCACCGTGGCCAACCTGCTGTTGATCCGGATGGACATGCCGCTCGCGTGGGCGCGGTTCGTGCCCTGGGCGCTGACGCTGGTCACGTGCGGGCTGAACGTCGCGGCCGGGGAGTCGCTGTGGGCGAAGGTCGCGCACGGCACGATGCCGCTGCTGTGGGTGGTCTTCTCGGAGATCGGAGCCCACGTCTATGCCGTGCGGATTGGCGCTGCGACCGGCCGGCGGATGGAGAAGGTGCGGGTCTCCCGCTGGATGCTCGCCCCACTGTCGACGTTCGCCCTATGGCGCCGGATGACGCTGTGGGAGATCACCTCCTACTCCGAGGCGCTGAAGCGCGAGCGTGAGCGGCAGCTGGCCCGCGCCCGACTGCGCGAGCAGCACGGTCGGCGGTGGCGGTCGAAGACCCCGCGGCCGGAACGCGTGCTGCTGAAGCTGGGTGAGCTGGCCCCGGCCAACGAGGACAGGCCGCCAGTGTCGCCGCAGGAGACGGAGACGCCGAAGGCGCCGCGCAAGCGCCCGGCCAGCACCAAGGGCAAGGCCAAGAGTGGCAAGGCGCCGCGGACCCCGGCGGAACTGCTCGTCGAAGCGCGGGAGGCCACGGCCGAGTGGGCCGATGACGCGATCAACGCGGAAGCGATTCGGACCACGCTGCACTGCTCTGCGGCCAACTCCCGTGTGTTGCGGGACCTGTTGCTGACCGAGCGGGCCGAGGGACGGCGTCTGCACTCGATCGAGGGCGACGACGAGGGGACCGAGGGGGCGGCGGCATGAACACCGTGTTGACCATGCTGGCCGCGGCGGCTCCGGTCGCCTCCGGCTGGACGGCGCACACGCTGTGGCTGCGGCGGCGCCTGAACGTCGCCCGTCGCGACCCGCTGACTGGGCTGCGGACGCGCGAGGCGTTCACGCGTCGCGCTACTGCTCTGCTGCGGGACCCGCGGGCGGTCGTGGTGCTGGCCGACGTGGACCGTTTCAAGCAGATCAACGACACCTTCGGTCACGCGGCTGGAGACGCCCTGCTGAAGGCGACCGCGGATCGGCTTGCCCACCACGTCGGCCGCTCCGGCGTGGCCGGGCGGCTCGGGGGCGATGAGTTTGCCGCCGTTGTGATTGACGACTACGGCACCGCCTCCGACCTGCTCGCCGTCCTGCATGGTGTGCTCGCCCGCCCGGTCGAGGGCCAAGACCTGGCCGTACACACCACGGTCTCTCTCGGCTGGGTGCGCGCCGCGGACTTCCCCGGCGACGACCTGTCCGGGTTGCTGCGGCGGGCCGATGAGGCGATGTACGCGGCCAAGCAGGCGCGCACCGGGACCCGCCGGGCGGGGCTCGGGCGACTGTTCGCCACGGTCACCGGACGGCGAGCCGGACGCACCGGGGCCCGGACCGACGCACCGGTCGTGGGGGTGGCTGCCTGATGCCCGCCTACGGCAAGTGCTTCGACCCCTCCGGCGCCCGGTTCGGAGTCCCCACCTACCCGTGGCGGTTCGCCCCGGACGGCTACGCCACCCGCCGTCAACTGCGTGCGGCCGGGCTGCGGCCCGGCGGACAGCCGGTCGCGGCCCAGGTGATGCGCCGCCACCGCGGCCGCAAGGCCGGGGTGCAGGTCGCCTACCTCTACCGCGTCGACCGCGCGAAGCCGGTCCGGCCGATGACCTCCCGCAAGTGGGGTGCGCTCGCGCTGGCGATGCTCGCCCGCCGCACCTGCCCCATGTGCCAGATCACGTATGGCTATTGCCTCCCGACCTCGCTCGGGATGTGCGTCCTCTGTGCCTATCCCGAGGAACAGCGCGCCGCATGACCTGTACGGGGCCCGGTCTCAACCGACCAAAGCAGCGGCCGGGCCCCGTCTCCCTCCCAGAGAGAAGGAACCCTCAGTGAAGCACCCGGACGACGACAACGAACTCTTCAACCGGCTGGAAGCCGAGATGGCCGAGGCCTCCCGTCCCGACTCCGGGGGCGAGGTGGTCGACCTCGACAAGGCACGGTCGGCTCGCAGCGAGTCGGCCGACCCGACCGCCCGACCCGACGTCGACCGGTCGCCCGACCCCGACGCGGACCGGTCGGGTGCCGAGTCGGCCGACCCGACCGCCCCAGTGACGGTCGACCAGTCGACCTCGAGGGCGACCGGTCCGGGCTACCTCGGTCGGCTCGCCGCCGCCAAGCGCCGGGACGTGGTGCCGGTCTGGCTGCGCTCGCTCACCGAACTCAAGACCGCTACGGCATGGGTGGCCCGCCACTACGCCCACTCGGTCGGCTATCACGCCCTGCGCTCCCCGGTCTACGTCGCCCGGCTCACCCTCCAAGCCCCTTCGGGGGCCGCGAAGTTCGTGGGCGGCACCATGCGGTGGGTGGCCGACCGCGAGGGCGAACCGGTCCGACTCGCCGCAGTCCGCCGCGAGGACGCCGCGGAGTACCTGAAGCTGTCGCGACAGCGTGACGGTCGGGTCCGACTGCGCACCCTCGTGATGGTGCTCGCCATGTTCATCGGGCTGGGTGCCGCGCTCGCCATCTACGTGCTCGCTCCCGACTGGCTTCAGGCCTTGTCGGTCGGTGCAGTCGTGATCGCGCTCGGGTTCGCCGGACGTAAGGCCGATGATCCGGTTATCCACAGGGCTGTGGAACTGCCCGCGGCGGTCAAGCTCACCTCGGACATCGTGTTGCGCGCGCTCGGCTCGCTCGGCATCCCTGCCATCAACCAGGCGCAGGCCAAGGGGCGGGACGGATTCGAGTTCACCGCCCCGATCACCCGCGACGGTCCGGGCTGGCGTGCGGAGGGCAACCTCCCCTACGGCGTCACGGTCACGGACATCATTGAGCGGCGCGAGCGGCTTGCGTCCGGCCTGCGCCGCCCGCTGGGCTGTGTGTGGCCCGAGGCAGTGGCCGACGAGCACACCGGGCGCCTCGTGCTGTGGGTCGGCGACCAGGACATGAACAGGGCCAAGCAGCCCGCATGGCCGCTGGCCAAGGGCGGGTTGGTCGACTTGTTCAAGCCGGTCGACTTCTCCACCGACCAGCGGGGTCGCTGGGTGGGCCTGACGTTCATGTACATCGCGGCGATCATCGGTGCGATCCCGCGCATGGGCAAGACGTTCCTCCTGCGCCTGTTCGCGCTGATCGCAGCGTTGGACCCGCGGGCAGAGCTGCACACCTACGACCTCAAGGGCACCGGCGATCTCGACCCGGTCGGCGAGCACGTCTCCTACCGGCACCGCGCTGGCGAGGAAGACGAGGACATCGAGTACGCCATTGCCGACATGCGCGAGGTACGCGGCGAACTGCGGCGGCGCGCAAAGGTGATCCGCTCGCTGCCGCGCGACATCTGCCCCGAGTCCAAGGTGACCAGCGAACTCGCCTCTAAGCCGAGCCTTGGACTGCACCCCATCGTCATCTGCGTGGACGAATGCCAGGTGTGGTTCGAGCACGACAAGTACGGCAAGGAGTTCGAGGACATCTGCACCGACCTGGTCAAGCGGGGTCCGGCGACCGGGATCGTGCTCATGCTGGCCACTCAGCGCCCGGACGCGAAGTCGCTGCCCACGGGCATCTCCGCGAATGCCGGCGTGCGGCTGTGCATGAAGGTCATGGGGCAGACCGAGAACGACATGGTGCTGGGCACGTCCTCCTACAAGCGGGGCGTGCGCGCCACCATGTTCTCCTGGGCCGACAAGGGCATTGCCTACTTCGTCGGCGACGGCTCGGACGCCCGGATCATCCGCAGCGTCTACGTCGACGCTCCGAACGCGGACCGGATCGCCCGCCGGGCCCGCAAGGCACGCGAGGACGCCGGGACCCTGTCCGGCTACGCGCTCGGACAGGAGCCGGAGCCCACCACGGGCAGCGGCTACGACCTGCTCGCCGACATCCTCGCCGTGGTGCCCGCCGATGAGCCCAAGGTGTGGTCCGAGACCGTCGTCGCCCGCCTCGCCGACCTGCGCGAGGAGGTCTACGACGGCTGGGACCCCGAAGGGCTCGCTGCGGCGCTCAAGCCGCACGGTGTCTCCACCATCCAGGTGGGCCGCCGGGTCAAGGGGAAGGTCGTCAACCGGCGCGGTATCGACCGCTCCCACATCGTCGATGCGATTGCGGAGCGTGACGGAAAGCGGGACGCGGGCTGAGGCTCCGGGGCCGCTAGCGCTAGCCGCACACCCCGCTAACGTTAGCGGCCCCGCTAGCGCCCCAAACCTACTCTGAACAGGCCGCTAGCGGATAGCGGCCCACCTGCGGAAACCCCTGAAACCCGCCTGGAAGGGCCCCTGATGACCCCCACCCTGCTTGCTATCGCCTGCCCGTTCTTCGTCACGCTCGGTTACATCGGGCTGTGTGCAGCCTCGCCGTTCGGCAACTGCCGCAAGTGCTCCGGCTGGGGCTTCGAGATGAAGTCCGACCGCAAAGGACGACTGAAGCGCGGCAAGGACTGCCGCCGCTGCAAGGCCACCGGCAAGCGCATACGCGTCGGCCGCTGGCTCTACAACCGCTGGGCCCGCATCTATCGCGCGGGCACCGACACCCGCCCGGAGGCCACCCGATGATCCTCGACATCTCCGCTGTGCTGCTGTTCGGCGCCGCGTCCGCCCTCGCCATCAAGACCAAGTCCGCCGGAGGCGGCGCCGCCCTGGTGCTGTTCCTGTTCGGGTTCTTCGTCGCCGGGACCGGTGCGTACGAGCCCATCCGCAACCTCGTGCAGGCCTCCGCCGACGCCCTGTCCGCGCTCGGCAAGTGAGAGGAGACCGACTCGTGAACGAACACGTCCCCGCGCTGCGGCCGGACACACGGGCCGCCCCGGTGTACGACCCGGCCTCGCTGGAGCTGCACGCGCCCACCCCGGCGGCCGTCGAACTGGCCGCCGAACGCGGCCCCATGGTGTGGGTGCCGGACGCCTACGGGCGCATGGTCCCCATGCCCAAGCACCTCGCACCGCCCCCGGTCCTGGCGACCGAGCCGCGCGACCTGACCCCGCTGCCCCTGCTTGACCCGATCGCTCAGCGTTTCGTCGGCGCCGGGATCGGCGGGGGCGCCTTCGCGGCCGGCGTCGGCTGGGGCATCGGCGAAGTCATCAACGCCGCCGCTGGGTTCACCTCCGGCGCGGCCATGTGGATCGCCCTCGCGGTCCTCGCGTGGCGCATGCCCGCCCGCGCCATCGCCGACGGTCGTCGCGGCAGCACGGTCCACATCCGCAAGGCCGTCATCAAGCGCAGCCACTTCCACGGCTGAACACCCCGAGAGGACAACCGTGTTCGAGATCCGCGTCATCTGCGAGCCGGGCGACACCGGCCGCATCACCACCGCCCTGCGCGAGGCGTTCGCGACCGGCGCCGTGCGCCAGTCCTACACCCGCGACCGCAAGCGCCACCGCCTGTACGTCACCGCCGACCACCGACCCGAGCCGGTCGCGTGGCCCGCACCGCAGCAGGCGTACGCGCTCGCCCCGAGCATCATCAGCGAGATCGGCTGGACCGCCGACCGCGCCCGCAGGCACCTCAACGGCAGCACCGTCGACCGGGAGTACTGGCTGCGCAAAGCGGCCCTGCTGGACCGCATGGCCCTGGACGACGAGACCGCGCGCATCCACACCGACGTGCCTGCCGTGGCCCTGGGCGCAGCACTCCGCCTCCTAGAGATCGACTGCAACGGCAGCGGCAACTACAGCGGAGACCCGTACTGGCCCGAACACCCCGCCGCCATCGCCGACCCGCGCGGCTACGTCCGCCAGGAATACGCCGCTTGGGCCAAGCACCAGTAGCAACGCCGCGGCGGCGGGACTCCCCAGCAAGGTCGCCCGCCGCCGCGGTTCTCCCTGCCCATCCGAAGACAGAACAGGAGAACCCAAGGATGCCGTACCCGGACGGCTCTGCCCAGTTCACCGCCGCGCTTGACGCAGCGTCGCGTGACTGGCGCATCTTCCCCCTCATCGCCGGCGACAAGCGCCCGGCCGTCTCCGACTGGGAGACCCGCGCCACCACCGACCCGCAGCGCATCGCCTGCGCGTGGTCCGTCGCCGCCTTCAACCTCGGTATCGCCACCGGACCTTCCGGCCTGGTGGTCATCGACTTGGACAAGCCCAAGCACCCCGGCGACACCCCGCCGGCCGTTTGGGCGGAGCACGGCGTCACTGACGGAGCCGACGTGCTTGCCGTGCTCTGCGAGCGCCACGGCCAGCCCTTCCCCGCCGACACCTACACCGTGCGTACGTGGAGCGGCGGCACCCACCTGTACTTCGCCGCCCCCGAGGGCGAGCCTCTGCGCAACACCGCTGGGGACAGCGCCCGTGGCCTTGGCTGGAAGGTCGACACCCGCGCGTGGGGCGGGCTCGTGGTCGGCGCGGGCAGCACCTTCGCCGGACGTCCGTACGAGGTAGTCAGGGACGTTCCCGTGGCGCCTCTGCCGGGTTTGCTCGTTGAACTCCTGCGCCCGGCGCCGCTGCCCCCGCAGACGCCCATCACGGTCGCCCTCACGGGCCATGGGCGGCGCACCGCCTTTCTCCGGTCCGCCGTCAACGGGGAAGTTGAGCGGGTCACCGGCTCCGGCCCGCACGAGCACAACAACAGCCTCTATCTCGCCGCGGTCGCCCTCGGACAGCTCGTGGCCGGGGGCGAGCTCAGCGAAGCTGACGTCACCGGCTGGCTCCTCACGGCCGCGCTTCAAGTCGGCCAGGGCGAGCGCGAGGCACGGCGCACCATCTCCTCCGGACTCCGGGCCGGAGCACGGCGCCCCCGGACGGTCGCCGCATGAGCACCAACCCCATCCCGCCCCTGCACCTGTACTCCGTACCCAGCGACCCCGAACCGGCCCCGCAGGCGCCGCCGAAGCGGGAGCGCCCACGGACGGCATGGACGGCCGATCAGCTCATGGCCGCGCACTTCCCCGAGCCGAAATGGGCTGTGCCCGGCATCCTCGCCGAAGGCGTCAGCGTGCTCGCCGGACCGCCCAAGGTCGGCAAGTCCTGGCTCTCCCTCGGGCTGGGCCTGTCGGTCGCGGCCGGAGGCAAGGCGTTCGACTCCGTGCCCGTTCATGGCGGCCCGGTGCTCTACCTGGCCCTGGAGGACACCCCGCGCCGTCTCCAGACCCGCATGGGCAAGCTCCTCGGAGGCCAACCAGCCCCCGCCGGGCTGACCCTGGTCACCGAATGCCCGCCCTTCCCCCAGGGCGGCACCGAGGCCATCGCCCAGTGGCTGGAGCGCAACCCCGGCGCGCGCATGGTCGTCATCGACGTGTTCGCCAAGATGCGCGGACAGGCGCCGCAAGGGGTGTCCGCGTACGACGCGGACTATGTCGCCGTCGGCTACGCCAAGCGGCTAGCCGACCACTACAGCGTGGCCGTCGTCCTGGTCCACCACGTCCGCAAGGCAGGCTCCGAGGACTTTCTGACCGAGGTCTCTGGCACCAACGGCATTGCCGGAGCCGCGGACGCCACGCTTGTGCTGAAGCGGGCGCGTGGGCAGGCGGACGGCATCCTGCACGTCACCGGCCGCGACGTGGACGAAGCCGAGTACGCCCTCAGCTTCCAACCCGCCTCCGGAGCCTGGCACTTGCTGGACGGCCCGGTCACCGACCACACCGTCAGCGACACCCGCGCCACGATCCTGCGCTACGTCCGCGCCCACCCCGGTGCCAAGCCCAAGGACATGGCGGGCGAGCTGCCCCAGGTCGACATCGACACGATCCGCCGCACCTGCAACCGCATGGCCGAGGCCGGACAGCTCACCAAGGACCCCGGCGGCCGGTACTACCCGGACACCGAGACCCGGACACAGGGCGCCCCAGAGCTGTCCGCACTGTCCGGCTGTCCGGTTACCCCGTCTGACCAGCACGAATACCCCGGACAGTCGGAATTGGAGCTGTCCGGCCTGTCCGGTGAGGCCGAAGCCGAAGGGATGGCGGAATGAGCGCCCGTACGCGGGACGAGAAGATGACCGTCAAGGAGGTCATCACAGATCTGAAGGTCGCCCCGTCGACCTTCTACCGGTGGCGCCAACTCGGCAAGGCACCCCGCTCGATCAAGCTTCCCAACGGGGACGTACGGATCCGGCGGTCGGAGTACGAGCGTTGGCTTGCGGAGCGGGAGGACGCTGCGTGAGCACTGGGAACGACACCCCGGCCGGGCGCCCTCGTGGGTCGGCCCGGCCGGGCTACTCCTTCGACGTCAAGTTGTGGAAGGTGACCAAGACCGGCCGCAAGTCCCGCCCGTGGCGACTCCGATGGGTGGTCGCAGGGAAGGTATATGGCGACACGTTCACCACGTCCGCTCTCGCAGAGAGCCGACGGTCCGAGCTGTGGCAGGCCATGAACCGCCGCGGCGAAGCTTTCGAGATCGAATCTGGGCTACCTGAGTCCGAGGTACGCGCGGCGGCCGAAGCTGCCGAAGCATCAGACGCCGAACCGTCGTTGCGGTGGTTCGAGTTCTGCCGGAAGTACATGGCTGGGCGGTGGCGCACGGCCGCAGCCAAGACCCGCGAAGGCATAGCCGACGGACTCGCGGCCGTGACCCTCGCTATGGTCAAGCGCGGGGAAGACGCTCCCGACGACGAGATCCTCCGGCTGGCCTTCCGGTGGGGGATCGTGCCCGCGAACGAGAGGGAGGACCCGCCGGCCGAACTCAAGGCCGCGTACGAGTGGGTCACGACGACTGACCGGCCGTTGGGTGACCTTGCCAACGCCGAAGTGTTCGAGGACGTGCTATACCGCGTCAGTTACAAGATGGACGGCACCCAGGCGGCGGGCGACACGTACAAGCGCCGCCGCCGCGCTCTGAACGCCGCTCTCGAACACGCCGTAGCCGTAGGAAAGCTGTCAGAGAACCCGCTCGTGCGGGCCCTGAGGGGCCTCGCGTTTTCCGGACAGGCTTCTGACCGTTTATTTCACGCGGCGATTCGCAACTTCTCGTACTCGGCGTGGACTTCGCGCGGAGGG
>NZ_JBSFDB010000089.1:0-21778 GCF_053593695.1 Streptomyces sp. NPDC002144
CCCACCCCGTGCGCAGGGAGCGGGCGCCACCAGCCGGAGCACACCGGCGCACTACTCAACGCCGATCGGCTACACCATCACGCGGGACGCCATCGTGCCGCTTTGATGACCAGTGCAGTCTTCCCTGCACCGGGCGGCCCGACGACGACCACGGGTCGGCCTGTGTGGCCGTCTTTTGCGGCCGTGAGGTGAGCGCGCAGGGAGGAAAGGTGCGTCGCGCGACCGACGAGGCTGTGGCGAGGAACTGGGGGGAGTTCGAAGGGTACGGGACCAGGCGCTGACAGGTGTTCTGCGGCGCTCGGTCGGCGCATCAGTCGGCCGATGTCCTCCGAGGGCAGTCCGAGGGCCTTGGCGATCAGAAGGAGCGACTGCTTGCGGGGACGGGAGGTGTGTCCGGTCTCGAGGTTGCGGATGGCCCGCACGCTCACCCCGGATCGCTCCGCGAGGTCTTGCTGGGTCAGACAGGCTGCCTCGCGTGCGGTGATCAGCGTTTCCGCGATGGTTGGTGACAACGATGTCCGGGATGTGGGAACGGAAGTCTCCGGGGCAGGGGACGGCGAGCGGCCCGACACCCGAAGGCGGTCTGCGCCTTCACCGGTCTCGGCGGTCGTTGGTCGGCCGGCTCCGGGCGGCGTCGGGACGGCTTCGGTGCGGTTGGTGAGAACACCCTGTCGTGTCACGGATTTCCCAGGATTGGCGGGGCGGGAGTGATCCTCAATGGGTTCGGCCGTGCGGCCGGCCTCGAGGGACCAGTTCTTTACGTGCGATCGGGGCGCTCACAGTGAGGTGAAGGCCGCCTCCGAGCGCCGGCGGCGCGATCAGTTGGCTGCAGCGCGGTCGCAGGGCTGGCCATGAGCACGGAGTGCCCGAGAAGATGGACGAACGGCCATGGTGGGAGGGCGAATCAATCCAAGGCCCGGTCCGCGGTGGGCAGCAAGGTCACCACGAACTTGTAGCGGGAGCCGCGGTACACCGAACGGACCCACTCCACCGGTCTGCCTTCCGTGTCGTGGGAGTGTCGGGACAGCAGCATCATGGGTAGGCCCACGATGGTCGAGAGCAGCCCGGCCTCGTACGGGTTCGCGAGCGTGGTCTCGATGCCCTCCTCGGCTTTTAGGAGGTGAACTCCATACACCTCGGCGAGTGCCGCGTACAAAGAGCTGTACCTGGTCAGCGTTTCGCGCAGGCCGGGGAAGCGCCATGCGGGCAGGTGGGTCGACTCGATGGCCATGGGCTCGCCGTCGGCCAGCCGAAGTCGTTCGAGGAGCACTACCTCCTCGCCGATGTCGATGGCGAGCAGGCGCGCCAGTTCCTCGTCAGCCTTGATGTGACGCATACCGAGGATCCGTGAGGCAGGTTTGAGTCCCTGGGCCAGCATGTCCTCGGTGTAGGAGGTGAGCTGAAGGGCGCGGTAGAGCTTCGGCCGTGCAATGAACGTGCCCTTCCCGTGGATCCGGTCCAACTTGCCTTCACTGACGAGCTCTTGCAGGGCCCGCCGGACCGTGGTGCGCGAGGTGTCGAGGCTGACGGCGAGTAATCGCTCGGCGGGCACGCGCTCTCCCGGTCCCAGGGACTCCGCCATCTCGAGGATGTGCTGCTTGACTCGGTAGTACTTCGGCACCCGTGTAACGGCACCAGGCATTCCGGTGCCGTCTTGGACGACGCTCACTCTGGTGGTCATGATCCGCCTTCCGGGCGCGATGCAGGTAATTCGTTATAGCCCGCCCACTCGTCGTTGGTCTAGTCCAACCAGGAAGTGCGTGGTAGCACGGACGGGAGGCCCGCGGCCGGCCGGGTACATCGCGGTGAACGTCGGGCGGACCTGAACACGAGAATGGTCCAGGTCATGCACCGCAGGCCGGCACCCTCGTCATCAACGGCGGCCCCTGGCCGCCGGCCGCCCACAGTCATGCTGCTCCTACCCGCAAGTCGAGCAGCCCGCACCCCAGTCGGCACCTGGAGTCCCCGTTCATCGGGCCGCACCGCGCACAGGAGCGGGTTCGGCCGGTAACCGGCAGCTGACAGGCAAATGGCGGCAACTTCCCCCGGTGACGATTGACATCACCAATTGGTCCAGTCCACTTTGGCTGCAACCTCAGTTCGATCAGTAACGGCCATGAGTTCCTCTCGGCCCCTGAGGAATCGCGCCTTGGAGTGATCGCATGCCGACGCCCGACCCGTATCTGTACCGCGCCCCGACACGGCGCCCCTATTTCAGCGCTGACGGTGAGACCTACCTCGCGCAGACGCAATTGAGAGACATAAAGCGCGAGGAGTCACAGTCGCTGCGCGTGCTGTCGGAACAGGATTTCGCCTTCTGGCAGACGTACGGCTATGTGGTCGTGCGCAACGCCGTCTCTCCAGGCGCGGCGAAGAGCCTGTACGAGTTCGCCTGGGAGTTCGCGGGGCTTGACCCCGACCGGCCCGAAACCTGGTACCAAGAACGTGAGTTCCGCTCGGACCTCGACCGTGACCTGCACGTCTACGGCTTCGTAGAGGCGTACCACCATCAGCTGATGTGGGACAACCGGCAGACCCAACGGGTCTACGACGCCTTCGCCGATGTGTGGGACTGCGAGGAGCTGTGGGTCACCCTCGATCGGCTGAACCTCAACCCGCCCAACCGGGGCAGCCGTGCACGCTCCCTCATCGCGCCGACCGACGAGGGATTCGATATCGAGCTGCACTGGGACGTGGACACCACCCTCGGCGTGCTGCCACAGCGGGTGCAGGGCATCCTGGCCCTCAACGACACTCAGCCCGAACTCGGCGGATTCCAATGCGCACCAGAGCTGTTCCGCCAGTTCGATGAGTGGCGGATCGCGCAGCCGGCCGATCGGGACCCGATCAGGCCCGCGATCGACCGCGCCGAGTTCTCCGTGGTACGTCCCGATCTGCAGGCCGGCGATCTGCTGATCTTCAACGGACTGCTGGCGCACGGCGTCGCGCCCAACGTCTCCGACAACGGCGTGCGGGCCGTGCAGTACTTGTCGATGATGCCGGCCCTGGAGGAACACGAAGAGCTGCGCCGCTCCCGTGTCCGTTCCTGGCGGACCCTCAGCACACCCGACTGGAACGCGACGCTGCTCGGAGACGCCGATCGGCACGAATCGCTTCGCTACGGTGCCGCGACGCTCAACGACCTCGGCAGGAAACTCCTGGGGCTCGACTCCTGGAGCGAACGAGAGAGCGCCAAGTGAAGCACACCACCAGCACCGACGGGATCTGCCTGGCTCTGCCGACCAACAGGGCGTGCGAGGAGGCCATCGTCGGCATCGCCGAGGAGGCCGCATATGCAGCCCGCACCTTTGGCATCGAGGTGCACGTGCTCATCCTCGACTCCTGCGACCAGGCCACTTGGACGGAACACACCCGCGTGGTGGCCGACCTGCCGGCCACCCCCGGCGTGATCGTCCACCACCTCGACGAAGCACGCCAGCGGGAGTTCCTGCGGCGCACGATCCAGCGCTCCGACCTCGCCGCACCCGACCGGCTGCTCACCCTGATGCTGCCTGCCGACCTCTCCTACGGTGCTTGTACCAACCGTGCCTTCCTCATCGCCGGCGCACTCGGCTGCCGGTCGGTGCACCGCAGGGACTCGGACTCCAGCTACCAGGTGCTGGATGGCGAAAAGGTCTTTCCCATCCATCATGAGCTGGCCTCACTCGGGAAGACCGCATCCAAGGCGTCGGCGGCCGTGACGGAGACCGTCCTCGCCCCGCACCACGCCCAGCGCCGGGTGTCGATGGTCGGAGCCTCCTTCGTCGGTGAACCGTCCGTGGACATCGCGGAGATCGAGCAGCTCGACGCGGGCGTCTACCACGACGTCGTCAGCCTGTGGGCCCCCGCCCACTGGTCGGACGAGCAGAAGGGACAACTCGTCGAGGAGTCCTTCAAGGGCGCCGGAACCATCCCCTTCACCGTGGATCACTCCACCCTGACCCTCGTCGACCCCATGAGGGTCGACATGTGCAACATCGCCTTCCACCACGAGGTATACGAGCGGGTGCCGCTGCCCCCGGCGACCGACACCATAGGCAGTGACTACTTCCTCATCCACCTCGTCCACGACGCCGCACTGCCCGGCGTACTGCACAACCGCCATATCCAGAACTTCTACACACCCTTCCGACGCACCGACGCCGGCTTCCGCGCCTACCAACTGAGGTTTGTGAAGTTCCTGCTGTCGATGCTCTACCTCAACGACGTCTACGACCGGATGAGCGCGGCCCCCGACACCGCACTGCTGGACGAGCAGGAGCGGGTCCGCGCAGACGTCATCTCCGGCTTCCTGCGCCACAGCGCCGGTCGGGACCGGACGGAGAACGTCTGGCGACTGGACCGGGTCAGTACGGCGTACCGGAAACTGGGCGGCCGCTACGCCGAGTTCGCCGACCTGATGGACGCGCGCCGGAAGCAGCTGCTGGACGAGGCGCAACAGGACACGGAGGACTTCGCGTACCTGATCGACGCCTGGCCCGTGCTCGTGCGCGTCGCCCGGGACACCGGCCTCGGGAGTGCGGGCGCGTGAGCTGGGACCTGGACACGCGGCTGTCTTCGGCCCTGGCCGCCGCTTCAACGGATCGGGTCGTTTTCGATCTCACCGGGATCGAGAGCCAGTACGACCGCCTGGTGCGCGAACTGCCGGTCACCGTACGGTTCGCGATGAAGGCATGTCCGGTCGACGAGGTGCTGACCTGCCTCGCTGACCGAGGCGCCGGATTCGACGCGGCGAGCCCCGGCGAGATCGAGCAGGCGCTACGGCTGGGCGTGCCCGCGGACCGCATCCACTACGGCAACACCGTGAAGTCCGACGCGAGCATTGCCGAGGCCCACCGGCTCGGCGTGCGGACGTTCGCCACGGACAGCGTTCAGGACGTGGCGGCCATCGCCGCCAACGCCCCCGGCGCCCGTGTGTACTGCCGCCTCACCACCAGCGGCGAAGGCGCCCTGTGGGGACTCAGCCGCAAGTTCGGCTGCTCCCGGGACGACGCCGTCCGCGTGCTGACCGTGGCCCGTGCCGCCGGCCTGACTCCGGCCGGGCTGTCAGTACACGTGGGATCACAGCAGATGACGTACGACGCGTGGCGTCAGGCCGTCGACCAGCTGGCGGACGTCCTGGTGGCGTTGCGTCACCGGGCCATCGTGCTGGACCACGTCAACCTCGGCGGCGGCCTGCCCGCCCTCGGATACCTGGACCGGCACGGCCGCCCGCTGGAGCCGCCGCTGGACAAGATGTTCGCTGTTCTGCGCGACGGCATCGAGGAATTGCGGCGCCTGAACGCAGCGCCTCTCGACATCGTCATGGAGCCCGGCCGTCACCTGGTCGCCGATCACGGCGCGATCCGCGCACACGTCTACCGGCTCACCGAGCGGCGGCAGGCCGACGGAGAACTGGTGCACTGGCTCTACCTGAGCTGCGGAAAATTCAACGGCCTCTACGAGATGGACGAACTCTGCCACAGGCTCGTCTTTCCGGGACACGCCGATGGCGAGTACGTCGCGGCCGTTGTGGCCGGCCCCACATGCGACAGCGACGACGCCTACAGGAGCGCACACATGCGCGTGCCCAAGGCGCTGACGTCCGGTGACCCGGTGTGGATCCTGTCCGCCGGCGCCTACGCCACCAGTTACATGACGCAAGCCTTCAACGGCTTTGGACCGCTGCCGCACATGGTGACCCCTGCCGAACTCCGCCACGCGGAGGCGGCGTGAGCGAGGAGCGGGTCGGCCACGACGAGCGCATCCGTCCGGTGCGGGACCATGACTGGCCGGGCATAGCCGCGGTGGAGGCAGCGGCCTATGCGGGAACTTCACTCACCGAGGGGCTGGCAGCGCTGGAATCGAAGGGGCGCGCCTCACCGGACACCTGCTTCGTGCTGGACCTCGACGGAGAAATAGAAGGCTACCTGCTCGCGCTGCCCTACCCGAGGTTCCAGTACCCACCGCTGGCCCGGGTCGACGAGCCGGCACACGATTCACGCAACCTCCATCTTCACGACATGGTCGTCGCCCACGAGCAGCGGGGCAACGGGTGGGGGCAGGGCCTGCTGACCCGGTTGGCGGCCGCCGCGCGACCGAGGTTCGAGCACATCTCGCTCGTCGCCGTCGACGGCATGGCCCCCTTCTGGGCCGCCCACGGTTACCGGGCCCACCCATGGGTCCGGCTCCCGGAGAGCTACGGCGAAAACGCCGTGTACATGTCCATCGCGGTATCCGGCAGAGATACCAGCCCTTCGGAGGAGGCGGCCCGATTTCCATGCCCCGTGTCCTAGACGATTTCAGGCGTACGCAGTTGGCCATCGCGGCGCTGTTCTGTTTCCTGGGGTTCCAGTACGCCACCTGGGCCTCCCGCATCCCCGCCCTTAAGGAACGCCTCGATCTGAGTGCCGGGGAGGTGGGCCTGCTGCTCGTGGTCACCGGGGCGGGCGCGGTGGCTTCCTTTCCGCTCATCACGTTCCTGATGCAGCGCCTCGGGGCGCGCAGCGTCGCCCTGCTGTCCGGGCTCAGCCTGGTGGCGATCCTCCTTGTGCTGGCCGTGGCCCCGAACTACCCGACGGCGCTGGTGATTGTCTGTGCGGACGGCGTGGCCGTGGGCTGTCTGAATGTGGCGATGAACGCGCAGGGCGCCGCTTTGGAGAAGGTGCACGGACGTACGGCGATGACACAGCTGCACGCCACCTTCAGTGCGGGTTCGTTCCTTGCCGCTCTGTTGTCGTCAGGGGTGACGGCACTGACTCCGGACATCGCCCCCCATTTCGCCGTCGCCGCGATGATCCTCCTCGTGCTCCTCGCGTATGCACGTCCGCGTCTGCTCGCGGAAGAGGTTTCCGCGGCCTCCTCGGGCGAGCCGGTAGCCGAGCAGGAGGAGGGCAAGCGCCGTCGCAGGTTCACCCGGCTGACACTGGCAGTGCTCTGGCTCGGCTGCGCCATGGTGTTCGCCGAGGTGGTCGAAGGGTCCATGAACGACTGGTCCGCGCTTTATCTGAAGGACATCGCCCATGCGTCACCCCAGGTCGCGCCGTTGGGTATCGCCGTCATCTCGAGCGTGATGGTCGTCGCACGCCTCTTCGGTGACGGCTGGCGCAGCCGCTGGGGTGACGCCAGGGTCGTCCGCGTCGGCAGCACGGCGGCCGGCGCCGGGCTGGGCCTCGCTCTGCTGATCGGAGGTGTGGTTCCCGCGCTCATCGGTTTCGCGTGCGTGGGGCTGGGTGTGGCCGCCGTGGCACCATGCCTCTACGTCGCCGCCGCGGCCGAAGGGCCGCAAGCCCTCTCTGTCGTCGCCGCCACGGGCACCACCGGTCTGCTCGTCGGACCCGCGCTGATCGGATTCGTCACCGAAGTGAGCGACCTGGCCTGGGGCATGGCCGTAGTGGCAGCCTCGGCCGTCGTCGTCTCCCTGTGCACGACGCGCCTCCGCTTCGTCTCCACGAAAGCCTCGTCCGAGGTGAGCGAGACAGACTTGGTCGAGGAGGGGACGACGTGATCCTTCCACCAGGGCGGACGCCCATCCGCGGTGCCGGCTGCGGCCGATCCACTTCTTCCACCTGGGCATCGGTGATCTTCCTGGGGCTTCGGCCCCACCGGCCCCAGGTACCTCCGGCCTTGGGTTGCTCCTTTTGAGGCGAGCGGTGTCATAGCCTGTGGGCCATGTTGCGCCGCATACAGGTACTGCCGTGGGTACACACGGCGTATGACATGGCGATCGCGGTGCTGGTGGGCTTCGCGACCTCGCGTTACGGCGAGGAGTACGACCAGCTCATCGGCTGGGCGATGGCCTTGGCGCTGGTCTTCCGCCGGCGGCGGCCGCTGACGGTGATGGGGCTGGTCGCCGGGCTCGCCCTGGTTCAGTACGTGTTGGCGGAGTACCCGGATCCGATGCTGGCCTCCGCCCCGGCCGCGTACGACGCGGCGCTGCTCGTCGCCATGGTCTCGGTGGTCACCCACGCCCGGGCGATGTGGCACACCTGGACGGCGGGTGCGGTCGTCATGCTGGGCGTGGCGGTGGAGGCAGGGTTCGGCCTTCCCGGCGCGCGGGACGCAGAAGGGGACCTTTTCAGCCTGGTCGCCTTCGGCGGTGTCTGCACGGCCCTGTGGCTGACCGCGATGGTGCTGCGGACACGTCGGCTGTACGTGGCGAGCCTGGAGGCACGGGCCGCCACGGCCGAACGGGAACGGGAGCACCTCGTGCGGATCGCCGCGGCCGAGGAGCGTGCGGAGATCGCCCGGGAGCTGCACGATGTGGTGGCGCACAGTCTCGCCGTGATGATCCTGCAGGCCGACGGGGCCGGGTACGTCCTCAAGTCCGATCCGGGAAAGGCGGGTTCCGCCCTGAAGGCGATCGGCGACACCGGGCGGGACGCGCTGGCGGACATGCACCGGATCGTGCGGGTCCTCCGCAGCGGCCGAAAGGTCTCCGGCGTGCTCGAGGACGCGGACACGGAGACCGGTCGCCTGCGGGTCTCGCTGGACGACTTGGAGACGGTGGCTGAGCGGGCCCGTGCCGCGGGACTCAAGGTGGACCTGGTCGTCGAGGGTGTACGGGGCGGGCTGTCGACGGCGGACCAACTCACCGTGCTGCGGGTCGTCCAGGAGAGTCTGACCAACGTGCTGCGGCATGCCGGTCCCGGCGCACGCGTGGACATCACTGTGCGGTTTTGCAAGGACGTGATACTGATCAGGGTGGTCGACGACGGGGCCGGCAAGCTGGCCGGCTCTGCGGGAGCGGCGGCCGACACCAGCGGAGGGAACGGGCTCGTGGGCATGCGCGAGCGTGTGGAGGTGTCCGGCGGCAGCTTCACCGCCGGGCCGCGCCTCGGCGCGGGATGGCAGGTCGACGCGGAAATCCCCATGCAGGAACCTCCGGTGAGGACGAAGGGATGAGTCAGATGGGCGGGCCGATACGGGTGGTCGTCGTGGACGACCAGCCGCTGATCCGGGCCGGGTTCGCGATGGTGCTGGCCGCGCAGAGCGACATCGAGGTCGTGGGCGAGGCGGAGAACGGCGCGGACGCCCTGGCGTTGCTGGACCGTACCCAGGCGGACGTCGTCATCATGGACATCCGTATGCCCGTCATGGACGGCGTCGAGGCGACCCAGCGGCTGAGTCGACTCCCCGACGCCCCAAGGGTGTTGGTGCTCACCACCTTCGACACCGACGAGGACGCCTTCGCCGCGCTGCAGGCCGGGGCGAGCGGCTTCCTGCTGAAGAACACCCCGCCCGAGGAGGTCGTGACGGCGATCCGTGTCGTGTCGGCCGGTGAGTCCGTCGTCGCCCCGCGTGTCACCCGCCGGCTCCTGGACCGGTTCGCGGGAAAACTGGCGCCCTCGGCCCGCCACGACGAGCGGCTGGATCTGCTGACCCTGCGCGAGCGTGAGGTGCTCGGTCTGATCGCCGAGGGCCTGTCCAACAGTGAAATCGCCGCTCGCCTGTTCATCGCGGAGGCGACCGTGAAGACCCACTTCGGGAAGATCCTGACCAAGCTGGACCTGCGAGACCGTGTGCAGGCCGTCATCTTCGCCTACGACTCGGGCCTCGTCGCGCCCGCGAGCTGACCGCCCGCAGGCAGGAGGCGGAACTACGACTGCGGTCGCAGTCTGGCCCTCTGCCTGCGGTCGCAGTTCACTGGCGCGGAGATCAGGTTCTGAACCGATGTGCCTCGACGACCGTTCTCCGAGAATTACCAACAGCTGATCGGCAAACGCCTGCAAACAGCTTCGGAATAAATTCTCGGAGGTCGTCGTGAGTCCTTCCACGTCCATGCGAAACAGCAAGGCAATTCTGTTGTCCGTGATGGTGGTGCTGCTTTTCACAGGTACAGGGATAGCGGGCAAGGTCTGGTGGGACGAGCACAACCGGCCCAGCCAGGCATCGAAGACCGACTGCGTGCTGGCGCAGCAACTCGTCGACTCGGCGCAGAAGATCGCCGGCGACAGGGCAGCCATCGCGAAGTGGGAGAAGGACGAGCGGCAGCGCAGGGCGCAGATCGATGACGGATACCTCGGCGCCAACATCTCGGTCTACGACGGGTGGGCGGCCCTGCGTGCGAAGGGCGAGGGAACTGTCCCGACCGGCGAGGAAGTGCTGCGACTGTCGGACAAGGCCAACGCCCACTGCTCGGACGCCCGGGTCACGCTCACATTCCCGCCGCTCGCGTCCTGACGCGCCACGGCAAGGGGAATTCACCGCATGGATACAACCGAATGCATCGCCGCCGCCGTGGAACTGGTCAAGACCTACCGCCAGGGTGAGGCACGGATCAGGGCCCTGGACGGAGTGACGGTCGGTTTCGCCCGCGCGCGGTTCACGGCCATCGCGGGACCGTCCGGCTCGGGCAAGTCCACGCTGATGCACTGCCTGGCGGGGCTGGACTCCGCCACCTCGGGTCAAGTGATGCTGGACGAGACGGAGTTGACCGGTCTGTCCGACCGGGACCTGACCCGCGTACGACGGGACAAGGTCGGCTTCGTCTTCCAGTCGTTCAACCTGCTGCCCCAGCTGACGGCTCTGGAGAACATCGTGCTGCCGGTCACCCTGTCCCGCCGGCACCTGGACCGCGACCTGCTCGACCATCTGGTCGGTGTGCTCGGCATCGGCGACCGGATGTCCCACCGGCCCGCCGAACTCTCCGGCGGCCAGCAGCAGCGCGTGGCCCTGGCCCGGGCCCTGCTGCCCCGGCCCGCCGTGGTCTTCGCCGACGAGCCCACGGGCAACCTGGACTCGCGGTCGGGCGGCGAGGTATTGGACTTCCTGCGCCGCTCCGTGCGCGATCTCGGCCAGAGCGTGGTCATGGTGACTCATGACCCGGGAGCCGCCGCCTACGCCGACCGCGTGCTCGTCCTGGCCGACGGACGCATCGTCGACGACGTCGACGCGGCGGCCGGCGCCGATCTCACGCGGGCTCTGCAGACCGCGGGGAGGGCCGCCCGATGAACGCCCCATACCGTGCGGACACCCCTTGGCGCGCGAGCGCCCTCGGATCGCAGCTTGCCGAACTCCTCCAGCGGCCCGGTCGACTGGTGACGACCGGGATGTCGGTCCTGGTGGCCGCCTTCGTGGTCTTCGCCACCGTCATGGCACAGCAGATCACCACGAACACCACCCTCGACCACTTCCGCGGCACGCCCGAAGCCGTGAGCCTGGTCGCCACCGCCGACGGCACGTCGCCCGACATCAGCGGTGCCGCTCTGCGGCGCATCCGCGCGTTGTCCGGTGTCGCGGAGGCCGTCGGCCGCGTGGACTCCGGCGCGCCGATCGCCGGGCCGTCCGAACATTGGCTGAAGCTCCACTCCGACCCGGGCACCGGGCCGCTGTCCCAGGTCCGGCTCGTCGAGGGGACCTACCCCGACCGCACCGGCCAGATCGCGGTCAACCGCCGGGCCGCCGAAGAACTCGCGCTCGCCCCCGGCACCCGTACGACCCTGATCGTCCCCAATGGTGAGAACGCGGAAAAAACCGTCAAGGCCGCCGTCGTTGTCACCGGCGTGGTGGAGAGCGACGCAACCGCCGAGCAGCAGCCCGGCGGGTATACCACGGACGCCCACATCGGGCCCTTGGCGCAGCTGCCCGGCTATGCGCGCGTGGACATCCGCGCCAAGGACGGTGTCCCGAACACCGCATTGGCCCAGCAGGTGTGCGGCGTACTCGGCGCGGAGCACTCCGACGCGTCGCTCAGGTCCGGCGGCGCCGTACGGGCCGAGGAGGCGCACGAGGCCGTGGGAGGGGACCTGCGTGAGGTCTTCCGGCTCGTCTCGGTGTTCCTGGCCGTGGCGGTGGGGGCCGCGGCCCTGGTCGCCACCTCGACCTTCCGTATCGTCTTCGCGCAGCGGCTGCGGCAGTTGGCGCTCCTGCGCGCCATCGGCGCCCCGCAGCGCCGGCTGGTGTCCGCACTCGCCGTCGAGGGCGCCCTGGTGGGTGTGGTCGCCGGCTCGATCGGCGTGCTGATGGCGCTGGGCGCCGGACACCTCGCCCCCCAGGCCGCCCGTCTGCTGGCGGGAGAGAAACTGTCCGCACCGGGCTTCCCCTTGCCGCAGGCCGTCCTGGTGGTCGCAGGCACCGTGCTGGTCACCGTCGGAGCGGTCCTCGCCCCCGCCCTGTCGGCAGCCCGCGTGTCGCCGCTGCAGGCCCTGCGTACCGCGGGCACCCTCACCGGCGAACGCCGTATCGGCGCCGCCCGCCTCACCGCCGGAATTCTCCTCACCACCGCGGCCACGGGGCTCGCCGCCCAGCTCCTGCGTCAGCTGCCCCAGACGGGCCAGGAGGACTACGACCGCAACTTCGCCCTGCTGGTCACCATCGCCTCAGCGGGCTTCGCCTTCCTGGCGCTGATCACCCTGGGCCCGCTCCTGGTCCGCCCCGTCCTGGCGGTGGCCGGATGGCCACTGCGCCGACTGGGCACCATCGGCAGGCTGGCCGTGAGCGGCGTCGGGGACACACCGCGGCGTGCCGCGGCCGTCTCCGCGGTCGTCGCCCTCGGCGTCGCCCTGGTCTCCGGGGCGCTTGTCTGCCTCGCCTGTCTGAGCGGCTACCTGGAACGGACCGATGCCGTCCGAGTCCCCGCAGACTTCCAAGTCGCGGCCAACGGCAAGGGCCTGGACGCCTCAGCCGTGGGGCAGTTCGCCGCCGCACCGCAGCTCACCCATGTCACCGCCTACCGGACCCTGGAGGTCACCGCTGGCCCCAGGGGGTCCCGCACCCGGTTCGAGGTGTCGGACCTGGATCTGGACGCCCTGCCCACCGGCAAATACATCGACACCGCCACCGGCTCCCTCAACGACCTGGGCCCGGGCAGGGCTGTCATCGCATCCGACGTGGCCGAACTCCTCGGCGTGCGGGCGGGCGACCCCATCACTCTCACCCTTCCGCTCCCGGCTTCCCGAGAGCGGGGGGAGCCCCATCGCCGCGGCGACCTCCGGTTGACCGTCGCCGCCACGTTGCCCGGTGAGGGACCAGGCCAGGCGAACGTGCTCGTCGTACCCGCCGATCTCGACCGGATGGGCGCCTCCACCAACGCGAGCGGCGTCTTCGCCGACGCGTCTGCTGAGGGCCTCGCCGCCCGTGGCAAGGCGCAGCGGGCGCTGGAGAGCGTAGTCCGGGAACACGTCGCCGACCCCGACGGCGTGAGCATCAGCGTCCTGGCGGAAGGCCGGGACAGCGATCGGGACGCGATCCGCACGGCCGGCACCACCGCACTCGGGCTCGTGGCCCTGACCGTGCTCATCGCCGTCGTCGGCGTGGCCGCCACCACCAGCCTGACCGCGATCGAACGCACCCGTGAGTTCGGGTTGTTGCGGGCCCTGGGCCTGGGCGCAGGCGCACTGCGCCGGACCATCACCGTCGAAGCCGGCCTGTACGGAGTCCTCGGCGGCGCCTTCGGCCTGGCCCTCGGCATCCCCTACGCCTGGCTCCTCGTCCGCATCGTCGTCACCGACGCGCCCTTGCGCCTGCCCGTGGCCCAACTCCTGCTGGTCTTCAGCGGGTTGGCCGCCCTTACGGCGCTGGCCGGCCTGCTGCCCGCTCGCCGCGCCACACGCATCGCACCGATCACCGCGCTGGGCGGCAGCGAATGAGACATCGCAACCCGGTGCTGCCGCGAACAACACACGGACAACAAACGAGCAACGCACGATGGGATGACTGCTTGGCCGCCCCACCGCACACAGCACCTCGCTGATCTTCGGGGGACTTACGGCACCACGGCGGCAGGATCGCCAAGGGGAACCGCTTGCGCTCGCCCGCGGCGTCGTCAACGTGCTTGACCTTCAACCGCGGAGGCTTCGCCCAGACCACCCCGGCCGCGGTGGTGACCTTCCGGGGCTGGTGGTAGCCGTTGCGAACCACGATCCCGCGCGAAGAACATGATGGCGAGGAGGCGGCCACGGACCACCGGCATGCAGCTGATGAGCTCGTCCGATCGCCGTGAGGCAGGTGAGGCAACCTTGGCGCACGCTAGGGCGGTCTTCCACTGCAAGAGCCGTGAACAGACGGCCCGAGGTTGAAAGGCGTCCGCATGAGAAGTGAACCCGACATGTACCTGATGGTTCCCGACGACTTCGATGATTCCCACGCGGATTCACAAGTGCACGCCATGGCCAGGAAGATGTTCTTCGGTTCGGTCATGGCGGAACCGTTCGAGAAGGCCGCTCAGTGGATCGCGGAGAACGATGTCCGATTGAGCGACACGTCCTGGGAAATCGCCCCCGCCGATGAGGAGTTATACGTGTTGAGCCTGTACTTCACCTTCGAGGACGACCACAAAGAAGGCTGATCGAGGGGCACCTGCTTCATGGGGTGGTCTCGGCTGGCACGGCGATGAGCTGAACGCAGCGCCTGCGAAAAGGGCTCAGTGGTGTTTCCGTTGGCTGCCGCGTTCGGCTGGGTCAGCGACATCGGCGAGGTGGTCGCGGCCGAGGTTGGCCAGCTCGCAGGTTTTGATGACCGACCACAGCATTTCGACGGGGTTGAGTTCAGGCGCGTAGGCCAGCAGCCGCTCGATCGTCAGCCAGTCCTGCTGGGCCGCCAAGGCCCGCATGCCGCGACTCCAGTGGGCGGAGTGTCCGTCCCATACCAACACCACCGACTCCCCGGCGTAGAAGGCCTTGAGGCGTTCCAGCACGTCGATCAGGGAGGTGGTGTCGTAGGTGCCCGGCTTGACGTGGAAGCACAGCCGTGGGCCGTGCTCGCAGTCGGCGCGGAGCGCGCATGTGCGGCGCACTTGAGGTAGCAGCGATGTGCCTGATTCGGCGAAGAACACGATCCAGGCACGTTTGTTCACTGACCCCTTTTGATGCGTGACCATTCCTGACCCATCGGGCGATCTCGGACTCGTCCCGCTCGACCGTTTGGGCCGCTGAGGGCCTCGGCCATCGGATTACCTCCGTGGTGACGCGCTTGTTGCCCAGCCATGGATATAACCCATAGATTTAACTCAATGCGCTGTTAGCTGTACAGGCTCCGTGCCGGATCCTCCAGTCCTCGACCGGCACTCGATGTGGAGCAGGGAGATCGGATGAACGCGTTCGACTACATCATCGTGGGGGCCGGCTCGGCGGGGTGTGTGCTCGCCAACCGGCTCTCCGAAGATCCCAGGACAACCGTGCTGCTGATCGAGGCGGGGGGCAGGGACGCCACTCCGCTGATCAAAATGCCCAAGGGGTTCGGCAAGCTCCTGGGCGACCCCAGGTACGCCTGGCACTACCCGGTCGAGCCGGTGGGCCCGACACGGAAGGTCGAACGCTGGGTCCGGGGCAGGACCCTCGGGGGATCGAGCTCGGTCAACGGCATGGTCTACAACCGCGGCGACCGCGCCGACTACGACGCACTGGAGCGGCTCGGCAACCGAGGCTGGGGCTGGGACACGATGCTCCCGGTCTTCAAACAGATCGAGGACAACGCACTCGGTGCCTCCGCAGTCCGGGGCGCGGGCGGGCCGTTGCACATCTCGACCGCGCCGAAGCCGGAACGGATCTGCGAGGAGCTGATCGCCGCCGGGACCGGACTCGGCTGGAGCCGCACCGACGACCTCAACACAAGCGACGAAGAACGCATCGGCTATGCCATGGCCACCATCAAGAACGGGCAGCGCTTCAGCGCCGCCCGCGCCTTCCTGCACCCCATCGAGCACCGGCCGAACCTGACGGTGTCCGTGGACACCCTCGTTACCGGGGTCCTCACCGAGAACGGCAGGGCCGTCGGCGTACGGACCCGCGGCAAGGGACAGGAAGCCGACTTCCGCGTCCGACGTGAGGTGATCCTCTCCGCCGGCAGCATCGCCACGCCGAAGATCCTGCAACTCTCGGGCATCGGGCCGGCCGAGACGCTCAAGTCGGCGGGCATCGACGTGCTGGTCGACAGCCCACACGTCGGCGGCAGGATGCGCGAGCACCGCTGCTTCGTCGTCCAGTACCGGCTGAAGGACAACCTCGGCTACAACAAGGCGCTGAGCACCCCGCTGCGGCAGGGCCTGTCCGGGGTGCAATACATGACGACCCGCCGTGGACCGCTGGCCGCTCCCGCCTTCGACGTGATCGCCTTCTTCAAGAGCCGTCCCGAAATCGACCGCCCGGACGCCCAGCTGCTGATGGCACCGGTCTCCCTGACCCCGGACGTCCCCGGCAAGGAGACCGGCGTCGAGCGCGAGCCCGGTGTGATGGGCCTCGGTTACATCCTGCGCCCCACCGCCGAGGGAAGCCTGCACATCACCTCGGCCGACCCCGAAGCGTCCCTGACGATCACGGCGAACTACTACGGCTCCGACCACGACCGTACGGTCGGCACCGCCCTGTTCCGCAGGATGCGCGAGCTCTTCGAGACCGAGCCGATCGCCGGGCGGATCACGGCCGAGACCCTGCCGGGCCGCGCGGTGCGGGAGGACCAGGAGATCATCGACGCGGGCCTTGAACACGGGCGCTGCGGCTACCACGCCGTCGGCACCTGCGCCATGGGGCCCGCCGAGGACGACGTCGTCGACGCCCGGTTGTGTGTGCGCGGTGTCGAGGGCCTGCGGGTCGTCGACTGCTCGGTCATGCCGACGATGGTGTCGGGCAATCTCAACGCGCCCATCATCGCCATGGCCTGGCGGGCGGCCGACCTCATCCTGGAGAGGGGCTGACCGGCCATCGCCGCCCGGGGCTGGCTGCACAAGCGGGGCGACGGGCGGTTCACGGCACGTCCGAAGGCGCGCGGGGCGGGCCCGTAACTGACGGGCCCCCGACGGCAATGGGCCCCTCCTGTTAGATCACTAACGGCCGCTGAAAAAGTCGGTGAGGGCGGCGGCGACGGCCTTGGGCTGCTCCTCGGGGATGTAGTGACCGGCATCGGGCACGATGACGCCGGTCACGTTCTCGGCCCACGGGCTGATGGAGGCCGCCATATCCGGGATCGAGCCGTGGCTGCTGGAGATTCCGAGCACAGGCGCGGTCAGTCGCCGTTGCTCGAGTGCCGCGCGGTTCTTGCGTGCGGACTCGGCGGCGTCGCGGTAGTAGGCGAGGCCGGCGCGCAGGCCGCCGTCGACGGCGAGGGCCGCGCCGTAGTGGTCGAGCTCTGCTTCCTCGAACGCGTCGGGCGCGAGGGACTTGGTCTTCAGGAACCAGCTGATGTACTCCCGCTCGCGGCCGGCTATCAGCGTCTCGGGAAGAGCGGGCACCACGTGGAACGCGAAGTGCCAGGTCTTGAACGTCAGAGTCGGGTCGAGAGGGATCGCTTCCGGCATGGTGATACCGGGAATTCCGGCGTCGAGCAGCGCGACCCCGTGCAGTCGGCTCTCGTAGTTCAGGGCGAGGGAGAAGGCGACCCAGGCGCCGATGTCGTGCCCGGCGAGCCAGTAGTCCCGCACGCCGAGAGTGTTCACGGCGGCCTGGATGTGCGCGGCGACCGTGTGCGTGTCGTAGCTGAGTTCCGGATGCTCGGAATTGCCTTGGCCCGGCCGGTCGATCGCTATGACCCGGAAGCGATCGGCGAGAGCAGGCATGACCTTTCGCCAGGCCCACCATGTCTGCGGGAACCCGGTGAGCAGGACGACGGCCGGTCCGTCCGGCCGACCGCCTTCGACCGCGTGCAGGCGCACGCCGTCGGCGTCGACCCAGCGGTGGGTGAATCCGGCCAGGTCCTGCAGGGGCAGGGCGGGGACGGGGTTGGTCATGGGAATCCTCCATCGAGGCGGGTGGACCGTGATGCGACGCTAGCACATCTTGAACTGATCAGTCCAAGATGGGAGTATGGGTCGCATGGCAGGAAAGAAACAGTTCGACATGGACACGGTGCTCGACGCCGCGATGATCCAGTTCTGGCGCTCCGGCTACGCCGACACCTCGCTCGACGACCTGTCCCGGGCGACCGGCCTGAACCGCAGCTCGATCTACTCCTCGCTCGGCGACAAGGACGCGCTCTTCCTTCGCTGCGTGGATCGCTACGCCAAGCGCTACGGCGACAAGTTCGACGCCGCCCTCTCGTGCGCGGCCGAGGACCCCGTCGCCGCCGTCCGTGCGTTCTTCGATGTCACCCTGGGGCGCATCGCCGACCCCGCTGTGCCCGACGGATGCCTGATGGCCCAGTCGGTCATGGCGAGTCCGGCGCTGAGCCCGAGCGTCGCAGAGCATGTCAAAGAGTTGTTCGGCCAACAGCGCCCGCGTCTGCGCACCGCGCTGAAGGCCGGCGGAATGTCCGACGAGGACGCCGAGGACTTCGCCGTACACGTAGCGGCCGTCAACCAGTCTCTCGCGGTGATGGGCAGGGCCGGGTCGAGCCCGGAGCAACTCCGGGCGATCGTCGGTGTGACCGTCGACGCGCTCGCGCGGGCGCTGCGACCGGTCGGATAGCTGGCATATCAAATCCCTGCCTGAGAGGCATAGGCGCTTCTCAATGTTCGGAGGGGCAAGACAGATGGCCGATGTAGCCGGCGTCAACCTTGGCGCACCGCCTTCGCCCCGCTGCTGGACCGGCTCGACCTGCGCGGCGTCGTCGTCACCGAAGGGAAACCAGAGGAAGCTGCGCAAGCAGTTGCGGCGCCTGCCCTGGCGCAGGCTGCGGGAGTGGCACCAGGCCGGGGTGTGGCAGGCCCTGCATTAGCTGCTGCTCGCCGAGTTACGGGCGGCCGGCCTGCTGGACTCCTCCGGGGCCGCGGTCGACGGCTCGCACCTGAGGGCGTTGAAGGGCGGTGCGAAGACCGGGCCGTCTCCGGTGGACCGGGGCAGGACGGGCAGCAAGCACCCCGTGATCGGGGAAGCGCACGGTATCCCGCTCGCCGCCACGCTGAGCGGCGGGGACCGGCACGACGTCGCCCAGCCTTGCCCCTGGTCCATGCCGTTCCGGCGGTCAGGGGCAAGCGCGGACGTCCCCGCAGGCGCCCCGATGTGCTGTACGCCGACCGCGGTTACGACTATGACACCTACCAGCCATCGCCCGCCGCGGGACACAACACGGCTCGGGCCTGGGCGCCCACCGCTGGGTCGTCGAAGCCGCCTTCGCGCTCCTGCACTGGTTCCGCCGCGTACGGACCCGCTGGGAGATCCGCGACGACCTCCACCAAGCCTTGCTCACTCCCAGCCGCAGCATCGTCTCCTGCGCCGCCTGAAGACTCTTTTTACTAGGAGTCCTAAAGCTGATGCGAGAGGCGTTCCGAATTGCGTACGGATGCGTGTGTTCGGCGGCGCCCGCGACTGACGGGGTTTCGTGGGGTAGCAACAATGGCGGTGTCCGCGGCCCTCGTCGTGCCTCTCGCTGCGACCCCATCGAGTGCGCTTGCGCGTGACCGCCCGAAAGCACCGCCGGGCCGACCACAGGGCTGTGAAGGCCGGGGCCAGGGACTCGTCGAAGGCCCGGCGGTAGCCCGGACTACCGGGAGCCCGCCACCGGATACCGCTTGTAGAAGGACTCCTCCAGGTAGGCGGCCTCGTGCGGCTGGTAGGGCTCCTGTAGGTAGGCGGCCTCGTCTTCGTCGAGTTCTACCTCCACCGCGGCAACCGCGTCGGCCAGCTGGGCCGGCTTGGTGACCCCGACGATGGGCGAGGTCACCGCCGGGTTGCGCATGACCCAGGCCAGGGCGACCTGGGCCGGGGACAGACCCCGCTTGCCCGCGATCTGGTGGACGCGCTCGGCCACCACCTGGTCCTCGTCGCGGTAGAGGATCTTGCCGCCCGCGTCGGTCTCGGCACGCGCCGTGGAGGTGTCCCGGGCCCGCGTCAGCCTGCCCCGCGCCAGCGGGCTCCACGGGATCACGCCGATGCCCTGGTCGACGCAGAGCGGGAGCATCTCCCGCTCTGCTTCGCGGTGGATGAGGTTGTAGTGGTCCTGCATCGACACGAACCGGGTCCAGCCGTTCAGGTCAGCCAGGTACAGGGCCTTGGCGAACTGCCAGGCGTACATGGAAGAGGCTCCGATGTAGCGGACCTTCCCGGACCTGACCGCGTCGTGCAGCGCCTCAAGGGTTTCCTCGATCGGGGTGTCGTAGTCCCAGCGGTGGATCTGGTACAGGTCGATGTAGTCGGTCCCCAGTCGCTTCAGGGAGGCGTCGAGCTCGGCGGAGATCGCCTTGCGGGACAGCCCGGCGCCGTTCGGGCCGGGGCGCATCCGCATCCAGACCTTGGTGGAGAGAACGACCTCCTCGCGCCGGGTGAAGTCCTTGACCGCCTGGCCGACGATTTCCTCGCTGCTTCCGGCGCTGTACCCATTGGCTGTGTCGAGGAAGTTGACGCCGCTCTCAAGGGCCTGCTTGATGATGTCCCGGCTGGAGTCCGCGCCCAGCGACCAGGGCTCGCCGCCCCGGTCCGGCTCGCCGAAGCTCATACAGCCGAGGGTGATGGCGGAGACTTCCAGTCCGGTCTTTCCGAGTTTGACGTATCGCATGCCTTAGAACCTAGGAGTTGGAGTGCGCCCTAACGCAAATACATCTCGGCCCGAAATTCGGGTGGTGCCGAGTTACAAGCTGAGCCCATTCCAACTTCAGGCGACAGCCGATCGAGCGGTGCCACGGAGGTCTGGTAGACCCTGACTATGACGTTCTTGGCAGTGGTCGAGGGCGATGTGGGCGGAGGGAGCATCGATCGGGATGGTCTGACAGCTGCCATCCGTGCCCGGTGGGCTGGGGTCGAGGCCGACTCGACGCAACGCAGCGAAGTGCGCAGCCTCATATGGCAGTTCGAGACCGAGAGCGGCCCAGGTGAGGCCTATCTGCACGAGGACGGTACCTGCCTGTACATGGACGTCCGGGAGGAAGACGCGATCTGGCTGGCGATCGTCTTCCGCAGGCTTGCACCCACGGACCTTGACCTGGTGTTCTGCGATGAGGGTTACACCTTCGACGTTCGTCTGCGGGCCGGGACGACGGAAGCCGAGTTGACGGACTTGGTGAATGCTGCGGGTTGATCTCAGCCCGTGGCAGTGAGCTGGAGGACCAGGACGGCTTGGACGGGGCTCGTGACCCGGGTCGTCGAGCAGCGACGTTTGCGGAGCAGGCGCCAGGACTTGAGGGTGGCGATGGCCTGCTCGACCATTGCGCGGGCGCCATCACCTGCTGGCGCCGTCTGAAGACCTCCTTTGGCTCGAAATTCCAAGCCGGTGACGTCCACGGCTCGGCCTGCCACGTCGTTCCTACTCCGGCTCCTGGCGGGGGTGTTCGGGCTCCTGGGGCAGCTGGTCGGCGCGGCGGTTGTTGCTTTCGATTGCTGCCATGTGCTCCTCCGCCCACGTACGCAAGGCGTCCAGCGGGCCGTCGAGGGAGAGGCCCAGCGCGGTGAGCTGGTAGTGCACCCGGGGTGGCACTGTTGGTTCGACTCGCCGGGCAACCAGGCCGTCGCGGACCAGGCTCTGGAGGGTCGCGGAGAGCATTTTCTGCGAAATGCCCGGTATATGGCGCCGCAGTTCCGCGAAGCGCACCTCGCCCGGCGTTGACTCGGCCAGGACCTTCACCGTCAGCGAGGTCCATTTGGTCCCGATCCGATCGAGTAGCTGCCGGGTCGGGCACAGGGGGCTGAACAGATCGCCGCGCTTCGACGTGGTCACCCGTAGCTCACCACCTGAAGAGAAAGTGCCGTCTTGGAACGTCCAGGCTAGTTCCCTAGCGTTTGCTGGTCACTAGTGGTTACCGGCTGTCCCTGGAGTGCTCCATGCCTGAGCTGTGCCGCATCCCCGTCAACGGCACCGAGTTGAACGTGGCCATCGCCGGATCGGGGCCCAACGTCCTGCTGCTGCACGGCTTCCCTCACACCTGGGAGCTGTGGACCGACGTCATGGCGGACCTGTCCGACCGTTACCGAGTCATCGCACCGGACCTGCGCGGGCTTGG
>NZ_JBSFDB010000090.1:0-21679 GCF_053593695.1 Streptomyces sp. NPDC002144
ACCGACGACACCGTCCTGCCCACCGAACTCACCGCATAGCCTCAAAGACGAGATCACCGAGTGGCCGTCGATACACCACTCCAGCGGACGTGACCTGTCGTCCCGCATGCTGCCCGTGCGGCTCCGGCCTGTGCGGACGCGCGTAGTTCTGCTAGTGGTGCCTTCAGGCATCACAGTCTCCTCGATGGATGACGCCGGTGTCTTCCCCCACGAAGCCGCTTGGCCCGCGCCCATGGGCTCGCTTCGAGCCCGGCGCGGGTGACGTGCCCGTGGCAGGCAGGAGCAGGGGAGCAGGGAGCACGCGTCTGCGCGTGCTCCCTGCTCCCGCCCCTGGCCAGTGCAACGGTTGAACCAGGGTCTCGGTTCACTGAGCCCGGATCTACCGGCTTGATTACGGAGTGCTCATTCCGGAGGCGTTCGAGTGGGCTGGCTGCTGACCTGTGGTTTCGGGCAGGGAGTATCGGCTGGTTTGTCCAGCGCTTTCCACATGTCCATAGGTCTCGGGCCCTCCGGACGCGTTCGGGGCCGGTGAGGTCACGGTCGCTGGCCAGGGAGCGGCGGGCGCCGTCGATGAGCCAGGCGATGCCGGGGCCTTCTTCTGGCTGCTGCCCCACGACCGCGACACCGAGCCCGACGGCCTGTACGCCAAGAGCGCCCCCGTCGAAGCCGTCGACCCGCGCACCCTCGAACCCGGCATCAAGGGCTGCAAGACCGAACGCTCCGAAGGCTGCCCACCCTCGGCCGCCATGCAGGAACTCGGATTACAGCTCCCGCTGTAGCAGAGGGCCCTGGGTCAGCAGTCCTTGGGCATACCTCGGACGGGCGCGGGTCGACGGCCAACTCGTAGGCCACTTCCCACCTTCGGTCGGGGACGACGATGCCCGCTGTCTCCGCGGCACGACCGCCGCTGCTGTAGTACGTCCGCTCGACCGCCACCACCAGGTCGCCCGTGTTGAGACCGAGCAGAGCGGCCTGCTCCTGGGGGCCCGGGAAGGCCGCGTGATTTCCACCCAGGTTTCGATGTCGACGCCAACGGGGCGCATCTGCGTCGTCTATGCGCCGTCGACTGCGCGTGCGGCGCCACGCGCCGAACGGCTCATCGGAAACGGACGATGATGCGTCCGTTGTTGGACGGATCGACTTCGAATCCCACATAGAGCTTCTTGAGATGGGGTTGCCCCAAGGTAGCCAGCACCCTCGCTTTGAGTTTGCCGGAACCTTTCCCGGGGATGATCTCCACCCGGTCGGTCTTCGTCGCCGCAGCCTTGAACAGGATCGCGCGGACGGCACGGTCGATATCGCGTTCGTTCCTGAAGAGAGGGTGGAGGTCAAGGGTAAGGGTCATTGTTGTCTTCCTCAGGGCATGGCACGACGATGCAGCGATCGCGCGCATGAGCAGCACGTCCCTGCAGGCAGGGCAACGTACCGCAGGTGTTGGAACCGACTCAGCGCATCACGTGACATCCGGCCCCCTACGACGTGTGATTCGCCCGTCGGTACAGCTGACCGTGTAGACAGGGGCAATTCGCGGTGAGCCCTCGCCCGGTGCGTGTCACCGGCGTATCGAAGGGGCAGGTGCATGTGAAGGTGCCGTCCAACAAGATCGAGGGCGAGTGGTGGGTGACCAACCTCGAATTCAACGTCGGCTGAACCCAGTTCGCCGGCAGCTGGCCTTCGCACTATGACCCGGACGGGATAGCGAGCTCCCACGAGCACGAGCATCCGGTCCTAGCGAGACGGATGGCTGTGACTGCTCCCGTCATCACCAGGCGGCGGCGTCAGATGGCACAGGGTGAGGCCGGCGTGTCGCTCAAGGTGGTAGGTGCTGTCGGGCAGGGAGAGCAGACTCTGGCGCACCAGGGCCGGGGGCACGTGCTTCCGCATCTCGGCGGCCGCCGCACGAGTCCATTCCCGCGCTCTGGGCGGCGGGGCGCCATGGGGAGCGGTCCGCGGGCATTGTCGCGGCGCTGCCGCAGGGTGGCCACCATCCACCGTCCACGCCCCTTTCCGTGTCCTTGGGTATCCACCAGGCTGGCTTGGTGTACCTCGGCAATCAGTTGGAGGCCACACCAGGGCGTCTGCGGGGCGCACGGGACCGGGACGCACACGACCACTGCGGTCCCGTTTCAGTCCCGCGGGAGAAGCCGCAGGTCAGAAGGTTGCGTAGAGGGTGAACGGGACTGACGGGACTCACCTTGGGGGTTACTTCTATCAAGGGCGCGCGTATGCGCGCGCATGTAGTCGGATATGTCTATTACTGCTACCCGGCTCATATATGCAACCTTCGGTCCCGTCAGCCCCGTGATTTGAGGTCAAAGCCTCCCTGACCTGCACGTTCTCGCGCGGGACTGAAACGGGACCGAAAGTGTGCCACGAACCGCTTGCCCCCCGGCAGGCTGTGCCTCGACAGGGACTGACGGGACTCACTTTCCGACACGCTTGCCCTGTCCCCACTGACGTTCGCCCTGTGTGCGCTAACCTCTGTGCCACATGCGTAAGTCTCAGTCCCGTCAGTCCCGTCAGCCGGTGCCCGCTCGGAGGCCCCTGTTTGTTGCTGACGGAGAGGCAGAAGACCTAATAGATTCGACAAGGACGCCTAGTGCCCGGCCCGGTTGCGACACCCTCGCCAGCCCCTTCAGGTCATGGCGAGCCACGTGATGTGGCCCGCTGGTGCGCCGCTGAGGGTTGGCCGGTACATCCCCTGGCGCCTCGGCAAAAGACGCCAGCGGCCAACTGTGCGCGTTGCAGGCTCAGCCGACACAGCCCGGCCGAATGCCCTTGTATCCCCGCTGGAGGCTGGTGCCACGGCTTCCACGCCGCCACCACTTCGCTTGAGCGCATCGATGCCTGGTGGTCCGCCCAGCCCCGCCTTGGGGTAGGGGTCTCCTGCGGTCCCGCGAACCTCGTGGTCATCGATGTAGATGCGCACAGCGCCCAAGTACCCGACCGCTCTCGTCTGTTGCCCGGCATTGCCATCGGTCCGCAGGTGACACTCACAGGTCTGGCCACCGGCTTTGACACGCTGGCACTTCTGGCTGCGCTACGGCACGAGCCGAGTCCCGCGGAGGACGAGGGAACTTTGCGGGTGCGTACACCATCGGGTGGCCTCCACATCTGGTACCACAACCCCAACCCCGAAACGCGCTACCGATCCTCCGCAGGGTCGAGTCCTAAGGTTGCGCTGGCCTGGCAGGTCGATGTCCGCTCTGACGGCGGCTACATCGTCGCGCCGGCCACACGGACAGCGGCCGGTACCTACACCCGTGTAGGAAGTGTCCGGCGTCCCGCTCCTCTGCCCCACTGGCTGGCCGACGAACTCGTCCGCACCGGCCACGTAGCGCCCAGTCCGGCAGAACGCCGCCCACCGACCCCACCAGCAGGGCGACCCCGCCGACAAGCACCGAAGTCCGCGAGCCGGATCCTGCAGCCCCTCCTGGAACTGGTCGCCGCTTGCGCAACCGTCCCCGAAGGTGCTGGCTTCACCGAGAAACTGAACCGGGCCGCTTTCACGGCCGGAGGCCTCGTTCAGGGCGGGCACGTCGCCGAAACTGACGTGAAGACATTGCTGTTGGAAATAGCCAACCATGCGCGCCCCCATCAGGAACGCCGCAACGTTTCCATCATCGAATCCGCTCTGTACGCCGGCAAACAACGCCCGCTCCATCCCAAAGGACGCTCATGAGCAGCGCCGAATCGCCCCACTTCGACGCCGTGGCCGCAGCTGAGCAGATCCACCAGCAGCAGAGTCTCGACATCCACCTGGTCGACGGGCAGCCACTGCTGCCGCCGCAGGCAGCTGCCGAAGGCGCTCGCCGCCCCGTGCCGGCCCCGGCCGGCCTGCTTCCGGACGAACTGACCGACCGGGCCAATGCCAAGCTGTTCGCCCGGCTCTACAGCGACCGCTTCCGGCACGTCGAGGGATTGGGCTGGTACTGCTGGGACCAATACCGGTGGAGGCGCACCGGAGGGGAGAAGGGCGCCATGTGGGCGGCCGGTGACATGGCCGAGCAGATGCCGCGTACCGACCCCCGCGGCCTCTTCAGCGACCGCGACCTCGCAGCGCACCGCCGCCGCACCCAGTCCACCGCGGGAATGAAAGCCCTCCTGCAGCAGGCGCAGGCCGCCCCCGGCCTCAGCCTTGACCCTGACACCTTGGACGGCGACATCTACGTCCTGTGCACCCCGGGCGGAATCGTCGACCTCAAAACCGGTGAACTGCGCAAACCAGACCCGCTGTCCGACATGCACTCTCGCGCCACAAGCGTCGCCCCGCAGGACATGCCGATCCCGCGCTGGTACAGCTTCCTACGCGACACCTTCGGTGACGACGACAAGGGCCGGGAAACCATCGCCTTTCTCCACCTGCTTCTCGGCTATTCCGTCACCGGCGATGTCGGCGCCCAAGTCCTGCCCTTCCTCTACGGCTCCGGCGCCAACGGCAAATCAGTCCTGCTCGAGGTCATGATGCAGATCCTCGGTGACTACGCCAACGCCGCACCACCGGGCTTCCTGATGGAAAAGGGAAAATTCACCGAACACAGCACCGAACTGACCGAACTCCACGGCAGACGCATCGTCGTCTGCAGTGAGCTCAAGCCGAACGACAAGTTCAACGAGGCCCGAGTCAAGCTGCTCACCGGCGGTGACACCATCACGGCCCGCCGCATGAGGCAGGACTTCTTCACCTTCACACCCACACACAAACTGTGGCTCCTGGGCAACCACCGTCCCGAAGTCGGCACCGGCGGCTACGCGTTCTGGCGGCGCATGCGGCTCATCCCCTTCGAGCGCAAGGTGCCCAACGCACGCAAGATCGACAACCTGGCCCAGGAACTCGTCCGGGACGAGGGACCAGGCATCCTGCACTGGCTCATCCAGGGCGCACGCCAGTACCTCGCCACCCGCGACCCCCTCCACGGACCCGCCTCCGTACGCCTGGCCACCGAGGCCTACGAGAAAACCGAAGACCACATCGGTCGCTTCATCGCCGAGCGGTGCACCACGCTCACCCACGGACAGCCCAACCCCGACCTGCGCGTGGAGCAAAAACTCCTCTACGAAACGTATGCCCGCTGGTGCTCGGCAGAAGGCATCCGGCCCGCAACCAGCCGAGCCTTCGCCAGCCGTATCCGCCAGGAACTGGGCCTATCCTCCCCAGCAGAGATGATCAAGAACAACGACCGCAAGCTGTACCCAGGACTCGCATTGCTCTCAGAAGCCGCAACGGAGACCGCGGAATGATCACGGTGACGCAACCCGGCGCACTGGGAAGGTCCACCGAGGCGCCGTACGATGAAGAACGCGATTACGAGAAGAGCTGTACAAGGGGGCAGAGTGCGAGCGTTGGGCACCCCACAGAGACCGCCCAGCGGCCGCTCGACGAAAGGGAGGGTCTTCAGCCATGAGCTCGATGCTGCGAGACAGCCAGCTCGCCGATGAAGTAGAGGTGGTGTGGCTGGAGGACCCGGCAGACCTCGACTACGTCCGGCAGGCCCTGGACAAATTGCACACCCGGCGGGGCAAGCCCCGATACGAACGCGACGGACGCATCATCGGCTACACCAACCTCAAAGTCGGTGCCGCAAGCGACCCCGACAGTGGCCTCTTCGCCCGCCGCACGTTCTTCCTCCTGCCCCACGACCGCGATAACGAGCCGACCGGACCATACGAAGTAGGGGCACCCGGGGAAGCGGTGGATCCCAGAACCATCGAGCCTGGGAAAGTCGGCGCCAAGACCACGCGCTCCCAAAGGGGCCGCGCCGCGGAGGTAACCCCAGCCGGCAAGTAACGAGATCGGTGGAACTCGCGTCCCCCGAAGGGACACGCGACAGTCGCCTGAGCTGATGAGGAACAAGCTCAAGCGTGGCGTGCGTGTTGATGTACGGGACTGACTGTCGGGCCTCTTCGCACTGCGTATGCCTCAGACGCACGTGTGAGGCCATTCGTATGCAGAAGCCTCAGTCCCGTCAGTCCCGTCAGTCCTGCCAAGTGCAGGCAGCGTGGCTGCCGAGCGGGCAGGCGGGCTGCACGCCCACGGCCTTGCAGGCCGCTGGGCCGGCCCCTTCGTGGCAAGGGACGTCAGAAGCCCTCAGATGATGCCCGAGCGTATGGCGTAGGAGACGGCGTGGGCCCGGTTGCGCAGCTGCATGCGCTTCATGAGGCCGTAGAGGATGTACTTGACGGTCCGCTCCGAGTAGGAGAGCTTCCGCGCGATCTCCGAGAGTTCCTGGCCGTCGGCCACAAGGCGCAGTACGTCCACCTCCCGCGGTGTGACGCCGGAGGCGGTCAGGCCCCGCGGGGTGAGGACCTCCCTGTGGGTCCACTGCACTTGTTCCAGCAGGGTGCCCTGAAGGGCGGGAGGTAAGCTGCCGCCGCCCGACGCGACGGTGAGCAGAGTCCGGATGAAGGCCTGGGGGGTGAAGGAGTCGCGCCACAGCACGGCGCGCACGCCCCGGTCGACCGCCGTCGAGACGTTGGCGATCCACTGCCGTCCCACCACCAGTACGAAGCGTGCTTCCGGCCGGTCGCACAGGGTGGGGAGCAGGTCGAGGGCCTCGGCGTCCACGGTGTCCAGCGCCACGACCATGAGGTCCGCCTCGTGCGGCTCGTCCACGGGTACCTCGACGAAGCGGCGGTCGCTCTTGAGCGAACTGATCAGTCCGGCCCGTGTGAGGGGGTCGGGAGGGTGAATCGCCACCCGGATCGTGTCTCTCACCACCTGTTGAGGCATTCGCTTTCCCTTCGACAACCGTGCTTGTCGTGCGGCCTGTTACAGCTGACGAGGATCGTGTCATGGCGTTATCCGCACCTGGTGTCCATACGGGCGGTCCCCTCTAAGGGCAGGGAAATGTCGCACGAGTGCCCGGTGGGCGAAAAGGGCGGAAGCGCCTCTTCTGGTTCATTCCGGCATCGCGGTCCGGCCTGTGGCGCACACCTGACCGGGCACAGAGGGACAACGGCGGTGAGGACGAAGCACCACGGGGCGGGACCCACCGTGCTGATGGGGTGCGGCCGTGTGCCTCTCTCCGGGGCGGAACGAAAATATCCGGCCACCGGGCGGTGACGTCAGTAGTCCTGAGTGAGCACGGCCGTCACGACTTCGGTGCGGGACCGCAGGCCGGTGCGCGCCAGCAGCCGGGAGATCCGGTCGGCGACGGCCTTTTCGCTGAGGCGCAGCACGGTGGCGACCTGGCGGTTCGTGAGCCCCTCGGCGATCAGGGTGGCGAGGAGGTGCTCGCTCTCGGCTGTGGCCTCTTTGCGGCCGGGGACGGTGAGGTTGGCTTCGCGCAGCGCCGTCCTGGTGTGGAAGCGCCACAGGGCGGCCCCGGTCTCCTGGAACAGTTCGTAGGCCTCGTGCAGCAGGGTGGCCGGGCCCGCGCCGTTGTCGGCGGCTGCCGACAGGGTGACCGCCGTCTCGAATGGCTGCGATCGGGAGCGGGCCAGATCCACCGCCTCCCGCAGGTCCCGTCGGGCTTGGCCGGGGTCGTCCAGGCGCCGGACTTTCGCCGAGGCCAGCAGGCAGAGCAAGCGTGAGCGGCCGCTGCCGAGCTGCTCCGCCACCTTCTCAAGGCGCCTCAGGCAGGTCGTCGCCTCACCGGTGCGGCCGGCTTCGGCGTTCAGGTCGGCGAGGGCGGCCCACAGTTCGTCGGTGCCGTAGACGTGTCCCCGGGCGTTCGCGGCGCTCAGGCCGCGGCGGAGCGACTCCGCGGCGCCGGACAGGTCGCCGAGAGTCCGCAGGACCTCGGCCTCGGCACTGTCCAGGGAGTGCTCGAGGGGTCCGTCCGGGCCGCCCCGTGCGTCGGCGATCAAGCGGTGCGCGTTGTTGACGCCCCCCCGGGCGAGGAGGATGGCCGCGGTCCGCGCCGTGAGCGGATACCCGTCGGTGGCCGGCGACAACGCCTGACCGGTGGCCAGCAGCCAACGGGCGTGTTTGAGTGCCTCGTCCCAGCGGCCACCCAGGTGGTGCCAGAGGAACAGGCTGTATGGCGGCAGTGCTTCGGGTGCCAGCCCCCGGTCGGACAGCAGGGCACGCGCCCCCCGCAGGTCGCAGGAGCAGAGCAGCTGCTCGCACTGGACCACCGTCAGCACGTACTGCAGGTCGGGAGGCAGGTCCAGCAGCTCCGGCATGGTGAGTGAGCGCGTGAACAGCTCGGGTTTGCCCACCATCAACTCACCGACGGCGCGGTAGCGTTCGAGGATGGGCGCCACGCGGTCGTCGGTGGTGGTGTGCCATACCGACGGGGTCCGCGCCAGCAGATCCATGGCTTCCCGCCACTTCCCGAGTTGGCACAGGGCCACCGCCCTGCCTCCCACGGCCGCCCCGGCGGGCAGAGGCAGCCTGTCCCACCATTGCGCCGCGGCCATCCGGTTTAGGAACGCCCAGTCCTTCTCGACCGCTGCTGCTGACGCCAGCACACCGGCGATGCCCTGGAGCACCGGCACGGTGACGCCGTCGGGAGGCGTGCGCAGCAGTGATTCGGCGATCGACCGCGCCGTCGGGTAGTCGCCCGAAGCGAACGCGGCCCTCGCGTTCCGCAGCAGGGCCGGACCGCGGGCCGCCGGGTCCTCGATGAGGCGGGCCGCCGCCCGGAACCAGCGCAGCATTCCCCGGCCGCCGAAGTCTGGCCACTCGCGTTCCGCGATAGCGGTCAGCTCCGCCACCGCGCGGTCACGGTCGACCAGGGGACCCGCGTCCGCCATTCGGTCCGCCAGATAGAAGTCCGCGTGCGGCTGCGGGAGCACGACGGCCACCCGCTGGGCGCCGATGCCTGCTTCCGCCGTGTTCCACAGCGCCTTGACCGCGGCGGCGGACAGCCGACTGCGTTCCAAGGGGCCCAGCCGGGCTTCGACGACGTAGGCCGTCAGCGGCACGCGGAACGCCCAACCGCCTGCCGTTGCGCCGTCCCGGCGGGGGAGTTCCTCGATGATCCCCGCCTCGGTCAGGTCGTGGATGCCTTCGGCGATAGAGGTATCGGACAGTCCGGTGGACGACGCGATCAGCTGCTGGGCCCTGGGACCCAACGGCCACAGTACGCTCAGCGCGCCAGCCACCGTCCGGCCGGGTTCGCCCAGCGTGTGCAGCGAGGCGAGGAACGGGGCGCTGTCCGGCAGGTCCGGCACCGGAACGCCGACGGCGAGGAAGGCGTGACCCTCGACCACGCGGATCGCGTCCTGCTGCGTCCACGCCGTGAGCAGGGCGTCCATCGCCCCGGGGACCCCCTGGGTGAGTTCGTGCGTCCGCCGGACGAGCGCGTCATCGGGGCTCGCTTGGAACCGTCGCGCCAAGACGGTCTCGATGTCGTGGGGCCGCAGGCGCGGAAGGTCGATGGTCCGCACCATCGTGCCCTCTGCCGGCCGGTGCCCGGCCAGGACGTGCTCATGGGGCTTCGCAAGTCCGCCCGCCGACACCACCAGCCGGACGCCTGGACCGATTCGTGCGGCATCGAGTTCGCTGAGGACGGTGAGCGAGTCGCCGTCGCCGTGCTCGATGTCGTCGATCACCAGCACCGTGGGTCCGCACTGCGTCAGAGCGGCGGTGAGCGCTTCAGCCGCAGCTGTCCGGTCGCCCTTCTCGGCAGCGGACATCAGGTCCGCCGCCGGCCTGCCGCCCGACTGTTGCTGCGCCGTGCCGGACTGGGGTTTCACCAGCGTCGTAATCAGGCGTAGTGCCAGCAGCAAAGGGTGTTGCTCATCGCCTGGCACGCACGCGAAGAACAGCGCGCCGGTGCCTTCCGCGCGCAGTCGTCCATGGACCGCTCGCAGTAACGAGCTGCGCCCGGCCCCCGGTTCGCCCCGGACGTACACCAGGCGCGGCCCGTCCGGATCACTCAGCAGGCCGTGGATCGCGTCCAGTTCCGACTCACGTCCGACCAAGCGCTCCTGCGTGCGGTGCACGCGTGCCGACGTGTCACCGTGGACCACGTCTGTCGTCACTGTCCGATCAGTCACTTCCGACCGCGCCTTTCGCCGAACGATGCACAGCAGGCGGGTGCGCCCGATCTTCTCGGGCGGACTCCAGCGGACGAACGTACGTCCACGGCAGTCATTATGGCCGCCTGCACGACGCCTGGGTCGTCAGGCGGGCGGCGGGCGAATCGCGCCGGTGTTGCCCCGTACTGCTTCCTGAAAGCGCGGATGAAGCGGCTGCTGTCGGTGAAGTGCCAGAGCGCGGCGGGCTCGGAGACGGTGAGGCGTGATTCCGGGGTGGTAAGCGCGGTGGCGGCTTCCTCCAGGTGCGGGCGGCGGATGTAGGCACTCAACGACTCTCCGAGACTCGCGAAGGCCCGCTGCAGGGTGCGGACGGAGACGTGCAGGTGCGCGGCGATCGTGGTCGGAGAGAGGTCGGCGTCGGTGAGCCGGGTGTCGACCAGGTCCTTGGCCGCTTGGGCCAGCGCCGGGATGAAGGTGAGCTCGCGGTCGTCGAACTGGTCCAGGACCAGTTCCTTGACGAGTTCCAGCAGGGCGTTGCGGGAGGCTTCTCTGTCAAGTTCAGCGTGTTGAGACATGGTCAGCCAACTGCCGCAGTGAGCTGGCTACGGAAGGTGAACAGCGACCTGCGCCGCACTCTCGCTCTGTACGAGGAGGCGATCCGCCAGCTGGCCCTCGAAAACGACGCACTGCGCAGCGGCGGCACCGTTCTTCCACTGCCCAGCCGCAGCAGGCCCGCGCCACCCGGGCCGTCCTGAATCCGACACCCCCGCTGGCGCCTGGCGTGGATATGGTCGCTGGGCGTGGCGCTCAGCTGACTACCGGTGATCAAGGGGAGTTGATCAAGCCGTGCGTGCCGAGGGCGTGCTCGTTCCCGCCCGGGTCGCGTCCGTGCCCCAGCTGGCCAGCAGTCGCAGAGCCTCCGCCGATGGGGAGTTCGGTTCGGCGTGGTAGGTCACCAGCATCTGCTCGTGGGCGTCGGCCTGGTGGAACGATTCGAGGCGGAGATCGAGTTCGCCGACGAGTGGGTGGTGCAGGCGCTGGATGCCGTGGCACCTCTCCTTGACGTCGTGGGTGGCCCACAGCCGCCGGAACTCCTCGCTCTTGACGGAGAGTTCGCCCACGAGCGCGGACAGCCGGGGGTCGTTGGGATGGGAGCCGGCGTCCATGCGCAGTTGTGCGACGATGTCGCTGGCTTTGTGCTCCCAGTCCACGAACAGGTCGCGGTACTCGGGCCTCAGGAAGACCAGCCGCGCCCAGTTCTGCTCCCTGGCCGGCAGCTCGGCCCAGTCGCCGAAGACCGCCGCGGCCATCCGGTTCCAGAGGAGGATGTCCGAGCGCCGCCCCACGAGGATCGCCGGAACACCGTCCATGGTGTCCAGCAGCGTCCGCAGGGGACCCCGCACCTGCTGGGCGCGGCCGGCCGGCTTCTTCTTCTGTTTCGGCTTCGCCAGGTGTGTGAGGTGGGCGTGCTCGGCGTCGCTCAGCCTGAGGGCGCGGGCGATGGCGTCGAGGACCTCCGGCGACACGTGCCGCCCGTTGCCCTGCTCCAGGCGTGTGTAGTACGCCACGGACACCCCGGCCAGCTGCGCCAGCTCCTCGCGGCGCAGCCCCGGTACCCGCCGGTACCGCCCGTAGTCCGGCAGTCCCACGTCCTCCGGCTTCAGCCGGGCCCGGCGGGTGCGCAGGAACTCACTGAGCTCGGCACGCGGGTCCAGAGCGCCGGCGGCGGGCTCGTGCACCGGTTCGGGGTATTCGTCCATGCCTCGAGTATCCACGGTCGCACGCACACCTTCCTGACCCAACCAGTGGTAGGCACCGCGCACGTACGCAAAGCCGTGACCTGGGTGGATGCCGGATCGTCCAGCACGCTGGCCACTGTGCCCGGCTGGAAGGCGGCCGGGGCGTGGCCTGGATCAAGAACGGAGTACATCCCATGAGCGCAACACAGGGGATCGAGTCGAGGACGCACCAGAGCGAGACGGCTGCGGAGGTGGTGGGCCGCCTTCGTGCGACGTTCAACACCGGTGTCACCCGCCCACTGGACTGGCGCGTCGACCAGTTGCAGCGGCTGCGGGCCCTGCTGGTGGAGAACGAGCAGGAGCTGCTCGATGCGCTCTGGGCGGATCTGAGGAAGAACGCCGCCGAGGCGAAAATGCAGGAGATCGACTTCACCGTCGCCGACATCGACGAGGCACTGGCGAATCTCGAGAACTGGCTTGAGCCCCGCCCGGTGGAGGTTCCCGCCCACTTCGGTCCCACGACCACGGCCTACACCACGTACGACCCGCTCGGGGTCGTCCTGGTGATCGCTCCGTGGAATTTCCCGCTGCACCTTCTCATCGACCCCATCATCGGCGCGCTGGCCGCCGGCAACACCGTGGTGGCCAAGCCGAGCGAGATGTCGGTGCACACCTCGGCGGTCGCTGCACGCCTGCTGCGCCAGTACTTCGACGCCGACGTGCTCACCGTCGTCGAGGGGGGCGCCGAGGAGACCACGGCCCTGCTGGCGCAGCGTTTCGACCAGATCTTCTACACGGGCAATGGCACGGTCGGCCGGATCGTCATGGCCGCGGCAGCCAAGAACCTCACCCCGGTCACGCTTGAGCTCGGGGGCAAGTCGCCGGTCTTCGTGGCGCCCGACGCCGACGTGGACGAGACCGCGATGCGGCTGGTCGGCGCCAAGTTCGGCAACGCGGGGCAGCAGTGCATAGCCCCCGACTACGTTCTGGCCGATCCTGCCACCGCAGCCGCGCTGGTTCCCGCCCTGCGCGCGGCGGTCGAAGCCCAGTTCGGCTCCAGCCCGCAGACCTCAGCCGGTTTCGGTCGGATCATCAACGAGACGTTCACCGAGAAGGGCGAGCAGCCCTACCCCGTACCGGAAGCGATGACCACCGCGGAGATCCGGGCAGCCGTGGAGGACTTCACCGCCGCGGCCCGCCGGGCCATCGAGGCGGGAGCGGACGGCGTGGAAATCCACGGCGCCAACGGCTACCTGCTCCAGGAGTTCCTCTCCCCGGCGGCCAACCAGCGCACCGACGAGTACGGCGGCTCGCCGCACAACCGCGCCCGCTTCGTCGTCGAGGTCGTCACGGCGGTCGCCCAGGCCGTCGGTGCCGAGCGGGTCGGGCTGCGGATCTCGCCGGAGGTCGACCTCGGGGACGTCTTCGAGACCGACCGGGACGACGTCCTGGCCACCTACGGCACCCTGATGGACCAACTGCGCCCGCTGGGCCTGGCCTACCTCTCCGTACTGCACGCCGAGCCGGGCGGCGACCTTGTCCAGGAGCTGCGGCGGCGCTTCGACGGCAAGCTGATCGTCAACAACGGCCCCTTCGGGGGGCAGACCACCCGCGAGCAGGCGCTCCAGCAAATCGAGGCCGGCCACGCCGACGCCGTGGCCGTGGGCCGGGCCCTCATCGCCAACCCCGACCTGGTCGCGCGCTGGCAGGGTGGCCACCCGGAGAACGAGCCGCGGCCGGAACTGTTCTACGGGCCGGGCGCCGAGGGCTACACCGACTACCCCTTCCTCGAAGCCGCTTGAGGCCCACGCTCATGCCTGTCCATGCGGCAGCCCCGCTCACCCATGGACAGGCGCCCGGCTGGCGACACAGTGCCCGCCCCTTTGAGCCCGCGGTCACAGCGGCGATCACCGGCTCGAGGACCGTCGGGTCCGCCAGGGCGCTGACGGTCCGCAAGTTCCTGGTCAGCAGCCCGCGTTCGGTGACCTCGGCGAGCACATCGCTCTCGTGCGTGGCCACCGCGGCGGCCTTCGGCCACAGCTGACGCCTATGACTGTTTTCCGGCGGCGGCACCCCTGGTCTTGCCGATCACCAGTTCCCCGCCACCTCGCAGGGAACGTGCCGCCGCCTGTCTCTTTCACCCGACCAATTCTTCGAAGGAAGCTGCCATGACCACCGCGTTCGACCCGATCGACCTGGGCGGCAAGACGCTCGCCAACCGCATCGCGATGGCGCCGATGACCCGCAGCCGCGCGGATGCACCCGCGGCCACGGCGACGGAGCTGATGGCGACCTATTACGCGCAGCGCGCGAGCGCCGGCCTGATCATCACCGAGGGCATCCAGCCGTCGGTGGGCGGTCAGGGCTACACCAACACCCCGGGCCTGCACTCCACGGCGCAGGTCGATGCCTGGCGGAAGGTGACCGACGCCGTCCACGCCCAGGGCGGCACGATCTTCGCGCAGCTGATGCACACCGGGCGGATCAGCCACCCCAGCCTGCTGCCCGACGGACTCCACCCCGTCGCCCCCTCCCCGGTCGCGGCGTCGGGCCAGGTGTTCACCTACCAGGGCCCCCAGGACTACGTCACGCCGAAGGAACTGGACCAGGACGACATCACCCAGACGATCGCCGACTACGCCGACGCCGCGCGCAACGCGATCGCCGCCGGTTTCGACGGCGTGGAGATCCACGGGGCGAACGGCTACCTGATCCACCAGTTCCTCGCCCCCAACACCAATCTGCGCACCGACAGCTGGGGAGGCGGCGCCGCAGACCGGGCCCGCTTCGGCATCGAGGTCGCCACGGCCGTCGCGGAGGCGATCGGCGGCCACCGGACCGGCTTCCGCATCTCCCCCGGCAACCCCTACAACGACATCGCCGAGACCGACCCGGCCAACGTGCTGGAGACCTACACCACCCTGACCGCCGGACTCGCCCGGCTGGACCTCGCCTACCTGCACCTGGTCGAGAGCCCGGACCGCGACCTGACCGCCCGGCTGCGCAAGGACTGGCCGACGGCGTTCATCCTCAACCCCTTCACCCACCCCGAGACCACCGGCCCCGGCGCACTCGCCCACATCGCGGACGGCACCGCGGACATCATCGCCTTCGGCGCGCTGTTCCTGGCCAACCCCGACCTGCCCGCCCGCCTCACAGCCGGCGGCCCCTACAACACCCCCGACGCGGCCACCTTCTACGGCGGCGACCACCGCGGCTACACCGACTACCCGCCGCTGCCCGCCGACAGCGCGTGAACCGAAAAGGTCCGCCGCCGAGTGCGGAGGCAAGCCGCGGCGTTTCAGGCCGCAGGCCACCGGCGTCCCTCTGGTCCTGACCTAGGCGCCTGGTGGCGGCACTCGCCGCCTGCCACATCTGGCGGACCACCTTGGAGAACCGGCAGCTGAGAGAAGAGCTTGAGGCCGCGACGGGCGGCGCTCGTGGCGCGGGCGATCCCGGACACGGTGCCCTGCGTATCACCGCGCAGGGCAGCATCGAAAGCTTGGACGACGCGTTCGCGACCGCGTCGGAGCACAGTGCCAGAACCGACGCCACCACTGGTCCAGGGCCCTTCACGCCGGAGGGCCCTGCCCCATGCCCGCACTGGACAACGGACAGAACGAAACCCCATCCATAACACCAGCTCAAGGCGGCACTTCGCCGAGCAGGCCCACCGCGTTGGGTCAGCCCAGAACGGGACGGGGCTGGGTGGGCAGCGTACGGACCGCGGACCGCTCTGCGAGCTGCTGGCGTAGAAGTTGGTTTTCGATTGTCGTTTGGTGCAGCGCACCGACGAGACCTTCGACGTCGGCCTTGAGCTGGGCGATCTCCTCTGTGTCGGCAGCGCGTAGCTCCTTCAGCCGGCGGACCTGCTTACGCAGGCGCTGTTCGCTGTCTGGGGTGCCGCCACGATTGCGGACCTTGTCGTAGAAGTCGTTCTTCAGGTCGGTGTGCCGCTGGGTGAGTGCGTTGCGCGGGACACCGGCTTCGAGGGCGAGGGCGACGATCGTCAGCGCGCCGTTGGAGCGCTCGGGCGTTCCGCCCAGGATGCGGTCCATCGCGGCACGGATGAGGTCGCGCTCGTCCGGGGTGGGGCTCATGACGTCGGCTCCTGGAGGTCGATGCGGCCGTGGTGATGACGGTCGGCCAGGTCACGGAGATGGTCGGCGCGCAGGGTGAGCCGGTCGGCGAGCGGGCCGGGCACTGCCTCTGCGGCGGCCTGTTTCTCCAACGCCTGTGCGTGCTGTACGAGTTCGTCGGCATGGCGGTCGGTGCGCGCGATGTTCGCGCAGGTGGGCTGGCATCGGTCCAGGCTCGGGGCGTCAGCGACATCGAGCCGGTGGCACAGGGCGCGGTCGCGGTTGTAGACGCACATCAGGAACGAGTGAGGGTTGTCGTAGACGGTCAGGGCCGGGTTGCCCAGGATGTCCCGGGCCTGCCGGTGCGTGCGGATGGACCCGGCGAACGTGGGGGCCTGGGCGGCGGCGTGGATCGCTCGCCGGGCGGCCGGCCCTGAAATCCCGGTTCCGGCGGCGAGGTCGTCGTGGAGGGTGGTGAGGGTGTCGGCGGTTGCCCGGGCGGTTTCGATGTCGAGCAGCTCGTGGATGCCGCCGCGGCCGCGCGCGGCGTAGCCGGCGCTCACTGCGGTGCGCAGGTGTCCGTACTGGACGGCCAGGGCCACCAGCCCGCCCGGACGGCGGGCGATGTGCCAGGCCAGCGACCGGCGGAAGCGTGCCACGCCCAGAGCCCCGAACGGATCGTCGGGGATGACTTCATGGGGACGGTCCAGGCGCACCGCGAGGTCGGAGACCCATTCGATGAAGTCCTCGATGCGGTTGCGCATCCCCTCGAAGCCGACGACCCGGCCCGTGGAGACGCGGCCGCGCGGGATCGCGTGGACGGCGGTGTCGAAGAGGAGCCCGTCGGGGGCGATGCGTTCCAGCACGCGGATCGCGTTGACCACCGGAGGAATGGCGACCCAGGGAACTTCCCGCACCTGCCCGGCGGAGTAGTGGTTGCCGTCCTGGTCGTGGACGCCCTTGAACACCCGGCCGTAGATCAAGTGCCGTTCAGGCAAGGGCGGTTCGGGGCAGCAGCCGTTCTCCAGGGCCATCACCTCGCCGGGCCGCATACCGGTCAGGTAGGCCAGGACGATGAAGCAGGCGACGTTGAGGTGCCGCATGAGCTGAGGGACCTCGGTGAAGTCGATCGTTTCGGTCCACGGCTGCCCGGCGACCCGTCCCGTGATCGGCGTGGCGAGTGGGCAGCGGCCGGGGTGACGCCGGGCGTAGTCGCGGAAGCCCTTCCGCAGTTCGGTGCGCAGATGACTATTGAAGTGCTTCGGTGAGCAGCCGACCAGCGCGGCCATGTAGGTCATGCTGATCTGGTGCTCGCCCTTGTGCCACCGGGTGGGTACGGGTGCACCACGGGCCACGAGCTGATCGAGATAGCTCCTTAGCCGCCCCATGGACTCCCATGTGCAGACGGTCCGCTCGGCCTGCTCGGTCAGGCGCTGCGCCTCCGCCTGGGCGGACACGATGTCGTCGGCGAAGTCGTCGACCACGCGCAGCGCCCAGACCAGCAAAGGCCCCATGGTGGCGGGAGCGATCGGCTCGCGGATGTTCTCCCCGGGGCCGGGGCCGGGGCCGGGGCCGGGCGTGGCCGGGAGGTAGTCGTCGACACCGTACCGGTGCCAGGGAGGCATCACCAGGCCGGCCGGGTGGGCGCTCGCGGCGTCGAACGCCCACAACCGGGTCAGCGCGATCAGTTCCTTCGTACCGTCGTTGCGGTTGGCCCCTGGTCGGCGGGCCAGGTGAGCGGCGTACGCGGTGAAGGTCTCGGCCGTGCACGTGCCGAGGCCGGATGTCCCCTGGGCGGTGAGCCAGTGGGCGAAGCGCTGCCAGCGCCGCACGGTGTCGTAGATCCCGTGCGGCCCCAGTCGGGAGTGCCAGGCCGGGTGACCGACCAGAACACTCGCCGGCAGCGCCGTATTGATCATCATCCAGGCCGCCAGGCGCATCTCTTCCCGGAAGGTCTCGGGGAAGTTCGACCAGTCCACGCCGACCCGCGACGCACTGGGGTTGGCTATCAGCGGAGCGAGAGACCAGACGTCGTCGCCGTAGATCGAGATCGGGACGGGCCCGGACGCCAGGATCAAGGACGGTGCGATGACCGGGGTCCTCCATCCAGGCAAAGTCGGCAGTTCAGAGGGCAGAGCGGTCACAAGTCGTAGTCCCCGTGGAGAAGTTGATCGATGACATCACGATCGGCGTCGCTGACCGAGGCGCGCGCGGCATCCCAGAGCGGCTGTCCGACCCGGTCGCGCAGATCGGTGAGCCGGGCGTGGGCATCGGCCCAGTCCGCGTCCCACACGGCTGGTTCCACCGTGCCGCGCAGGTTGCCCAACGCCTGGTGAATGTGCGCGAGACGGGGGTAGTGGGCGGGCGTGACGCGCGCGTTCGGGCAGGCCGTACACAGCAGGAACGAGGCGGCGCAGCTCTGGCCCGGCGGGCCGAACGGGCTGTGCTCGTAGTCGGCGCAGCCCGCCGTCGCTGTCTCCCGGACCCCTGCCCCGGACTTCTCGGTCAGGCGGGCGGCGAACACGGTGCGATGGGCGGCAGCCACCGCGTCCAGGGCTCCGTCGGCGATCACCGGCACGGCCGCCTCCTGGACTTGCGGCTCCGGCAACACGTAGACACTGTCGTGCGTGTCCTGGGTGTTCTGCCCGGGCTCACGCCGGTGCAGCACGTTCACGGTCTTGCGGATCCGCTTGAGCGGGGAGCCGGACAGCCCGACCGACCGAGCCCAGTCGGCGCCGGCACGTTCATCCACGCCGAACCCGAACTGGCCGACCCGGACGGCCCTGCGGTAGGCCTGTCCCTCGTGCTCGGTGGTCTGGTGCCAGACCAGCAGCCGGTCGATGTCCGCACCGAGCAGCGCCAACACGGCCCGCGCGTGCGCGGTCGCCTCCAAGGCCTCGCTGATGATCCGCCCGGAAGAGTCGGCGCCGGAATCGGTGAGGTTCCGGCTCTCGAAACGGCCACGGTGACCTGCGCGGCGTCGCTTCTCCAACCGCAGCCGGTAGACCGGCATCCCCGCCTCCGCCGTGCCGGGCAGCATCTCCGGCACGGGCATCTCGGAGATCGGCGTGGAGTTCAGCCCGAGCTCCGCGGCGATGAGCACCGCCAGCGCCGCCGTCTCCTTACGGCTGAGGAAGAGCCGCTTCCAGGTGTCCTGCGCCGAGTCGCCGCCCAGAGCCGGACGGTAGCGACGGCGCACCCTGCGTCCCCACTCGTACAGCGGGACATCGCCGGTGCGCGCCAGCACGTCCAGGGCCTCGCCGACCAGCCACTCCCGGCTGCCCGGCTCCATCGTGCCCGCGCGCCAGGCCGCCAGCCGGTCGGTGTTCTCCCGGATCCGCAGCAGTGCTGAGCGGAACGTCCGGCGGGCCGCGACGCGGATCGCCTTGAACTCCTCGGGCCCATAGGCCTGTTCACGGCCCGGCGCCCACACGAACCGCGTGGCCATCGCCTCCCGTACCGGCTGGGTGAGGCGCGGATCCATCTGGAGCAGGCCGGCGATCGACGCGTACTTGCTGTAGCCGTTCGCCCGTGGCGGCAGACTCAGCCGCCACTCGCTCCAGTGGGCTGGTGTCAGCCGGTCCACGTCCTGCGGTACGTCGTCCAGGCCGGCGAGGAACTCGGTGAAGGGCTTGACGAGGTACCAATGGGCCTCGCTGGTCTCGATGCTGTCCCAGCCTCCGCCCGGCGCGCACTTCGCCGCGTACAGCACGGCCAACGACTGCTGGAATATCCTCGGGACCGGCAGCACGCCGAAGTCGTAGCTGCTCACCCGCCCCTGCGCGTCCTGGTGCCGTACGACCAGGCCGTCCTCCTCAAGGACCTGCAGACGCTGATGCGGTCCATCGGGCAGGGCGGCCGTGCGGCCGCGACGACTCACGGGGTCACCAGCTTCTCGTCCAGGTCCTGGATGCCCTCGCTCTCCCGGGCCAGCTGCGTGAACAGCCCCGCGAGTTCCTGCTCCGTCACCGGTCCGGCGGTGGGTACGAAGTCGGTCAGCAGCGACCGCAGTTGCAGATCCGCGACCGGGGCGAGGTACACGGCCTTCGTGGTCTCCAGCTGGGCGTGACCGAGCAGGTCCTGCACCATCCGCCACGGATCGCCGTACAGAAGACGGAAGTCTCGCCGCTCCTCCGGCGTCAGCCCCATACGCCGGTCCATGACGTGGTTGAGGACCACGAGCATCAGCAACGCGAAGCTGTGCCGGCACATGTGCGGCGTACAGAACGGCGCCTCGTCTGTCACCGGTGACAGCACCGCCTCGCACCGCTCGTTCGCGGCCCGGAACACGTTCTCCCACGAGGCCGGGTGGAACGGCAGACCGGACTCGTTCAGCCACAGCCACAACGGCTCCGGACCTGCCGGCCCCTCGGTGAAGAAGCTCATCCGCTCCTCCACCGTCGCCTCAGTCAGTGGGGTCTGCCCGACCACGCCGTCCCGGTCGCGCCAGTGCAGTACACGCCGGTGCCGACCAGTCTCGTGAGTTACCAGCCGCATCGGAACATCGTCGAAGCGGCCCAAGGCCTGCGCGCGCCGCACCACCCGGGCGCGCGAGGACTCGACGTACCCCTCGATCTCGCCCACCACCACAGAGGAGGCGTAGAACGTGCGAGCCCGCTTCGACTTCGTCACCACCCGAGCGAGCCGCCCCACGTAGTATCGACCGCCCTCCAGCCGGAGGCGCGGAACCTCCACAGTCAGCAACGAAGCCCCCTCCGTCAGCCGAACCCCGGAGGAGAACAGCAGGTCAGCGAAGGCAGCGTTGCGGTCGGCCAGCCGCCCCGCCCACCCCGGCGACGGTATGCCGTCGGCGCCATAGCCACGCAGACCGACCTCCACCCAGCGGCGAAAAGCCCGCGGGGTCAGCCAACGGACCTCGCTGGTCCGCGCGTTCTTCGCCCGGGCCGCCGGCACCAGAACACGCTGACCGCTCCTGCCGAGGACCGACCGCATGATCACCGGGTTGACCATCACGTGATCGCGCTGTACCGCCCACTCGTACAACCGGATCAGCGCGGCCAGCCCGCGGTTCCACCGTGCCCCACCGACCCGGCGCGGGTTCCGCAGCGAGCGGGTCCGCCAGTCCTCGAAGTCCCACAGATCGTCTGCCGTGGCGTCGCGCCACGTCTTCTCGCGACCCCACAGGAAGTCGAAGAACAAGCAGTAGTCGTCCGTGTAGTTCCGCTTCGTCTCCTGCGCGAGACGGGCGAACGACGACCGGCACAGATACCGGCTCAGCACCTCATCGATCCGGTAGTCCGGAGAAAGAAGAATCGGATCCCCAGGATGAATACCAACTCGATCCTCACGCTCCGCCAGGTCCTTCCACCCGGCCAGAACGGGCACTCGATCCTCCGCCACCTGGCGGTCCCTCAGCACCCAATACCTACGCCACCCCGGCACGCAGCCACCCTTGCTCGATCCGCTTCAACACGTAGATCCAACAGGGAAGACGACGTGCGCGCCCAAGGGGTTACGCTCGCTCACGGTCCGCTGCACCGTGTCGGCGTGTGCCATGAGGATCTGCGCCACGGGTGAGGTGGCCTGCCCGGTGCGTGGTTTCCCGGCGACCAGGGACCGCAGGGCGTCGCGGGAAAGGTGACCATACGGGTGCCGATCTGCGGCGTGGTGTGGAAGTGGTTCTCCGTCACGACGTGGTGCAGGAAGTAGGTGCCGGCCGTGAACGCGTCACTGCCCTGGTCGTGCGGGTCCTGCAAGGCCGCTGTTCCGCGCGGCCCGACGTACAGTCTGACCTGGTCTCGGGGCGACGGCGAGATCGCCGACCTCGCGGGGATCCTGTCCGGAAGCCGGGTGCCGCGGCTGCGGAGTCTCGTCGTGCGTAACAGCGAGATGCAAGACGAGGTCGCGGCGGCTGTGGGGGCCGCGCCCATCGTCGCCAGCCTCGACGTGCTCGACCTGTCGCTCGGCACG